>CAZDHR010000169.1:0-13860 GCA_964505295.1 uncultured Planctomycetaceae bacterium
AACCCGCCCGAACCAGAGAGTGAAACCGGAAAGTTATTCTTCGGCCGCCCCTAAGGAGGCTTGTCACGATGGATGGGGATCGTCGCGCCCTGCGATCCGGACCCGTGTCGAGACTGCGGATCCTGGTGGCTGAGCAGGCGGCCGACGGCGAGACCGCGCTGGAAGCCGTCGAGCGAATCGTAGCGACCTACGACGTCGACGCCATGGAAATGCGGCTGGACTGCGCGCGGGGGCTCGCCGACGCAGCCAAGCTCTCGTCGCAGCACGCGGCGCTGGCCGAGCAGGTGTACTCGCTGGTCGACGTCGCCTTGGCCGAAGACGACTTCGAGGCGGCCGGCCAGTTCGGCGAGATCGCTGAGGCGTCGGCCAAGCGTGGACGCAACTACTCGCTCGTCAAAGAGGTCGTCGCCCGGCTAGACAAGCTCGATGAGCTTCGGCAGGCGCACGCGGAGTATCAGAAGGCCCAGGCCCGATTGGACGAGAGCCCGACGGACCCGGAGGCGAACCTGGCGGCCGGTCGCTACCTGTGCCTGTCACGAGGCGACTGGGACCAGGGCATTCCCATGCTGGCGTTGGGGGGCGATCCGGCGTTGAGAGTCCCGGCGGTGAAGGAGCTCGTCGGGGCCGATTCGCCCGACGCCCAGGTCGCGTTGGGCGACACCTGGTGGGACGTGGCCCAGTCGAGGGAGGGCCGCGAGCGAGATTGCTTCCTGCTTCGTGCGGGCCATTGGTATGAAAAGGCCCGGTCGCAAGGAACGTCCGGGCTGGTCAAAGTGAAGCTCGATCAGCGGCTTGCGGAGATCGCCAAGATTGAACCCCCGGCCGGCCAGGTGGCCGGGACCCGCTCTGGCCCGAAGAGCCGGCCCGCCGTTACGGCAACCGTCAGACCGTTCGACCCGACTGCCGCGGTGCTATTGGCAACGCTCCCGGGACATGCAAGCTCGGTCCGCAGCATCGGCTTCAGCCCGGACGGCTCCACCTTGGCCGTGGCTGACGCGGGGACGGTGGAAGTTCTGGAGCGGGCGCGAGACGAGGCGGTAGCCCCTCGCCAACCTTCCCCCGCCGACCTTCGTTCCTCGGGGTGTGCCACCCGATTGGTCAAGTTGTTTCTGCGCGGACTCTTGTTTCTGCGCGCACCCCAAGCCCTTTACCGGGCGAAGGAGACGTCGATTCTGGAGCTTTGCGGCGCGCCGGCCGTTACTTCTCGGGCAACTCGCCGCGGAGCATGTCGACGAGCAGGCCGACCTCGTCGGCGCCGAGAAGATTGAGACTCTCCTTGTCCTCGAGCACCTTCCTCGCCTTGGCGACATCCGGGCCCTCGCCCTCGACGCGTTCCGGGCGGAACCTGCGATAGGAGGGCATCCCGTAGTTGTCGTCGCCGTAGAAGAGGAGGTCGTTCTTGTGCGCCGGCTTGGTCTTGGCCGGGTCGCAGAGGAAGGCGGTAAGCCACTCGGGCGAGCCGTAGCCGGTCAGGTCGGGCCCCACGCGATCGCCCTCGTCGTGGAACCGGTGGCAGTCGGTGCAGCCCCAGGCCGACAGCATCTCGCGCCCCTCCTCGATTCGCCCGGCGTCCTTCTGGTCCATCTCCTGCTGCGAAGGCAACTGGGCCTCGGCCGAGAGCGCGATCGCCAGCAACTCGATTTCCTCCTTCTCCTCGTCGTCCAGGTCGGCGAGCATGTCGTCGACAAAGCCCGCCATCTCGCCCGTCCGGAACTTGGAATTGCCGAAGTACTTCCGGGTCCTGATCTGCTCGGGGTCCAACAGGCCGCCGATCCACGCGCGGCTGGCGAACCCACCCAGGTCTGGGGCGGAAGGATCGCCGGCGACGAGGTCCCCGCCCGGCGCGTCGGTCAGGTCGTGGCAAATCGCGCAGTGCTCGCGCTGGTAGAGCGCGCGGGCCTGGGCCAGGGCCGTGTCGGCGACGGCGACCGGCTTGGCGCGCCGGGCCACCCACTTGCCGACGGTGAGCATCGCCGGGGCGCTTTGGGGGCTGGCCTCGTCCCCTTGGGCCGCGGCCGAGGGCTCATACCAATCGCCCCGCAGCCAATCGGCCACGAGCCGGATTTCACCGGCCCCCAGGCGGTTCTTGGCCCGATCCTCGGGCACTTCGAGATACGCCGGCATGCGGTCGTTGCGCGGACCGTAAAACCAGTCGTGGGCCGGGTCGACGACGATGCCCAGGATCCACTCCTGCGACCCGTACCCGGTCAGGTCGGGCGCGGAGCCGATCTGCCCGTCGTCGTGGAACCGGTGGCAGCGGGTGCACTCGCGGACGATCAGCCCGCGCCCCTCTTCGAGCAGGGCCGCGTCGTTGCGGTCCGCAGCCCTTTGCGACGCCAAATCGGCTTCCGCCGACAGGGCGGCGACGATCGCCGTTTGCTGGGCTTCGTCCAAGTCGCCATACGGCCCCTCGACGTATCGGACCATCGCGCCGGCGGCGAACTTCGTGTTGCCGTAGTATTGGGGGCTTTTGACCTTCTCGGGGTCGAGCAGCCCGGCCACCCACGGGCGACCGGCAAAGCCGTACAGGTCGGGAGCGGACGGGGGCTCGGCCACGATCGCCGCATCGCCGGGGGCACCGTAATTGTGGCAGATCACGCATTGCTTGTCGTACACAACGGGCCCCTGCGTCTTGGGATCGTTGCGCAATAGCGAGAGCGCCCCGCTGATGGGGATTCCCTCGGGCGAGCGGGCAAGCTCCTTGACGCGATCGGCCTGGGCCTGACCCGCGGCCAAGTCGGCCAGGTACTGCTCGTCACCGAAATCGTGCCGCCACGAGGCGGCCGAGAGCAGCACGAGGGCCGCCAGCAGGAATCCCAATACCGACACGTTGATCCAGTAGCCCCGCCTCAGACGGCCGATGAACGGGAACGCGAGGACCACCAGCACGGTCGTCCCGCTCAAGACGAAGATGGGCACGATCTTCCACGAGACGCCCACGAGGGGGATCGCGTCGCCGGGGAAGAGGTTGGAGAGCTGATACAAGCCGCGGAAGCTCCACTCGGGCCGGGCCGCCGCGTAGAAGTTGGCCGGGTCGGGATCGGCCGGGGCGCCCAGCGCGACGCCCGGTTCGCCCCCGTGCCCGCCCGAGAACACGTGCCCCACCAGAAGCCCCACGACAATCATCACCACGAGCCAGGCGACGGCGTGATAGACCAGGCGGTCGGGCCAGTAGCGACCCTGGGGCCGTTGTGCCTCCTTGACGTTGGGGTCTTTCCCGGCCGCTCGATGGACGAGCCAACCGTGGAGCACCAGCAGGCCGAGGAAGCTCGCGGCCAGCAGCCCGACGTGGAGGGTGAAGAAGCGGGTCAGCGTCAGGTGGCCGAACGCCGGGCCCCCCGCCGCCAGCTTGAACAGGTCGTCGCCGATCCAGGGCAGGAGCATGGCGAACTTGACTCGCACCAGCGTGCTGGCGTAGCTGTTCTGGTCCCAAGCCAACAGGTCGCCGGTTAGGCAAAGGCCCAGCGAGGCCAGCCCCATCAGCACCGCCACCCAGTAGACGCACTCTCGCGGGGCCCGGCACAACCCGCGGACGACCAGGTGGATGACGTACAGCCCGGTCAGGGCGACCAGCACCTGGGCCGCGTAGTGGTGCACGCCCCGCAAGAGCCAGCCGCCGGTCACCTCGTACTGGAGGTAGTAGACGCTCTCCCAGGCCGTCTGTGCGCTGGGGCTATAAAACATCCAAAGGAAGAACCCGGTGATCGCCTGAATGATGAACGTGAAGGCGATCATGCTCGGCCAGAGGCCGTCCCAGGGGACTCCGCGCGGGACCGGCCGCTCGGCAAGCCGGCGCACGGCGTACCTGGCGCCGGTGCGGTCGTCGAGCCAGTCCATCGCCGGGGCAAGAAGGCGCGCGGCCCCCCGGCACAGGGGACACGACATGAGACCGGCGCACTTGTCCGTCGAATCGGTCGGGGTGCTCATGCTTCGGGCACTTTCTCGGGAATACCGGTCTGGAAGTTCTGGAAGCGGACCCAGACTTCCGTCCCGTTTCGGATTTCCACGTCGAGCGTGTCGAGGTCGCGGGGGCTGGGCGAGGTTGCGTCGAGGCGCTTGCCGTCCAGCGCGAAGCTCGCCGCGTGGCAGGGGCAGAACAGCTTCCCGTCCTGGGGTTGATACTGAACGGAGCAGCCGGCATGGGGGCAGATGACGTTCAGCGCCTCGACCTGCCCGCCCTCCGTCCGCCGCAGGAAGACCGCGCCGATCGGCTCGTTGGGGAAGCGATTCCAGGCGTCGGTGCGATCGGACACAATGGAGACCTTTTGGGGCGTTCCATCCTCGGGCAACAAGTCCAGCGACGCCACCCGGAGGAACTCGCCGGCCCGGCTCTTCTGCTTCAGCGGGTTGAGAAACGCGACGATCCCCGCCAGCGCAGGGACCACGTACGCCAACCCCCCCGACCCCAAGGCCAGCGTTTTGATGACGAATCGACGGCGCGGGTCACCGGCTACGGCCGGCCCGGGGGCGCCGTCGCGTGCAGATTGGGTGGAAGGCTCCATGGGTACTCACTCTCGCTCTTGCGGGCGCGCTAACGTTATGTTCACAGGTGTCTGTCAACCGTTGGCTTGTGGGTTTCATCGTTCCGACGCTTCGCGTCGGAACGGACTTGGGGGCCGCTTTGCGTCCTGTATCTGCGACGTACAGCGTCGCGGCAATCGTGTTCCCACGCCAAGCGTGGGAACGATACGTGTGAACCCACAAGGGAAGGATTGACGGGCCACCAGGGGACGCAACCAGGAATTATTGCATGGCGGCGCGCACGGCGTCAAGGACCATGGACTGGGCAACGGCGAACGGTTCGGTCACCAGCGCCCCCGACGCGTTCCGGTGGCCCCCGCCGCCGAACTGCTCGGCGACCAGCCGGCAGTCGACGTCGGAGCGGCTGCGGAAGCTGATCTTGAATCCCCCGCCAGGCTGTTCCACGAGGATCACGGCCACTTCGGTTCCGCCCACCGCCAAGGTCAAGTTGATCACGTCTTCGCTGTCCTGCGGGATGGCCCCGACGGCCTCGAAATCGTCGCGCGCAAGCCAGGTGTGGATCAGCCGCCCGTCGAGCTCGGTGCGGGCACGACCCATGGCCTGGCCGACCAGTTGCAGGCGGGCCAGGGTCTCGTTTTCGTACAGATCCTTGTAGATCCGGGCCGGATTGGCGCCGGCGGCGGTCAGCCGGGCCGCCAGTTCGTAGGTCTTGGCCGACGTCGAATTGAAGCGGAACCAGCCGGTGTCGGTGGCCAGCGCGGCGAACAGGGCCTGGGCGACCTGCGGGACGATCGGGACGTCCAGGTGCTCGGCGGCCTCGACGACCAGGCGCCCGGTGGCCTCGGCGCTGGGGTCTTTAAACAGCTCGGCCCCCAGGTCGTCGCCGCTCGGGTGGTGATCGAGGACCATCTTCGTGGCCCGGGTGGTGCGAACCACGTCACCCATGTCGCCCAACTGGGCCCAGGCCGTCGTGTCGAGCACCATCAGCACGTCGATCGACTCGAGCCACTCCCGGGTCCCGTCGCTTCCCAAGCGTTCGAGCTTGCCCTCCGGATCGATGAACCGAAGATTGGGCGGGACCTCAAAGGCGTTGATGATCTTCGCCTCCTTGTCCAATCGCTCGAGGAGGAAGGCCATCCCCAACTCACTCCCCACGGCGTCGCAATCGGGCCGGACGTGCGACGTCAGCGCGAAGCGCCGGTTCGCCCGGATCAGCTCGACAAAACGGGGCCAGTCGATGGGCGACGCCGGAGGGCCGGCGGGCGACGCGTGAGGCGACGATTCCACGGATGAGCTCCTCGCTTCCGGCACCGCTCCTTATTCGCGGTACCCCATGACGATTTTGCGGGCGGCGGCTACGTCGCGACCCATTTCCGCGACGAGCCGGCCGACCGAGTCGAATCGTACAATGTCCCGCAGCCGCGCCAGGAAGTCAACCTCGATCCGGCGGTCGTAGAAGAGTTGTCCGGCGTAGTCCATCAGATGGGCTTCCACCTTACGGACGCCTTCATCGAACGTCGGGTTGGGGCCGAGGCTGATCGCCGCGGGCCACAGCCGGCCTTCGACCAGGGCCCGGCCGGCGTAGATCCCTTCGCCGGGCAGCAGCGTGTCGACGTCGGCCAGGTTGGCCGTCGGGTATCCCAACTCGGTTCCGCGGCCCGCCCCGCGAACGACCGTCCCGCGGATCCGATACGGCTCGGTGAGCATCCGTCGCGCCGGCTCGACCCGGCCTTCGGCCAGCAGCGTCCGGATGAGGGAGCTGGAGACGACCTGACCGTCGACCCGAACGGGCGGGCATACTTCCAGGGCGATGCCGGCCTCGTTCGACAGCGTGCGCAGCACGTCGACGTCGCCCTGCCGGTTGCGTCCGAAGAAGAAGTTGGGCCCCTCGACCACCGCCCGGGCCGCGAGGCGGTCGCGGAGGATCCGGTCGAAGAACTGCCGCGCGTCCAGCCCGAAAAACGCCTTGTCGGCGCGATAGGCGATCACGGCGTCCGCGCCGAGTTGCCCGAGCAGTTGGGCCTTGCGCTGCGTCCAGCAGAGCGGCGAGGGCGGCTGCTCGGGCCGGAGGACGCGTGCCGGATGGGGATCGAAGGTGAGGACCACGGCCGGGCCGCCGAGCTCTCGCGCCTTGGCCGCCAGTCGCTCGACGATTCCGGCGTGGCCGAGGTGCACGCCGTCGAAATTGCCGATCGTGACTGCGCCGTGGCGGAGTGGGTCGGGTAGGTTGTCCAGATCGCGGAGGAGTTTCACGGGGGCAGATTTCCGCTGACCCACGCGGGCGGGAATTCCGCGCGGCGGTTAGGTGTCCGGCTCGCGGATCACCGGCTCCATCACCTTGGTGTTCCGCTCCACGGCCAGGACGATGGTCCGTTGCTCGACGCCGTCGCCGCTCGAGGCGACGACCGGCAACACCTGACGGCGGTTGGGGAGACTGAAGCGGACCGTGAAGGTCCCATCCGGCTGGAGGCGAACGGGTTCTCCTTTGAGGGTCACGTGGGCGTTGGGGGAGGTCATGCCGTAAACGATCAGTTCGGCGTCCACCTGGAAGGGGAACTCGGGCCGGTTGTGGCCCACCGCCTGCGCCCCCCGGCCAAACCGTGTGACCATCGGAGACCCCATCGGACGGCTGAGCCGTTCCTCGAACAGGTTCTTGAGCTCGGAATTGCCGGGACCTTCGGCGTACCCCCCGCTCAAGGCGTAGATCCGCTCGAAATCGTGGGCCACGTCGGCCCAGTTGCGGTCGACGTTATCGACCACGTCGGACTGAGGCGTGGTGACCACGTTGCTGCGGATCAGGCAGAGGAAGTGGCCGTCCGGCCCGAGATAGCCGAGGTCCAATTGGAAGCTCTTGGGGGGATCGTCGACGTCGACGTACCAGTTGTTCACCCCCCCGTGGATCACGATGTCGCGGACCACCCTTCTCTGGGTGCTGGTCGTGCCCTCGCGACCGACTTCCAGGAGGCGGAGGACCGGCCGGGCCGCATGCCAATGCTGACCGAGGGCCACCCGGGCTCGCTCGACGCTCTGTCGAGACACCTCCCAGTAGGCCTGGAGCCAGTAAGGATCGCGGACCATCGCCACCAGCCGATCGTTCACATGGCCGTCCCCGTTGGTGTGGTAGGCCAGGTCCTTCGACTGGGCAAGCTTGGCTCGGATCTGCTTCAACCGCTTCTCCGAGCGGGCAGGCTTCGGTTTTCGGACGGACTTGGAGCTTCGGCCATTCTTGGCCGAACGCTTGGAAGAGGTGGGCTTGGCCGGACGCTTGCTGGTGGGGGAGTTGCTGTTTCTGGCTTTCTTGGCCGCTTCCGCCTTGGCCAGTTTGACCAGGGCCTTGATCAACTCATGCTTGCGCATCGAATGCCAGCCGGGAACCCGCTTGCGCCTGGCCATGGCAGCCAGGTCTTTGACCGTGCGGGTCTTCAGGGATGCTGCGGTGATCACGGGACTTACCTCCGCGCTTGCCGTGTGGGCGCCCTTGCGGCGCTGGGTGTGGGTCGGTCGGTTGTGGCGTGTCGTCCGTGACCCGGAACTATCGCCCCTTCCCGTTCGGCTATCCTTGGCCGCGCGGCTCCAGCACAGGACAACGTTTGCCCCACGCAATCCCGGCACCGAAGCAGGACGGGTAACCGTTCCCCAGTCCACTGCCGACGCATTCCGCTGTCCGCGTCCGTCCGTGGGCTCCAGGATGCCGGACCCGCGTTGTCCCATCGGGGTTTCCTGCCGTTGGCAGGCGCCCAAACCGCAATCCTGGGCGGGACAGGAAACTCCGATAACATCGATTGTAGTTGGGGTACCGGTCGAACGCAATGAGTGGCCTTTCGAGACTACTCGATTTCCCCGGGACACTGCCGACGTATTATCTTTGCTGACAAAGAGTTAGGAAAAACCGGCCCGACAAGATCCAAATCCGGCCGAGCGGAATGGATACCCCCTTCGAGCGGGAAAGCAACAGCCCCCGCGAGGTGTTCGCTCCGAGTGGCTTCGGGGGGCACGGTCCGCATTCGTCCCGTCCGGCCCCGATCCGTCTTCTTCCCGGCGTCGTCCGCCACGGCATGGCGGCCAGCCCGCCGGCCGCCAACGCAGCGGAGAGGCCGTGCCGTCCTTTGCAGCGTCCCACGAAATGCGTGCCAATTCGGAAACATGAAAGCAGCAAAGGGGTTAGCACGCACGTGTCACTTGACACTCAATGACCGGACTGGTAACTTGGCGCGTTTTGCCGAACCCTGGTGGGATTCGCTGTGTTGCGGTCGTGTGCTCTTGGGATTGAGTCCCGGGTTTCGGCAGGGGCCCGCGCATTCGTTACGACCGCGACGGATGCTCCGGCGTCTCGGCCACGCCCGTGAGCTATGCCCACCCATCCTCAACCTATACTTGCTCGGCTCGTGGCAGATCCACCCGACGATCGCTCCTCCTTGGCCCAAGCGGCCCAATGGAGCTCGCGCGTCACCTCGATTTCCCTGGAAATGGTTGTCCCGGGGCTCGTTGGTCTGTGGATTGACCGGCAGTTGGGAACCGTCATGGTGTTCCTCGTGCTGGGCATGGCCTTGGGGATGACCACGGCGATATTGCACTTGGTTCGGTTGGGGTCGAGCGTCGGGCAGAACGGGCCCTCGCACAACCGAGCGGATGCTCAGCCCGACGAGAAACCCGCGGAGGACGCCCCGGGCCCATCAACGGAGACGGAAGGCCAAACAGGACCTAGACCAAACGGGACATGAAACGCCGCGTTGCGATAATCCGCGCTTGGGGCGTCCCCGCTCAGCTTCTCCTTCTGGCGGCGGTGGTCCTGGCGGTCTACGCCTTGGCGGCGCCGGTGGCGGGCTGGGTAACCGGCGTGGCCGGCTTGGCGGCTTCGGCGACCGCCGCGGCGCTGTGCTGGCTCGGGGCCGCCGCGGCGCTGGTGGTAGCCCGGGCGTTTCGCGACCCCAAGCGGGTGTTGCACGGCGTCCTGTATGGCATGCTGCTGCGGATGTTCATCCCGCTCTTTGCGGCGTTGGCCCTGCAATGGTCCGCCGCGGCCCTGGCCGAAGGGTACCTGCTGGTCTACTTCCTCGTCTTTTACCCCGTGACGTTGTTCGTGGAGACGACGCTCTCGTTGCCCCAGGCGGACGCGCCCGACGGTCGCGATGACGCTTCCCCCGACGCATGCTCCCACGTGGTGGTTTGAACGGTTCTGGGATCGATGGCTGAGAGCGGGTTTGACATTGCCGAGATCAGCGGACACGTGAAGGATGGCCCGGCGTTCGACGTGCCGCAGGTCCTGTGGCAACAGTTGCCCGAAGCGTGGAAGGGGCCCCATCCCCACCCCGGATCGATCCCTTTACCCAGTTGGGACTTGGGCCCGTGGGACGTCCTGGGCTACCAGATACCGGCGCACCACTTCCAGTTGACGAAGTTCATGGTCCTGGAGGTCGTGGCCGCGGTGCTGATGATCTTGATCTTCGTGCCGCTGGGCGTGCGAATTCGCCGAGGAGGACGACCGCGGGGGCTGTTCTGGAACTTCTTCGAGGTGATGCTGGTCTTCATTCGGGACGAGGTCGCCCGGCCCGCCATCGGCCGCCGCGACGCCGACCGGTTCCTGCCCTTCGTCTGGACCGTCTTCTTTTTCATCCTGTTCTGCAACCTGTTGGGAATGATTCCCTGGGCCGGGTCGCCGACCGGCTCGTTATCGGTAACCGGGGTGTTGGCGCTGGTGGCGCTTTGCGCCGTGATCGGAACGGGGATGGTCAAGCACGGGCTGGTCGGCTACTGGACCGGGCTAGTGCCGCCCATGGAGCTGCCGCTGGTGCTGGCCCTGTTCCTCAAACCGATGCTTCTGGTGATCGAGATCACGGGCCTGGCGATCAAGCACTGCGTGCTGGCCGTGCGTCTGTTGGCCAACATGTTCGCCGGGCACCTCGTGCTGGCCGTGATCGTGGAGTTCATCGCGGCGACGGCGGGTACGTTCATCGTCCTTTGGCTGGGGGTGACCATCGCGAGCGTGTTGGCCGCCGCTGCGCTGAGCGTGTTGGAGCTTTTCGTTGCGTTTTTGCAGGCGTACGTATTTGCGTTTCTGTCAGCCTTGTTTATCGGGATGGCGATTCACCAGCATTAGGCTCGAACGTCGCCTTCTCGGGATAGACCACGTATAGAAGGAGAAGGGTCCAGTGAAAAGATTGTCAACATTTGTCCTGTTGAGCGTCGTGCTGCTCTCGACGGCCACGCCTGCGCTTGCCGCGGAGGCGGGGGCTGCCGGTGCTGCGGGCCCGTCGAACGGCTTCTCGATTTCTTTTCTCGGCGTGGCGTTCGGTTGCGGGCTGATCATCATCGGCGCCGGGTACGGCATCGGCAGGATCGGCGCGACGGCCGTGGAGAGCATGGCCCGGCAGCCCGAGGTGGCCGGCAACATCCAGACGGCGATGATCATTGCCGCAGCGTTGATCGAAGGCGTCACGTTCTTCGCCTTGATCGTCTGCCTGTTGCGTCTGTTCTACACCGAGTAAGCGTTGCCCAAGGCCCCGAAGGCGATAGCACGATGTTCCCCCGAATCGCTGTAGCCCTTGTTGGCTTGGCCGTGGTCGGTTGGCCGGCTCAGACGGCGGTCGCTGCGCACGGCGCGGAGCCTCCGGCCGCGTCTGCGCAGCCGGAGGCCGCCGAGCCCGGGCAGGGAGAGGTCAACCTCAATCCCCTCGACTTCCAGGGAGACCTGGCCATCTGGACCGCCGCGGTCTTCCTCGTGCTGCTCGCCATCCTGTGGATGTTCGCCTGGCGGCCGATTGCAGGCGGGCTCCAGAAACGGGAGCGGCGGATCGCCGACGAGATCGCCTCGGCCGAGCGATCCAACGCCGAAGCCCGACAACTGCTCCAGCAGTACGAAGAGCGCCTTGCCGCTTCGGGCGAAGAGGTCCGGCAGATGCTCGACGCCGCCCGACGCGACGCCGAGCACGTCGGCCATCAGATCGTCGAGAAGGCCCAGGCCGATGCCGAGGCCGAGCACCAGCGGGCGCTCGAGAGAATCGAGCAGGCCGCCGCCAATGCACTCCAAGAGCTGGCCGAAGAGAGCGCCGCCCTGGCCGTCGATCTGGCCGGAAAGATCGTGCACAGCCAGCTCGACCCCAAGGCCCACTCGCACCTGATCGAGCAGGCGGTGACCGACTTCTCCAAGCCGCAATCGGGTAGAGACGGACCGATAGGCAATTGACCATGGCCCAGGACTCGGAAGCACGCGACGCCCGAACCGCGGCGCAGATCGACGCCGACGTGACCGTCGAGCACATCGGTACCGTCTACGCCGAGGCGTTTCTGGGCGCGGCGGAAAGCGCCGGCCTGACCGAGTCCCTGCTTGCGGAGCTCGATTCGCTCCTCACCGATGTGCTCGATCCGTTCCCCGAGTTCGAACGGATCCTGGCCTCGGCAATCGTATCGCACGAGGAAAAGGTGCGGATTCTGGACCGCACGCTCGGCACCCAGGCCTCGCCGCTTCTGCTGAACTTCCTCGACGTCGTCAGCCGTCACGGCCGGCTCGATTGCCTGCGTGCGATTCACCGCCAGGCGCACGAGCTCTACGACCGGATGCGGGGCCGGGTGCGCGTGCGCGTGTCGACGGCCACGCCGCTCTCGGGCGATCTGGCCGCCCGCATCGCCGGCAACCTGCGTCCACTCCTCGGCGGCGAGCCGATCCTCGAGCAGGTCGTCGACCCCGATCTGATCGGCGGCGTGGTCGTGCGCGTCGGGGATACCATCTATGACGGCTCCATCGCCAGCCAGTTGGAGAACGTCCGCCAGCGAATCATTCAGAGGACCGCTCATGAAATTCAAACCCGACGAGATCGCTTCCGTTATTCAGCAAGAGATTGAGCAGTACCGGTCCCAGATCGACGTCCGCGAGGTCGGCCGCGTGCTCGAGGTCGGCGACGGCATCGCCCGCGTGTACGGACTCGCCGGCGTGATGTCCGGCGAGATGGTCGAGTTCCCCGGCGGCATCTACGGGCTGGCGTTCAACCTCGAAGAGAACTCCGTGGGGGTGATCATTCTGGATGACTACCTGACCATCAATGAGGGCGACGAGGTCCGCAGCACCGGCCGGCTGTTGAGCGTGCCGGTCGGCGAGGCGGTGCTGGGGCGCGTGCTCGACCCGCTCGGGAACCCCCTGGACGGCCTCGGCCCGGTCCGCACCACCGAGCGGCGGCCCGTCGAGTCGGACGCCCCCGGCGTGGCCGAGCGACAGCCGGTCAAGGAGCCGCTGCAGACCGGCATCAAGGCCATCGACGCGATGACCCCCATCGGACGCGGTCAGCGCGAGCTGATCATCGGCGACCGCAAGACCGGCAAGACGGCCATCTGCGTCGACACGATCATCAACCAGAAGCAGACCGACGTGAAGTGCTTCTACGTGGCCATCGGGCAGAAAGAGTCGAGCGTGGCCGGCCTGATCGACACGCTTCGCCGCGAAGGGGCCATGGACTACACCACCGTGATCGTGGCCGGGGCCAGCGATCCGGCTCCGCTTCAGTACGTCGCCCCCTACGCCGGCTGTGCCATGGCCGAGTACTTTATGTACCAGGGTGGGCACACGCTGGTCGTCTACGACGACCTCTCGAAGCAGGCCCAGGCCTACCGGCAACTGTCCCTATTGATGCGACGCCCGCCGGGCCGCGAGGCTTACCCGGGCGACATCTTCTACTGCCACAGCCGGCTGTTGGAGCGATCAGCCAAGCTGAACGACGCGTCTGGCGGCGGGTCGCTGACCGCGCTTCCCATTGTCGAGACGCTCGAAGGCGAGGTCTCCGCCTACATCCCCACCAACGTAATCTCCATCACCGACGGACAGATCTACCTCCAGCCCGACCTCTTCTTTGCCGGCCAACGCCCGGCGATGAACGTGGGCATTTCGGTTTCCCGGGTGGGGGGGGCGGCGCAAGTCCCGGCGATGAAGCGAGTGGCCGGCGGCCTCCGCTTGAACCTGGCGGCGTTCCGCGAGCTGGAGGCTTTCGCCCAGTTGGGCACCGACCTGGACCCCGCCACCCAGGCACGCCTCGACCGGGGCTACCGCATGACCGAGATCCTCAAGCAAGGCCTCTACCACCCGTTGCACGTCACCGACCAGGTGCTGGCCATCTACGCCGGAACGCTCGGCCACCTCGACAAGGTCCCCCTCACCGAAGTCGCCGCGTGGCAAGAGGCCTTCCTCCAGTTCTTCCGCGACAAGAAGCAAGACCTCTGGCAGAAAATCACCGACACCCAAGACATCGATCTCGAAACGGCCCACCAAATCGACGAAGCCCTGGCCGAATTCCAAAAGACCCGCGCCAGGCGGGCTTAAGTAGCTGGCGGAATGAGTTAGTTAATGAGGCTGGCTGTCAGTGGATAGTGGAGTAGAAGAATGGCTTCTGAAGT
>CAZDHR010000170.1:0-13664 GCA_964505295.1 uncultured Planctomycetaceae bacterium
CGACTCCATGGCGACAACGGGGAGGGAGAGGGCCGCCTCTCCCTTACCCACTGGGAAAATGCCGGCGTAGTGACTGCCCGCACTGAATGCACCTTCCTTACCCGCTCACGTTCGTTTGAGGTGACCCCATGATCCGAAGCCACCGAACGCTCGCCGGCCCGATTCTGCTCCTGCTGGTCGGCGCAGCCACCGCCGCGGAGCCCCCGAGCAACCTCTGCTGCGAGTGGCGCGTCGAGCCGGTCGACGTGCGCGATCCGTGCCCCGAGTTCTCCTGGGAGTGCGAAAGGCAGACCGCGTGTCGAATCCTGGTCGGCTCGTCGCCCCAGGCAGTCCGCGAAGCCGGGCCGCTCGTTTGGGACTCGGGCAAGGTGCAGGGCCGGCTGCCGATCGTCCGCTACGCCGGGCCTCCGTTGGAAAACGGCGTCGACTACTACTGGGGCGTTCACATTTGGGATACCGGCGGCCGGCGCCTGCCCGACCCGCCCGCTCACTGCTTCCGGCTGAGCGTGCGCCCCATGCCTCACCACCTGCCCACGATCCGCACGTTCATCAATTTCGCCGGCAAGCCCGATTTCGCCCGGGACTGGCTCGACCTCTCTTTCCGCAAGGAAGCGAAACAGGGGCGGGAGGAGATCGTCACCCAGGTCTACGGCCTGGTCTCGACGATGGTGCTGCCGCACCCGTCGACGGGCGACCCGCTTAGCGGCAAGGCCAAGGAGCTGGCCGATTTCTGCCGGGCCCGGGGGCTTGCCCAAAAAGGCGTCGCCGAGGAGATGTTCTGCCACTTCGCCGAGGACACGCGTGTGCGCCTGCACGTGGGCGCGGAGAACACGGCCAACCCGATCGAAGCGCGGATTTGCCCCGGCTGGGACCCCCGCAACGACCGCAACGGCGACGGCCGGGTCGACGACGCCGAGCTCGCCCAACCGGTCAACCCGAAGGCCCGGGCGCGCGAGCCCCGGGAAGCGAGGATCCCGATCTACTACTGGGGACCGCCCCGCGACGATTTCGTGATGAACGTCGGCCACCCGGCCTACCGGGAGTTCATGGCCACGGTCCACGCCCCCAGGATCTGCGAGGACTACGACGGGATCTACTTCGACACGGTGCCCACCGACGTCTCCGGCGCCGGGCGGTCCGCTCGCGTGCTGGAGTATCCACGCGAGGGCGACGAGGCCGACCGCTGGCTCCGCGACCTCCAGGTGCTGTTCGGCGAGATGAAGCTCCGCCTGCCCGACAAAATCATCACCGCCAACAACTGGAACGCCGATCCGATGGTGATCGACGGGCGCCAGTCGGAGGGCTGGCAGTCGCTCGACCGTCACGCCAGCCGGTGGCAGGCCGCCCTCGACACGGCGATCGAGCTGGATCGGCAGGGCAAGATCCAGTTGATCCAGTACAACCCCATCTTCCACCCCCAGCTCGCCACCTTCGGCCCCAAGCTGCCCGTGAGCCCCGATCGCGACAAGCTCTTCGGGCTGGCCACCTACCTGCTCGCCCACGGCGACTTCACCTACTTCGGCTTCGGCCGCCACCCCTACGCCAACGTGACCAGGTTGTGGTTCGACGCGATGCGCTTCGACCTGGGAGAGCCCGAGGGACCGTATTGCCTCTTCGACGAGGTCGATCGCGGCGCGGGCGCCAACGTGGCGAGCCTCCTGAAAAACGGCCTTTTCGAGGCGGGCGACGCCCAGGGCAATCCTACCGGATGGCAGATCGCCGAGCCCGTCGAATTGGACAAGCGGGTGAAGCACGACGGCGCCTCCTCGGTCAAGATCGCCAGCACCAGCCCCACGATCAACAACATCAACAAGCAGGTCGTGCGCCTGAAGCCCCACACGACCTACACGCTGATCGCCTGGGCAAAGGTCGACCGGGTTACGGGTGAGCCCGGGGCCCAAGTCTACGCGTACGAATTCGACGGCGCCGAAGGCGATGGGATGCTCACCTGGCAGGGCACGCGCGATTGGCGCGAGCAGCGTACCGTCTTCAAGACGGCCGAGGACGCTGAAGGCCGGATCAACTTCCGCATCTACGGGGCCACGGGCACGGCCTGGCTCGATTCCGTCAAGCTCGTCGAAGGGGCGGCCGTCCGCCAGCGCGTCTTCGGCCGGCGCTACGCGAAAGGGCTGGTGCTTGTCAAGCCCTACGTCGGCGGGTCCTTGGCTGACGAGACGGCCACGACCCACAAGCTGCCCGGCCCGTTTCGCCCCCTGCAAGTCGACGGCACGCTCGGGCCCCCGGTCGGCCAAGTGACGCTCCGGAACGCGGAGGCAGTGATTCTCGTGAGGTGAGGCGATGCCCGGCGTGCGGACCGCACCTTTCAGATTCCCCGCCGCGGGGAATCCGGCTTCGACCCCGTCACCGCAGACGCGAACGGATTCCAGCGATCGGTCGTTTTTACCACCGGCTTCCGACTCGACGGGACTCGCAACTAGCGCGGTGAGTGGGAATTCGACCTCCTGGCGGAGTAGCGCTCTCCGGCTCGCATCGCCCTTCACATCGCCCCTACAACCCGGCGGCGAGCAGGGCGCCGGCAAGCTCATTGAGGTCTTGCCGCGTCTCCAAACGCTTAATCCCCAGAATCCGCAAGGCAAAAGGAAGGATCGGGCCAAGAGCCCGCTTGAGACAGCGGATCTCGAAATCGACGGTGTCGGCCGATTCGCGACGCTCTTCGAGCCGCGCGTCGCAGAGCGATTCGACCAGGCGAACCACGTACTTCACGATCCGGTGCATCTTCCGGTAGTTCAGCCGGTCGGGCGTGTCGGTCGGCGCATGATAGTGCGGCCACCGTCCGCAGGAGAGGAACAGGTACGGCACGCCGTTCTGGCGAAACACGCCGTGATCGCTCATGTCGCCCACGTAGTCGTTCAGCGCTGCAATCAGCCGCAGCCGGCGCGGGAGCTTCACCTTCTCCAGCGCCGGGGCGAGCGCGGGATGGCTCTCGGCGCCCGTGATGAAAAAGAGATCGCGGACGATCGGC
Organism: uncultured Planctomycetaceae bacterium; assembly: GCA_964505295.1. Lineage (GTDB taxonomy): Bacteria > Planctomycetota > Planctomycetia > Pirellulales > Thermoguttaceae > DATKZH01. The sequence continues at coordinate 2,984 of CAZDHR010000170.1, forward strand.
AGCGCCACGTCCCAACGAGCGAGACGGGGGAAGCGGCTGGCAAGCGCGTCGGCGAGTCGATTGCCGCGCAAGTACGCGAAAGGGGCGACCACGTCGTGCCCGACGAGGTCCATGATCACGGCCGCGTGTACGCCTTCCGGCTTCATTTGGTCTTCGTAGAAGCGAGTGCTTCCCATGCCCGGCCCAAGAAAATGGGGCGGCTCCTCGGCATCGAACAGTGCGATGACCACGTCGCGTGGGGGACGCCGTCTTTGGAGAACGCCTGCGGCCGACAGCGCAATGGCCAACGCAGCGCAGTTGTCGTCGGCGCAAGGGGCGGGAATGACGCTGTCGTAGTGAGCTCCCACGAGCACGGGCCGTTTGCCGGCGTCGCGGCCCCTGACCATGCCCACGAGGTTCACCGTCGCCTCCACCTCACCGGCGTACGGCAGGCAGAATGAATCGCCGACGTACGGGTGCAGCCCGACATCTTCCAAACGCTCCAGCAGGTACGCCCGGGCAATCGCGTGCCCCTCGGTTCCCACCATCCTGCCCGAAGGGAGGGCCAGCCGCTCGACGTCGTTTCGCAGGGCATGAATCGGGTTCACGGTGACTGCCGTATCACCAGGTTTCTTGGTGTCCCGGAACGCGTACAGGTGAGCCAAGTTCCCGAAAGACCGCGCGTTGGCCTGAGGCGCAGCCTGACCGGGCTTTCGTCAGGACTTCTTCCCCGGCGGCGCCTCCAAGTCCACCAGCGAGATCCCCTCCGCGTAGACCGGCTTGCCCGTGTAGCCGTCGTAGAAGTGGACGACGACCTGCGGCGAGTCGTAGGCGATCCACTGGTAGCCGACCTCGTCGGGCAGGGCCGACTTGAAGATGTTGTTCACCTGGACGATGGCGTAGTAGACGCCGTGCAGCCGGGTGTAGTGGACGTTGTCGGGGAAGCCGGCGACCCACTTGATCTTCACCTTGCGCCCGGCCGAATCGTACCAGCCCCCGAAGGGCGGCTTGCCGGCCGTGCCGATCGGGTGGGCCGCCGAGTTGAGCGGCCCGCACAGGAACTCCCAGACGTTGTCGGTGATCTGGATGGAGAACGAGTTGTGCACGTCGCCGCTGAAAATCAGCACGGGCTTGTCGAGCGAGTCGAACAGGTCCAGTAGCATCTCCCGCTCGCGGAGAAACATCACGAAGGTGTCGCCCTTGGGATCCAAGCTCCTGCCGACGTGATAGCCCGTGTGGGGTATCACCCAGGGCACGCTGGAGATGATGAACACGAACTGGGCGTCGGTGTTCTTGACGCCGTCGATGAGCCACTTCTGCTGCACCGGGCCGAGCATCACCTGCTTTGGGTCGCGCTGCCGCGACAGGTGGTATTGCGTGCGCTCGCTGCGGCAGTCGAGCGCGAAAAAGTGGCAGTTGCCGATCCGCCAATCGAAGAAGTGGTGCGTGCCGATGCTGTAGAGGCACGTCTCGTCGGCCGTAAACGCCGGGCGCACGCGGAGCCCGGTCTTGCTCAAGGCTTCCACCGGCGCGTACACGCCCGCATTCTTGCTCTTCGGGTGTAGGTGGATGCTGCTGACGCGGTGGAAGTCGAGGCTCGCAAAGTCGGCCTCGGGGTCGGTGAGCACGTCGCCGCCCTTCTCGACCGTCGCCGTGCCGAAGCGGATCGGCGCTCGATAGGGCGAATCGTAGTTGGCCCATCCAGCGTACTCACCCCACGCGCGCAGCGGCAGGTCGCGGCTCAGCCACGGCCCCTTCTTGAGGCCGACCTCGGTGAACCCGCCCGTCTCGCGGTCCATCTCGTGGTCGTCGAACGTGAACAGGTTGGGCAGGTACCGGAACAAGGTCGACATCGACCGGCCGCGGGTCAGGTAGAGCTTGTAGTTGTTGCGATACCCGTCGATCGTGCCGTCGCGCAGCTCCTCGTAGATGTAGTCGCCGTTGGTGAAGAGGAACATCACGTCGTCGCGGTGCTGGTGGAAGATCCGGTGGAACGACGCGGGGCTGCCGTATTGCCCGCCGCTTTTGACCGGGTCCTGACACCCGCAGTGCCCGATCGCGAACCGCACGTTGAACAGCCCGTCCGGGTTGTTCACCTCGTCGCGGTAGCTTTCGGCGTCGGGCAGCGTGCGGAAGCTGGGCCAGGGATGGTCGAAGTCCATGCGCGTGTCGGCCAGTCGGCCGTCGATCATCACGCCGTAGTAGTACCGCGTGTTGGGCTCGAGGCCCACCAGATCGACGTAGCCCGTGTTGTCGCTCTCGGCGATCGTGCGGCCGTCGACGCCGTCGCTCTTCGCGCTTAGCGGGAGCCGCTCGCCGTAGACGATGCGGAACTCGCCGGGCCGGACGGTCCGGACCCAGACCCGGACCGACGTCGCCGTCGGCCGGCCCAGGATCGGCCCGTGCGCAAGCCCGGCCGTCTCGTACGGCAGCACGTGATGGGCCACCGGATCGGGCCAGAGATCCAGAATCTGTGCCGGCGCCCGGGCGCCGAGCCAGAGTGTCCCCAGGGTCACGAGAATCGAAGCAAGCCGAGCCAAACCGGTGGCGAATCCCGCTGTTTTCCCGCTCACGGTGTTTCTCCTTGTGCTGCCGATGCTATTCGGACAGCGCCACTTCGGCGCGAACCCCCTGGTAACCCGAAGCGTAAGCGAGGGATTCGGAGCGACGCGTGCCCTCGCTTACGCTTCGGGTTACGATGAGACCCCAAAGTGGCGCTGTCCAACTATGCGCCCCCCGACAACATAACCTCACGGCTCCCGGCTTGCCAGGTCGGCAGCGAAGCACGGACAATACGTCAGGGCACCACCTCGCCACTGCTTGAACGCCGAGCGCCGGCTGGCGAGGCGGCAAACCGTTTCGCCCTTGGTCTGTGCGGTTCCGATGACCGATTCCGAGTGCTTACGGGGGTGCGAAACACCGTCCAAACATCGTCGAAACACCGTCAAACCCCGGCGTTTTTGAGGTCTGGCCGATCGGCAAAAAGCGGCACGTGCCGCCGGGTGGCTACAGATCTGGCAACACCCCCCTGAGAATTGTCGTCGGAATGTTCGACCCCGCCCGCCGCAGCGGACTCCATGCAAGATAGCGGAGTGATATACACTAAATTGAGGGGACTGGGCTTTTTTCCGAAATCCGGCCCGGCCGGCCGATTTTTTCGTCGACTACCTCGGTTGGCCTGATATAATGACGGGCGACATGGGAGCCACGAAATGACTGAGTCTATACTGTGGGCGACGAAGACCGGCGACTGCATCGGGTTCGGGGGGGCTGCCGAGCTGCGGGCCGTGCTGGCCGCGGGGTACAGGCCGATCTGCATCGACTTGGACGGGTGCCTCGCGGCGTTCGTACGCGAGTACCCTGACCAAACCAAGGTGTTTTTGGTCGCCGACATCCTCAAGGTCACTGCGCTCACGAAGCGCGCTTTTGAAGATTGGGTGGCCCGCGGGGTGCTGTTGCCCGACCTGTCGCGACGGGCGCGACGGGTGCCCCGTCAGTGGAGTTGGCGGGGTGCCTTCTGGGCTGCGACGCTGGCCACGCTTGGGCGTGCTGGCGTGGAGCAAGTCGCCCTGGCGAAAATTGCACAAGCGATAAGCGACGCCAAGCCCCGCCCCGTGATCGAGCGGGAGCGGGTGCCGGCAATAATGATAGAGGACTGACGGCGACGCGGAAGGTCGCCCACTAGTAGCCTACCCCGCAGCCCCATCCGGGACCGTGGCAGGTGCCGATCGACGGAGCAACCGAACCGATCGGCGATGCGGCGTGCGGCAAGGCGAAAGGATGGTAGCCCCCCTGGGTACCGATCTGGAGAAATGCCGATGTCGTATGGGTGAGTAACACCACGCTGAACCAAGCGGCTGATCGAGGGGATAGGCGGCGTCCGAGCCCCGCCAACGGGCGGAGTTCGGATGGACCGCCTTTTGCCATTTCTTGCCCGGGCGTGGTGCGGGCGGACGAAGTGTACACGCTGGCCGAGTTCCGGGCCCGGATGGGGTGGAACGCCCACGCTATGCGAATGGCCCGGCAAGCGGGGCTGAGAGTGCTGCGGTTCGGGCGGCAAGGTTTCGTGCGGGGCAAAGACGCCCACGAGTTTTTCGACAAGCTGGCGGAGAAACAACGAGAGGTGTGACGTGTCCAGGTCGCCCCGGACCGAACGGAAACGACTGCGGCCGTGGCCTCCGCCGGGTGCCGATCTGCCGAGCCTGGCCGAGTTGGAGCGTTTGTCCTGGGGCGACGTGCCGGAGGAACAACAGCGGTTCGCGTTCGCGGTGGCGCCCGAAAGCACAACAGGGGGGCTGCGAAGAAAGTTGCGAGAAGCATCGTTACCCCGGCCCGTGGCGCCGACGGGCGCCCGGGTCCGGGGACGAAATATCAGCGAGGGGACGGCGGTTGTGTAGGGGTAACACAACCAGACTGAAAGGGTAACGATGGCAGAAACGAAATGCTGGCCGTTGGCGGAGGCCGTCGAAGAGGCGGCGGGCGGCAACGGGGAGGGCACGCCGGAAATCACGTCCCCGGCGGTGCCGTGGATACTCGTAAGTTTCGACGAAAAGCGTGTTGCCGATGAAGCGATCCAGGCGATCGCGAGCGCGAAAAACCTTTACCAGCGTGGCACGAAATTGGTCCAGATCGTCCATGATACAAAGCCCCCAAAGGGCATCGCTCGGCCCGAAGGCTCTCCGCGCATCAGCGTAGTGAAGCTCCCGCGGCTGCGCGAAATCATGGCCGCCAACGCGACATGGGGGCGCCCGGGCGACAAGGAAGAAGACGACGTGAAGTTGTGCCACGTCCCCCGCTGGGCTGTCGAGGCCGTGGCGGCGCGCGACCAGTGGACCAACATCCGTCCCCTGGAAGGCGTGGTCGAGTCGCCCGTTTTGCGCCGGGACGGCTCGGTTTTGGCAACGGCAGGCTACGATGCATCAACAGGGCTTGTGCTTAGCCCGCGAAGCGATTATCCGCCTGTGCCGACAAAGTCGACGAAAGACGATGCAATCCAGGCGTGCCAATCGCTGGTCGAGGTGGTCGAGGACTTCCCGTTCGCAAGCACTACCCATGAGGCGGCATGGGTGGCGGCGACGTTGACGCCGTTCGCCCGGTTCGCGTTCCACGGGCCGGCCCCGCTGGCGCTGATCGACGCGAACGTGAGGGGCTCCGGCAAGTCGTTGCTGGCCGACGTGACGGGCACGATCTTCTCGTGGCGCGGCATGTCGCGGATGACCGCCCCGAAAGACGACGACGAGTTTCGCAAGCGGATCACGGCCCTGGCCCTGGCAGGCGACAACCTGATCCTGATCGACAACATCACCGGGACGCTGGGCGGCCCGTCGCTCTCCGCGGCCCTCACCGCAACGAGTTGGTCCGACCGGGTGCTCGGTCGATCCGAAATGGTCTCCGGCGTGCCCTTGGTCGCAACATGGTACGCAACAGCGAACAACGCAATCCTGGGCCCCGATATGGCCCGTCGGCTGCTGCATATCCGCCTGGAGTCGCCCGACGAGAATCCCGAAGAGCGAACCGGCTTTCGCCACCCCAAGCTGCTGGAGTGGGTGCGGCAAGAGCAGCCCCGTCTCGCCGTGGCTGCCGTTACGATCCTCGCCGCCTACTGTCGGGCTGGCCGGCCCGATATGGGACTGACGCCGTGGGGCTCATTCGGGGCGTGGTCCGACTTGGTGCGAGCGGCCGTTGTTTGGATCGGCATGCCGGACCCGGGCGAGACCCGCGGTGAGCTGGCCACTACGGCGGACTCGGAGGCCAACGCCCTGCGGATGTTCATTGCCGCGCTCGACGAAACCGACCCCGAACGCGACGGACTTACCGTCCGGGAAATGCTCCGACTGATCGACGGCGACGAATCCCGACATGAGGCGTTGCGGGCTGCGATCGGCGAGCTGGCCCCCACCCGCGGGGACAAGACGCCCTCCGCCCGCAGCCTCGCCATGAAACTACACCACCTCCGCCGACGGGTGGTGGGCGAACGGTTTCTGGACTCGCAACGGACCAAAATGGGGGCCCTGTGGACCGTCCATCGTAAGTAGCAAAAGGTGACACTAGTGACAGTAGTGACAGTAATTCAGGCCCCCTCGCGCGGGCGCGCAGGCGCGCGCGCGGGAAAACGACCCCAGGTAGTGTCACTACTGTCGCTAGTGTCACGCGGGCAGAGTCGCCCAGCCGAGCCGAACACCACGCTGGCGGGGGGGGCCAACCGAGCCGGCCGACGGCCGCGAACGGCGTCGCGGGGAGGCGGCAGAGGGCGGCAGACCGATATGGGATGAGTCTGCCGCACGTGTTTCGTGCGAGACAGGTGAGACGATGGCCACAAGTGTTGCCGAAAATGTTGCCAAACACCTTGAAAATACGTACCAAACGGCCAAACCGGGCGGGCAGCCCGGCAACCAGAGCGCGGCGAAGCACGGCTTGCGGATGACGGTGAGTGCTCTGCCGAGCGGGTGCCACTTCATTTCGCAGTCTTGCTATCAGCTACGGCGCCACTTGGAGAGTTGGTGCTTGGAGCGGCGCGGCGAGATAGGGTTGTGGGAGTCGTGCTGCATTCAGACGGCCATCAGATACGAGCAGGTTTCTCAACTCTGCGCCCGTTGGTTGCGCGAGGCGAACGGCAAGCTGACTCACGCTGAACGGTTGGGCTACGCCAAGCAGATTGCGGAGGCGTCGGACCGAAGGGATCGGGTGCTACAGCGACTCGGCTTGGACAAGAGCGACGCGGATGGCATTTTCGATGCGTTGTATGCCACGCCCCAGCCGACGTTGCCGGCCCCGGTCGGCGGCAACGGCGAGACGCGCCACGAGACGGCCGACCAGACGGCCCCGGGCGCCCCAGGATCGGCGGCGGGCGGCGGGGGCGGTGATACGGCGGGGGAGCCGGCGGGGCCGTCAGGCGGCGGCCTGGGAGACGAGACGGCATGAACCAAGAAGGGGCGCAGCAAAATGCGTGAACGTCGACGGATCACCTCCCTGGGCGGCTTGCGTGTTGCATTCGAGTCGGGCGACGTGGTTTATCCCGACCTGGTTGAGTTTGCGGAGAAGATTCGCAGAGGCGAGTCGGTCGAGGTCGAGGTGGTCGTGTCCGATCCGGTCGATCCGGATGCTGTCCCGGCGGCGGCACGGCCGGCCGAGAGAGAGTACGACTGTCACCTCTGCGGCGCGGGCATTTCGCCGGCCGATGCGGCGCGGGCGGCGCGATGGACGAGTTTGGGATGGAGACTATTTTGCCCCGCGTGCACCGAGCGTGCCGAGCAGTTCGCGGGGGAGGTGTCCGATGGCGAGTGAGCCCCAACGAGAGCTTTTTGAGGCGGACGGCCCCGAGCGGTCGGAGGGGTTTTCGTTTGTCGTGCCGGTTCACATGGCGATCATAATTCCGTGGTGTGCTACGTGGCGGGCGACCCGGCAAGAGTCGGGCAATGTGCTTGTCGAGCTGGTTCCCGAGACGGAGGCCCCGGCCGATGGCGAGTGACTTGCAGGCGATGGCTGCCGATCCGGCGGTGTTCCGCTCTCACCTCCTGATCGACACGGACGCGGGCGCCCGTCCGTTCGGCGAGCGTTTGGACTCGTGGCAGGCGAGCGACTTCACCGATCTTGACGATGCTTGGCGCCGGATCGTCGGCCAAGACGTGTCGGCCGGCGTTCAACGGGCGTATTTCGAGCGGCCGCGCGGGCACAGCAAAACACTCGACTTGGCCGTCATGTCGGCGTGGGCGTTGTTCGCGTCGCGGCGGAGGCTGTTCGGGGTTGTGGCGGCCGGTGATCTTGACCAGGCTGCCCTATTGCGTGACGCGGTATCGACGCTGGTCCGGTTGAACCGTTGGTTGCCGTTGGACGTTCAGGCTGCGCGAATTTTGAACACGCACACGGGTTCGGAGTGCAGGGTGTTGACATCAGACGCCCCGACGAGTTACGGGCTGACGCCCGACTTCGTTGTGTGCGACGAGTTGGCCAACTGGCAGAGGCCCGACCTGTGGCACAGCCTTTTGAGCGCTGCCGCGAAGCGTTCTCATTGTTTGCTGGTCGTGATTTCCAACGCGGGCATTCTCGACACGTGGCAATGGCGGACGCGGGAGGCGGTCCGGGGCGATCCGGCCTGGTTGTTTCGTCGGCTCGGCGGTTCGGTGGCGAGCTGGATTGGCGCGAAGCTGCTTGAGGAGCAGCGGCGCTTGCTGCCCGACGGCGTGTATCGGCGGTTGTGGGGCAACGAGTGGTCGACGGGCACGGGCGATGCGCTGGACGAAGCGGACATCGACGCGGCGGTCACTGCCGACGGCCCGGTCACGGAGCGCCGGATTGGCTGGGCGTACCGGGCCGGCCTGGACCTGGGGCTCCGGCACGACCATTGCGCGTTAGTAATCGTCGGCAGGCACATTGGACACGTGCTCGCCCGCGACGGCGGGGCGACGCGGCGGGCGTCGCGCTTCGAGAGGATCTTGGGGGAGGCGATGGCGAACGATCCCGAGTGGCTGCTGTCGACGCCCCAGCCGACGACACGATACGAGACGGTCCCGGCGACGGGTCGCTACCGCTTGGCGGCGGTTCGGGTGTGGAAGCCGTCGGCCGGCCGATCGGTGGATGTTGACCAAGTGGAAAACGACGCGATGCGAGTCTGCCGCAAGTTCAAGGCGAAACTTCTCGCCGACGAGTGGCAGTGCGCTCACCTGTTACAGCACTTGTCGCGCCGCGGCATCACGTGCAAGCCGGCGAGTTTCAGCGGCGGTACGATGCAGCAGTTGGCGACGCTATTGCTGGGCGTGTTCCGGGACCGTGCGATCGACCTGTTCAACCATGAGCAGTTAATTCGGGATCTGAAGCGGCTGGAGATTGAGGAGAAGTCGTACGGCTGGCGACTGACTTCGCCCCGGGTGAAGGGGGAGGGCCACGGCGACGTAGCGAGTGCGTTCGCGTTGGCGCTTCTGGCGTTCGAGCGGCTTCCGCCCCGGGTCCATCGCCAGCCGAGACCGATCGACGTGAGCGAATACTTGCCAGTACACTGACGAAAGTTAGCGGCCGCGCGGGGGTGTCGTGTGCCCCGTGCGCCGAGCGCGCGGCGGGCAGGGGTTTGTCCCTACCCCTGTCCGTCGTAGAAACCGGAGCGGCCGGCCGACCCCCTCGGCGCGGCTGGCCGACAACCGCCGGGGGGGCGTCGGGCCTAGCTCGCGCCGGCGCTTCCCCCGGTTTATAACTGGAGGCGAAAAAAATGGCGACTGACTTGTACGATCCACTATACGACGAGCCCTTGTTGTCGATGCGCGAGGTGCGCGACTTGCTGGCGGAGCTTGCCGAGACGGGCGACTTCCGCGTGGTGCTGAAGGCCCAGAAGTTTCTCACCCACCTGATCGACGACGGCCACGACCCGGCGACGGCGTGGGATCTATCCGGGCTGGGGCGCAAGTTCGGCCCCTTCGAGGCGGCCGACTGCGAGCCGGTCGGCAGGATGTTTCGCGGCGTGCCCGGGCGGATGTTCGACTGAGACGAAAACACTAACGAGGGACGGCGGCTCAAACGGCCCGCGGCGCGTGCGGCGGGCAAGAATTCCCTTGTTTGCGAGGACATATCATGTCAGAAGGTACAGCGGCAGACCAGTTCTTTCACCAAACCGCCCTGATGCAGGGCAGCGGCGGCCGGGTCAAGCGACCCAGCGAAAGCTACTCCACCGATCGGCCGGTCGGCCTGCAAAAGTCGACGGGCCGGCCGTGGAAAAACACGCCCGGCGTCGGCGTGGGCGACCACCCCATCTTCGGCGGCCGGGACGCTACGCTCCCATCCGAGAAGGACTACGCGATGTTGGGCTCGCTCGCCAAGTTGCGGGCGTCCCGCCAGCTGCGATACGCCGATGTAGTGCTTTCAGATCACGAGGTCGCCCTCGTCCGGGAGTGTTGTGAGACAGAAAGCTGGAGCGGCGAGATCGACGGCCGCTGGGTGGCCGACTACCGGGACGGCGATCACGTCAAGGCGGTTTTGGACGGCACGACGAGTGGGGGCTCGTACCTGAATCCCACGTTTTTCGACGACATGGTGGTAACGTACCCGTTGCTTTACGGCGAGTTCGTGCCCTACGTCGATATTCAGGACGTTCCCCGCGGATCGTCGATCGAGACGGCCAGTGTGAACAACCCCACCGTGACGTGGAACCAGTCGGAGGGCAGCGCGATCGACCTGTTCGACACGACAGGTTTGATCGCCGACATCACGGCGACGGTTTTCCCGGTGATGGTCGCGGTCGAAATTGGCCGGGACGTTCTCGCCGATAGTGCGGCCAATCTAGGCCGAATCATCGCCGCCAACATCGGCGAACGAATCCAGAGCGAGCTGGACAACCAGATTGCGAACGGCGACGGCACGAGCGAGCCGGAGGGCATCTTCACGGCCAGCGGCACCACGGCGGTAGCGTCGGAGTCGGGCACGGCATCGGCCTACACGGTGGGCGACGTGGAGCGGCACGTTTTCGGCCTGGAAAAACAGTATCGTGTGAACGCATGGAACCCGCGGTTCGTAATGTCGGACACGGCGTACCGGCGCATGTCGCAGGTGCCCGTCGGGGCCAGTGACGCCCGGCGCGTGCTTCATCCCGCGATGGACCACGAGAGCTACACGCTCATGGGCCGGGGTGTCAGCATCCAGAACAACATCGCCAACGGGTATAGTGCGTTCGCTGCACTCAAGAAGGCTTACCGGCTGTGGCGCCGGCAGGGCGCGGAGA
>CAZDHR010000171.1:0-13594 GCA_964505295.1 uncultured Planctomycetaceae bacterium
CAAACGGACTTCGACCTCCTCCGCCGGCTTCAGGTAAGGGATATTCCTTACCAGGCAACTCTCGACGCACAACCCGCACCCCGTACACTTCTCCTCGTCGATGTAGCGGGCCTTGCGCTTCACCTTGACCTTGAAGTTGCCCACGTAGCCGGAAACGTCCTCGACCTCCGAGTAGCTCATCAGCTTGATGTTCGGGTGCTCGCCGACTTCGACCATCTTGGGGGTCAGGATACAGGCGGCGCAATCGAGCGTGGGGAAGGTCTTGTCGAATTGGGCCATGTGGCCTCCGATAGAGGGCTCCCGCTCCACCAGGTACACCTTCTTGCCCGAGTCGGCGATCCGCAGGGCGGCCTCGATCCCGGTGATCCCCGCCCCGACCACGAGCGTCTCGGGCCGGACCGGAACCTCGCGCTCCTCCAGGGCTTCGTGAAACCACACCCGCCTGACCGCCCCGCGCACCAGTCGCTTGGCCTTGGCGGTGGCCTCGCGGCGGTCCGAATGCACCCAGGAGCAGTGCTCCCGGATGTTGGCCATCTGGAAGAGGAAGCGGTTTAACCCCGCCTCTTCGCACACCTTTCGGAACGTCTTCTCGTGCATCAAGGGGGAGCAGGAGGCGACCACCACGCGGTTGAGTTGGTGTTCGACGATGTCCTGCCTGACGATCTCCTGGCCCGGGTCGGAGCACATGTATTTGTACGTCTTGGCGACCACCACGCCGGGGATCGTCTTGGCATGCTCGGCCACGGCCTCGACGTCGACCGTCTGCGCGATGTTCGACCCGCAATGGCAAACGTAGACCCCGATTCGTCTATCGTCACTGGCTGTGATCATTACGCACTCACCTTTTCCGCGAGTAAGGCTTCCACCGGCGTGAGACTATCGCCCAGTGCCAGCGCCTTGGGCTTGAGGCCGAAGGCGCTGCCCATCAGTTGCGTAAAATAGAGGACGGGAACGTGGCAGTCGGCCCCGACGGCCTCGCCGACCTTTTCCTGGTACGCTTCCAGGTTGATCTGACAGAGCGGGCAGGCCGTGAGCACACAATCGGCGCCCCGCTCCTTGGCGCCTTTGAGGATCTTTCCCGTGAGCAGTTGGCCCGTGTCCGGAGCCGTGGTCATCGTCAGCCCGCCGCAGCACTTCGCGCTCAAGGGAAACGGAACGACCTCGGCGCCCAGCCAGCCGACCAGGCGTTCCATAATCACCGGGTACTCGGCGTCGTCGATGTCGTCGAAAGGCCGGCTGAGCTGGCACCCGGAGTAACACGCCACCTTCAGCCCGGACAGGTCTCGCTTGACGCGCGACCGGACCGCCTCCTCGCCCAGATCGTTGACGACGATCTCCAGGAAGTGCCGTACGCGGACGGTGCCGTGGTAGTCCATGCCGCCGGCCTGGAGCGCTCCGCGGACTTCGTCGTGGAGCTTGCGGTCCTCGGCCATGTACTTGTTCGTCTTGCGCAAGACGACGTAGCAGGCGTTGCAGATGGTGGCCAGGTCGCGCCCTTGCGGCTCGGCGATTGCCAGGTTGCGCGCGGAAAGAACGAACGAGCGTTTCTCGCGGATCGGCAGGTAGGCGGTGGCCCCGCAGCAGTTCCAGTCTTGCAGCTCCGAGAGTTCTACCCCGAGCACTTCGGCCACGCTTCTGGTGGAGATGTCGTAGGCCCGGTTGGTGGCCGTTACGGAACAACCGGGGAAGTACGAGTAGGCCCGAGAGGTTGCGTTGATCATTTCGTTCCGTTGTCCTCAATAGCGGCCAACATTTTGCGGAGGCCGTTCAGGCCCTTGACCCTGTGCGGGACAAGAATCCTGTACACGGTATCTAGCCTGCCCTTGAAAAAGAGCTTCATGGCCAGGGGGACTTGCGGTAGTACTTTGAGCGGATTGGTGCGGAGGAAGTAGGTTCGCAGGAGGGTGGTCTCCGAGTTGCGGCCGTACTTGTCGACGGTATCCGCAAAGGCCGCGGCCATGGCCGCCCCGTTGGCGCCCTTGGAAAGCCCCTTATCGACTTCCAGGCGCTTGAGCTCGTACATCACGTCGGTGAAAGGAATGCCGGCCGGGCAGCGGACCGTGCAGGAGTAGCACGAGACGCACATCCAGACGGTGTTCGCGTTGAGCACGCGATCCAACATGCCCGCCCTCAGGGCCGCGATGATTTCGCGAGGGCTGTACTCCATGGCCGCACTGGAGGGACACGAAGCCGAGCAAGTCCCACACTGGATGCACTCTTTGATCTTCTCGCCCTTCGGCAGTGCGTAAACGTTGGCGAGCAGTTCCTCGCTCAGTTGCTTGGCCTCGGATTGCTTCATGGGTCGTTCCCTCGGCGGCGCAGAAGGGTGTATCGGCGGACGATACTGCGTGAGACGCTTACACACCTCGTAAGGGGTAAGGGATGTACGAATAGCACAGCGTGTTTCGACTGTCAAGAGCCTGCGACACGTTTTTCCACGCATTTTGAGGACGCTGCGCCCGCCGCTTCGCGCCGCGGCCGGCCGGCGTTCGCCGCCCGAAAGATCGTTCACAAGATGGGGGAAGGAGACCCGCCGCAACGCCGCGAGGCGTTCCGGAAGGAACAACGCTGCCAAGCCACCCTTGGCAGGACAGCCAAATCTACGGCTTCCGCCGGCTTGCGAACGGCGGCGCAAGGAAATTTTTCTTCTTTGATTTTAAGCGCCGCAAGCGTCGCTTCCAGCCGCCTACTTCGGTTAGCTTCTTGCTTTTCTAGAACGCCCGGCGTCGCGAACCCCCCGGGCAATGCGTGCCGCTCGGCGGGTCGCGCGATCGGAAGTCCTTCTCACTATTTCTCCGCCGTTCGACGGAATTCCTCGTCGCGAGCGCTCAGTCCTCGAGCTCGATCGACTGAAGCCACAGCTCTCTTCCTCCTTCGAGCAGCAGGTCGCCGCTTCCGCACTCGGGGCACCGGGCCACCCACTCGTCGACCTCCGCGACGGCCCCGCAGCTCTGGCAACGGCACGTGGCGCGTGGCTCGGCAATGCGGACCTCGGCGGCTTCCAGCAGCGTGCCCGGGCAAAGCATCTCCAAAGCGAAGCGAAACGAGTCGGGGTTGACGCCCGAGAGCCGGCCGATCGACACGTCCAGCCCCGTCACCCGACCACGATGCCCGGATCGCTCCACCTCCTTCTCCACCTGCTCGATCAGCGCTTCAACGATGGAAAGCTCGTGCATGGTCGCCCGTGTGGCAATCGCTGCGCAGCCCTTAAGGACGGTCGGGTCACTGGGTCGGCTCTGCCGTCGGCCAGGAGTCCAGGGAGTGGAGCACGTCTTGGACGGCACGGGGAACGGCCGCCCGAACGGCCGGCGTACACTCCTCCCCGAAATTGATCACGTCCTCGACCTCGATGCCGACGAGAAGGATGTTCTCGTCGTCGGGCAGCGCGACTCCGGCTTGGCGGCCGAACGCCAACGCGGTGGGGAGGTTCATGTCGTGGGCCGAGGCGGAGCGTTGCGTGGGGATCGAGTTGGGCGTCAGGTGGCGGATCGTGCCGGGCTCCGCGCCGGTGAGGATGGCGTCGACCACGATCACCCGGTCGTAACCCACCATCCGCTCCATCAGCCGCAGCCCGCCCCAGTAGTCCTCGTCCACCTCCACGCCGGGCCGGTCGGCAAGCCGCGACTTCAACTCGGCGACGACGCGCAGCCCGACGGCGTCGTCGGTAACCAACGGATTGCCCAGGCCAATGATCAGGGTTTTCATATCAATCGGTAGCCGTGCTTCGTTTGGTCTTCCCGTCACGATTGCTTGCCGATCCCTTCGGGCGCTTGACGGCCCTCCACCACCCATCGTACCCGAAAAGGGCGCCCGCGGAAATCCTTCGGGCCCGGAAGGAGTAGCAGGCACACGCCCTGTGCCGCAGCCGGCGGACGACACAGGGCGTGTGCCTGCTACGGAAGTCGAGAAGTTATTCTTCGGCCGATCCTTAGTCCTGCGGACGCTCTCCCGGCGGGGCCGCGCGCTCCGGCACGACGTCGGCCAACGACTCGGGGTCGCGGAAGACCCGCCAGCGGTCCGCGGGGACGGCGCCGAACGCCGCCTTGAAGCGGGCGTCTTCCTGATCCGATCCGTCGACGTTGCGAATGAGGACGCGCAGGATCTGGTCCGGGTGCCTGCGCGCGGCGGCTCCGTAGATCCCCGGATCCTGCTCCCCGGAGTCGCCCACGAGGATAAACCGCCGGCGGGGGAAGTCGGCCAGGATCCGCTCGATGGCCGCCGACTTGTATCCCTGCTGCGAGCCGAACAGCCCCAACGCCGAGCGGGCCTTGAGCCGAAAGCGCTTCAAATGGAACGTACCGGGCGGAAAGTCCTGGTCCTCGACGAACTCGCGGAGCGGCCCGTGGAGTTGCCAGGGGCTGGCCGACAGATAGTGAAAGGCCGCTCCGGCGTCGGCCCACCGCCGGTACAAGCCGGCCATCCCTTCCACCGGCCGGAACGGGCGGAGGAACGTGTTCCGCATGAGGGCTCGCCGGTCGCGGACCATGCTCACCTTGATCGTGTCGTCCACGTCGGAGATCACCGAGAGCCCTTCCGGCGCGATCAGCCGCACGCGGCCAGCGAACGTGCGACGGTCGCCGGGGCGAATCACCGCCTGAAAGGTGAGCCAGTCGCGGTCGTCGGGGTCCGCCCCGCGCAGGCGCTCGATCTCGGCGGCCGGCAGCTCGAGCGACGCGGCGAAGTGGCCGTCGGCCCCGGACGTGCCCGCCGAATAGACCTTTTCGCCCAGGCGAATCGTGATGTCCTTGCCGCCCTCGTTGTCGACCAGAAAGGCCCTCGCCCGCTCCTTGAAGAGCTGGGTCTCCGCTTCCTCTTTAGCGAGCCCTCCCAACCGGCGCAACAGGCCCAAGAGGGCTTCCCGCTTGAGCGAATCCTCCTCCGGCTCGAAAATCGACCCGTGGATGGAGACTCTCCACGCCCGGCCGTCGTCGACCTGGCGCGCGTACGTCGGGTAGAAGACGACGACCTCGTCGTCCTTGATCTCGGACTGCACGTCGGCCATCGGGAGCGTCAAAACGAGGATGAGAAGCCACATCAGTGCGAGTTGGCTCCAGTCTGGGATCGGTTCACGACTCCCCGAAGCGAATCGCCAGGATCTCGAACCGCGTAATGCCTGCCGGCACTTCGATCTCGACCTGCTCGCCCACCTTCTTGCCGAGCATGCCCTGGGCCAGGGGGCTGGTGACGAGGATCTTGCCCGCCACGTAGTCTTCCTCGCCCGCCCCGACCAGCGTGAACTCCTCCTCGTCGTCCAGGTCGAGGTCCTTGACGACCACGGTCGCGCCGAAGGCGACTTCGCCCTTGGGGACCTTGGCCGGGTCGATCAGGACCGCCCGGGAGAGCTTGTCCCGTATCACGTTGATCTCCCGCTGGAGCAGGCCCTGGGCTTCGATCGCGCCGTCGAACTCGGCGTTCTCGCTCAGGTCGCCGTCGGAGCGGGCCTTGGCGATCCTCTCCAGGATCTTGGGCATCTCGACCTGCTCCTTCTGGGCGAGGTCTGCCTTGAGCTTATCGTACCCTACCCGGGTCATCGGAATGCGGTCCGACATCTCGTGTGCCCCCAGAATGGCGGAAGACGTGCCCTCATAATGGGTCGTCCCCCGCCCGTGTCGTGCGGCTCGACTCCGACCGAATGCGTCGGGAGGGCCTGATCGGCCCCGCAAACGAGGATACGCCATGGGCCGCCGGCCGGCAACTCACCACAAACGGGGGGTATGTTCGGCGCAATTAGGCCGGTATGTCAATCCAGGGGGAGCGACGTGCCACGCTGGGCAAACTGAATGGGACCCTTCCGGTTGGATCGACTCTACCCAGCGTGCGGGTTATAGCTAATGCCGTGATCACGACGGCTCCGATGAAAATGTACAACCCACGGCCTACCTACAGGGACGGGTTACCCGACGGTCGAGAAGGACGACCCAGGACCGTCGAAGGTGGCAGGCTCGACACCTCACCGCAGGCCAGACGACATCGAGACTCCTGCGGACCACGTCGGGGTGCGCCTCCGATCGCGACGCGGTCAGCGACTGCCTTATGGACAATTCGTGGCTTTTGGGGGGGAAACACCACGCAATGGGTAGCGCTGGCACGATCTGGACCTCTGCCGTGGTCGTCTGCCTGCTGGCGGCCTGCACCGCCTGTAGCCGGAACCGGTTCATCGCCCGGCACGATCGGCCGCTGCGCTCGATCCCCCACACCCGCGCCGCTGCCCCCAGGGACAACGGTCGGCTCGACCCGGGCGTCGATCGGATGGACGTCGGCATCGGTCGGGGTGACGAGAGCATCCGTAAACTCGACGAGGGGATGGTTTGGGACGACGAAGTCTTGTGCCAAGTTGACGACGGCTTGTGCCAGACCGAGTGGATCGACGCGTTCGCGACCCGGCCGATCCGCCCCCGACGTCGCCTGGGCAGGCGTCTGGCCGACCGGCTGGCCCGCCGACGACCGATCGTCTACTCCACGTTCCAAGAGCTCTTCGGCAAAATGCCCAGCGATTGCGAGAACTACTACTCCTGGGAGTCGACCGCCGACCTGCTCCTGGGCCTCGCCGGCGCGAGCCTCCTGGCCAACACCTCGTTGGACCACGACTTCCGGGACTGGTACCAGGACGACGTGCGCAGCGAAGGCAGCGACGATTTCGCGCAAGTATGGCGATACTTCGGCGATGGATGGTACGTCGCACCCGCATGCGCCTCGATGGTTTTTTTGGGCCGGATGTACGACGAGTCGCCGTGCGCCAGCGTGCTGGGGGAGCTCGCGTTCCGAACCGAGCGAGCCTATCTGGTCGGCACGCCCAGCATGCTCTTCCTCCAATATTGCCTGGGCGCGGCCCGGCCCGGCGAAAGCAAGTATGAGTCACGCTGGAGGCCGTTCGAGGAAGGCCACGGCGTGAGCGGACACGGCTTCATCGGCGCCGTGCCTTTCATCACCGCCGCCAAGATGACTGACAATCCCTACCTGAAGGCGGGCCTGTATGCCTGCTCCATCCTACCCACCTGGTCCCGGATCGACCACGACGGCCACTATCTGTCCCACGCCTGGCTGGGCTGGTGGATGGCCTATCTTGCCTGTCGTGCCGTGGACAAGACGGAGCACGGGTACGAACACCTTACGCTCACCCCCGTCACCACGCCGGAGATGGTCGGGGTCGGCGTGGTGTATGAAAGGTAGGGTCGGGCAACCGACGGCAGCGGGGGGTGAGCGACGGGCGCTGGCCATCCCGGCGTCGGAGAGCCGCTTGCGGCTTCGCCCCCGTTCGACCGGGAGACCCTTGCCGGCGACGGTAAGCTTCGAGTAGGCTTACTTGAAGCGACGCGTTTCGGTTTCCCCTACGGGTTCCCACTTCGTGGAGGGGCACGGTGGAAGCGGCTTTCAACCCCTACCGAGACTGGCTGGGCATCGAAGGCGGTCAACGGCCGGGCAATCACTACGAGCTGCTCGGCATCGACCTTTTCGAGGGAGATCGGAGGGTCATTGCCCAGGCGGCCGACGTCCTGACCGCCCGAATCCGGAGCATCCGGCCGGGGCCGCACGTCGCCGAATGGCAGCGACTGATCGATGCGGTGGCCGGGGCGAGGGCCTGCCTCCTGGACACGGCCGCCAAGGCCGCGTACGACGCCTCGTTGCAGGCCCAGCCGTCTGATCCAACCCCCGGATCCTCTCCCCCGCAAGGGCAGTCTCCCGCAACCCCCGAGCCGCCACCGCCCGCAACCCCTGGCCAGCCGGCTTGGCAGGCGCCGGGGCAGTCTCCCGTCCCGGGGCCCCTGCCGGTCCAGTCGACGGCGGGACCCGTCCCGGGGCCACCATCGCCGCATCCCGAGACAACGCCTTCGTTCCCGCCGGTGGGTCCGTCAGGCGGTGGGGTTGCCTCCGCCCGCGGCTCGCGACGGGCCCGCAGGAGAAACGTCTCCGGGCCGCAAGTCGCCGTCTATCTCGCCACCGGGGCGCTGCTGATCGTAGCGGGCGTATTCGGCTACATGCTCTACGAACGGCACCGCGGCGAGCCGGTCGACGACCAAGTCGTCTCGCAAGCCGATCCCAAGCCCTCCCCCGCAGACCCCGGCGATTCCAGCCGATCTGCTCCCAAGCCACAGGCGCCTGAGCCGGGACGCAAGCCTTCGGAGCAACGCCAGTCGAGGCCGAAGCCCGAGCCCAAGGCAAAACCAAAGCCGGAAGAGAGAACGGCTGCATCGGGCCGACCGAAGCAGGAGGCGGGGCAGCCTCCCGGCCGGAAAACCCGGCCGAAGGACCCACCGGCACCGCAACCGCCCGTGGATAAGGAGCGACAAGAGTTCTTCCGTCAGTCGCTGGCCGTCGCGCGGCTCACCATGTCGGAACACGATCTGGCCGCCGCGCGCACGCACCTCGAATCGGCCGCCTCCGAGGCTCAAACGCCCGAAGAGCAGGCGGAAGTCGATCGGCTCGACGCCCTGCTGGGCCACCTGGACGAATTCTGGAAGGCAATGGACCGAATCGTCGGCAAGCTACAGCCGGCCGACACGCTGCCCGTGGGCGAGACGTTCGTCGCCATCGTGGAAGCGACCCCCGACGAGTTGACGCTCAAAGTAGCAGGGCGGGTGCGGACTTACCCGACCGACGACCTCCCCTCCAAGCTCGTCCAGGCGTTGGCCGACGAACGGCTCGCCAAGGACCCGGCAACCAAGGCAATCGTCGGCACCTACCACCTGGTCGATCCGGACGGCGACAAGGCCCGCGCCCGTCAGCTCTGGACCGAAGCCTCGCAGCAGGGCATCGACGTCGAGGACCTGATGCCCGAGCTAACCGCGTGGGACGACGCGTCGGGAGAGCCCCGGGTCGTTCACGCCACGGCGGAGGAGGCGGAACGGGCCATCAAGGAGAAGTTCAAGGAACAGTTCGCCCGAGCCACCGGCGCCGCCGGAAAGACCCAACTGGCCAAGGAACTCTTCACCGCGGGGGAAGCGACCATCGAGGACCCGGAGCTGCGGTCGGCCCTGTTCCGCGAGGCCCGCGACATGGCCATCGCCGCCGGCGACCCGGAGTTGGCATTCGAAGCGATCGAGCGACTCGCCGGTCTCAAGGTGATCGACATCCTGGCGGTGAAGGCACAAGCGCTGACCGCCGCAGCCAAGAACGCCCGAGGATCAAGTGCCCAGAAGACCATCGTCCAGACCGCGCTCCAGTTGGTCGAGTACGCCGTCGTCGAGGGGCAGATTGACAAGGCCAAGGACCTGGCTGATCTGGCCCTATCCGCCGCCCGACAGTCGAACAGCCGCCCGCTGATGGAGCAGGCCAAGCTGGTCGTCGAGCAACTCGAGGCGCGCCAGAAGCAGGGCGAAACGAACGGGGCGAAGCCCGAGGGGTAATCGTCGCCTTAGATCGCTTTCGCATTTGCGGAGTAGCGTGTGCCCGCTACGGACCTCGGGAAGTCGTATACCGGCCGCCCCGGTTCCGACGCCCTACGGCAGCGTGTAGCCGTCGACCAGGAAGATCTCCGACTTGCCGTCCCGGTCGGTGTGGAACAGGACCACCCCGGCGTCGGGCGCGATGATCGGGCGGGGCTTGTTGCTCTGTCCGCGGTGCCAGCCCTTGGCCAGGTCGCGCCAGCCCGTGCCGAGCAAGTATTGAACCTTGAGCACGGCGTTCTCGCCGGGCGTGCAACTCCCGAGGTAGACCTTCACGTCGGGGTTGCCGGCGCACCGGTCGTGCCGCGCCGCCAGGTGCATCCCCGAGGCGTCCATCGAGAAGTGGCTGAAGTTCGTCTCCGCCGCTTCGCGCGTCAAATCGTTGTGCGTGGTGCCGGGAATCGTGCTCCCCTTGTGCGACGTCGTCTCGTCGGTCGCGACGGGCATCGCTTCGTGCAGCCGGTGCCGGCGGACGTCGCCTCGCACGGACATGCTGCTGATGACCGACGGCATCCTCCCGCGCCACTGCTGGTGCCCCGTGCAGAAGGCCGTGCCGTCGCGCCCGACGGGCACGTCGCGCCAGTGCGTACCGTCGTCGCGAACCACGTGCAGATCGGCGCCCGCTCCGCCCGTGAGTTTCACCAACTGCCCCTTCTCGTCCTGAACGGCGCCGTGGTTGTGTTGGACCAGGATGTCGTGCGCAAGCGCGGGGTCCGTCGAACGGCAGTACTGCAAGTGCATGTTGAGGAACTCGTGATTCCCCTCAAAAGCAATGTGCGCGGAGCGCTTCTCGATATCGAACACGAGAATGGCATAGCGTCGCTTTTCGGGCGATTCGGTAAGGGGCTGGGCGACCGTACAAATCCGTTTGCCGTCGGAGGAAATCGAGGTCAGTCCACCCGCCGACCGCAGCTCGTGTTTGCCGCCGGGGATGATCCCGTCGATGTTCGCCAGCGTCTCGCGATGGAACGTGCTCAGAGAGACGCGCTTCCACGCGACGGCGCGTTTCGCGTGGTCGAACAGGCAGTAGTAGGCCCACTGCCCGTCGGGGCTCACCGACGGCCTGCTGGCGCCCCGCTCGTCGATGATTTCTCGCAGGGCGAAGTCGTCGTCGATATCGCAGAGCCAAAACGCACCGGGCTTCCCCTCCTCGGTCGGCATCCGGTGGAAGAGGAACCGTTTCGAGTCGGGCGTGAACAGGGGAGCCTCGGGATACAGGTGATGGCTGATCATGCCCGGATCGGTCGAAACCTGCACCACGCGAAGCCCCTTCGGCGAGTTCTCGTCAAGCAGGTCCGGTCGCTCCCTGCTCTCGTGGACCACGCCGTCGCTCGCGGGCGGCTCCACCCGGATGACCTCGGCGGTGGACCGGCCAGCGTGCGCAAGCGCGAGAACGGCCAACACCAGGCCACAGCGTTGCACGTAAGCAAGATCAGGGAGTCGAGCTGTCGTCATCGTACGACCTCCTCTGCAAAGCAAGTGTCCGATCATTCCCGCGGACGAGAGACTCTGCGTGTCCGGCATGGGTCGGCATTCGTGCTTCTGGGGTTTTGGACGCCGGCAACGGCAACCCGGCACATCGGAACCGGCTCCCAGCGCGCCCCGTGCCGCAGAGCGTATCCCATGCCACATGCGGCGTCAATTCGTTCCAGAGAGAAGTCTTTCCGCGTGGCACAAAGGTCCCCGGCTCGTCCGGGTGAACCTCCCTCCAAGCCCAGGGGCTGCAACCCCTGGGCTTCGAAGCAGCAATACGGGACGTTCGTCCGGGACGATGCAAGCGAGGATCCGTGGAAGTCCGGAGTCCGACGAGGGCTATCCACAGGTCACAGTTTCAACTATCGTGATGGGCAAGGGGCGCCTCCCGGTCCGTGTCGAGAAAACCAGGATGCGTGAGGAAAACCTTCCACTTGTGGCAGGCGCTCCTTGCGCGAAGCAAGAGGTTTGGACGATGCGTTTGCGATGCCTGGGTTTGACGTGCACGACGCTTTCACTGGTCCTCTGCCTCGGACTGACGATCCCGGCCACGGGGCTCGCTGCGGCGGATGCCCCTATCGGGTTCCTGGTCTCCGAGACCTCGCCCGACCGGCTTGGCCCGGAGTCGCAAGCGGCCCGGGCGTTGGCCGGGGAGCTGGCGTCGGCCGTGCTCATCGTTCCCGGGCAAGACGGCAGGTTCGTCGACTCGGGCGGTCAACCGATCTCGCTCGACCGGTTTCGCGTCGTCTGGTATCACCAGGGCGACTCGGCCGATCTGACCGGCCCCTTGTACGAGCCGCGGTCGCTGGAGGCCCTGAAGAAGTACGTCGCCGACGGCCACGGCCTGTTTCTCTCCGGCGCGGCTTTGGCGATGGTCCACTCGATGGGCATCGAGACGGCGAAGCCCCGGCTCGGCGGACCGGGCAAGGACGACTACGTGGCCAAGCTGATCCCCGAGCAGGCCGGCCACCCGATCTTCCACGGGCTGACGGCCCAGGGGGTCGACTTGCCCCCGAGCGTCGGCGGAAACCCCCGCGAGTGCAGCGTGCCGATCAACGACGGGGGCTTTTCGGCCTACTCCGATTTCCACGGCTCGGGTGGGCCGCGCATGGGGATGCTTTTGGCCCGGGCGGCAGCCGGCGCGGAGAATCCGCTGGTCGAGTACGAAGTGGGCAAGGGGCGCGTGATCGTCCTCGGCTGGCGGCTTCCGCACTACCGCAACGCCGAGAACGCGCATCGGGCGAACCTCGAACGCCTGACCGAGAACATCCTCGCGTATCTCGGCGATTCCGGCCAGTGGCAGCAGGGCGGCACGGTCGGCTCGCCCAACCGTAGTGAGAGCACTGCTGGACAAGCCAGCCGTGGCACCCCGACGTCGAGCCCAAAACCCGGCGTTCCCGGCGATCCGTGGCGCGCGCTGCGCATGGCCGTCGTCGACCTGATCGACACGTTCCGGGACCGCTATCCCAACGGACCGCAGTACCTGGCCCGCCTCGATGCCCTGGAGCGATCGCATGATGCACTGCTGGACGGCGCCGCCGAGCCCGATCAAGAGAGTCAGGCGAAGCTCGACGCCCTCGCCGCCGAGCTCGACGCCCTGAAGCAAGAGGCCCTGCTGGCCAACCCGCTCGTGGACTTCGACCGGTTGCTCCTCGTCGAGCGGGGAGAGGGCAAGCTGGGGCTGCCGGCCAACTGGCAGAGCAATTCGAGCCTGCCCGCCACCGGCTACGACAATCGCCTCGCCGCGCTCTCGCCGGTTCGTCCCGACGGCGAGCTGGTGACGCTCTACCGCCCCGGCGGCGGCCGGTTCCTGGGCGACGTCGAGCTTCACTTCGACGCCGACCGGATGTTGTTTTCCATGCCCACAAGCGACGGGCGCTGGCGCGTGTTCGAGATGCGCATCGACGGCTCGGGCCTGCGCGAGCTACCCCTGATCAACGAGCCCGACGTCGACAACTACGACGCCTGCTACCTGCCCGACGGACGCATCGTGTTCGCCTCGACGGCGGCGTACGTGGGCGTGCCGTGCGTCTACGGCAGCTCGCACGCGGCGAACCTCTACCAACTGGATCGCAACGGTTCGATCCGGCAGCTCACCGTCGACCAGGAGGACAACTGGTGCCCGGTGGTCACGCATGGCGGCCGGGTGATGTACCTCCGCTGGGAATACACCGATTTGCCCCACTCCAACTCGCGGATCCTCTTCCACATGAACCCGGACGGCACCGGGCAGATGGAATACTACGGCAGCAACTCGTTCTTCACCAACTCGTTCTTCTACGCCCGACCCATCC
The DNA here is from genome assembly GCA_964505295.1 of uncultured Planctomycetaceae bacterium. Lineage (GTDB taxonomy): Bacteria > Planctomycetota > Planctomycetia > Pirellulales > Thermoguttaceae > DATKZH01. Next base: position 13,151 of record CAZDHR010000171.1, read on the forward strand.
CGGGGCATCCGACCAAGGTCGTGGGCATTGCCACGGGCCACCATGGGGTGAAGCGTTCCGGGCGGCTCCTGGTTCTCGACCCGGCCCGGGGGCGTCACGAGGCGGACGGCGTGGTGCAGGAGATCCCCGGCTGGGGCAAAAAGGTTGAGCCGGTCATCCTCGACCCGCTGGCCGACGGCGCGTGGCCGCAGTTCCTCCATCCCTTCCCGCTGAGCGAGAAATACTTCCTCGTTTCCGCCAAGCCGACGCCCGCGTCGCGGTGGGGTATCTACCTGGTCGACGTCTTCGACAACATGACGCTCGTCAAGGAGACGGAAGGCTACGCCCTGCTGGAGCCCGTGCCCGTCGAGAAGCGGCCCGTCCCGCCGGTGATCGAGGACCGCGTCGCCCCCGTCGGAAAAGGGGACAGATCTAATTTGTGCGAAGCACCCTCCGGGCCGTTCC
>CAZDHR010000172.1:0-13578 GCA_964505295.1 uncultured Planctomycetaceae bacterium
CTCACTTCAAGCCCCGCACCCGCTCTCCGTCTCGCAGAATTCGAGACTTAGCACAATGCCGTGCAATCCGCGGCTTCGCCGCAGGTGAGTCGGGCTCGGTTCAGGCCGCCTATCGCACACGTGGCGGGTTTCACCCTCGTCGAGTTGCTCGTCGTCCTCGCGATCATCGGAATCCTGGTTGCCCTGACCCTCTGTGGGGTTCAGCACGCGCGCGAGGCAGCCCGGCGCGCTCAGTGCACCTCCAATCTCCGTCAGATGGGAGTTGCGATCCACAGCTTCTGTTCGGCGCATCGGATGTTCCCACCCGGTATGGGGGCGAACGGCCATGATTTCCATGCGCTGATGCTGCCACAGATGGATCAGACCCCGCTCTTCGAGAGATTGGACCTGCGCGTTTTGGTATCTTTGCCGCCGAACGACGCCGTGGCCCAAGAGTCGTTGCCCACTCACCGGTGCCCAAGCGACTCGGGCGCCGACGTCCTGACGCCGGCGGGAACCAACTACGCGGGTAATGGCGGCACCGGCGTGCAGCGGTACGGGTACAACGGTTTCTTTCGCTATCTTGCGAGCAGCGGTGTGCGCGACAGCGGGCCGATCCGTCCCGCGGACGTCGTGGACGGACTGTCTCAGACGGCGGCCGTCAGCGAAATACTCGTGGGCGACGGCAGCTACGATCGCCTGAGGACTCTCTGGCAACTGCCGCGCCGGCTCGACGCCCCGTCGGAGTTGGAGGAATTCGCCGACTACTGCCGCTCGGGGCGCTGGACACGCGGCGACGCGTGGTTCCGCGGACGGCCATGGACCGACGGCAACCTGGGCGCAACGTTGTATAACCACGTCCTTCCCCCAAACCAGAACTCTTGCACGAATGGAACGCGAGTCCAACAGGGCGCGTACGCCGCCGCCAGTGACCACCCCGGCGGCGTCAACGTGCTCTTTGCCGACGGGCACGTTCGATTCGTCTCCTCGACTGTGGATTTGAGCACATGGCGCGCGCTCGGCTCGCGCAACGGGCATGAGCCGATAGCAGCTTTTCCGTAGTCTCACACTTGTCGATGGAAGGAGGGGGAGGATGTCAAGAGCATTCGTTCCACCCATCGTGGCGCTGGCGGTCTTGTTTGGCGCAGCGGGCACCGCGATGGCCGACGAGCCATGGGTGCAGATCAGTTCGCCCGAGCAGTGGGAGAAGTACGCTCCCAGCGCAACCGTCGCTTGCTCTGGTACGACGAGCTACCACGATGGAATTCTGGTGGTGAAGATGAAGAAGGGAGACACGGTCGTGGATTCCGCGAACGCTGACGTGAACAGCGAAGGCGATTGGAGCTGTGAATTCGAGCCGTCCCAGGAGGGCTAGCCGTCGGGCGAGTATACGGTGTACGTGTACCGCAGCGTGGAGGGAGACCTGGTCGAGTTGGCGCATGTGCATATCGAAGTTGAAGAGATACAGTGACCAATCGGACTGTGCGCTCCGCAAAGCGCCGGGAGAGAGACGATGAGGACTTCACTGGTATTGCTCGCATCTGTCGTGTTGGTGGCCGCGTGCCGTCGGGATTCGCCTGAGCCCGCGTCGACAGCCGACGCTCCGGAGCCGCCGGTGGCAGCGACGGTTACCCTTCCACTCGCGTATATACGCGCCGACGGTTCGCGTGTCGAAATCGCGCGCGCCGGCCGGACGACCGCGCCCGCAGGTCGCGATATTGCTGTGGAAGGCTCCCTTGAACTCGATGCGGAAGCGGATTTCAAGCCGCCGCCCGTGGTCGTGAAGATCACCGGGACGACGCGGGACGGCAGGTCCATCGTGATGGACTCCGGCGCCTGCAAACCGCAGCCGGAGGCCAACCGAACCTACCGGTTTCGCGAGGTGCTCACCGCGCCGAAAATGGCAGGCACGTACCGGATCGTTGCACTCCTTGGAAAGGAGGAGCTTTCCGAGGCGGGCCTGGAAGTCACGGAGTGATCCCGCCGAAACCGCGAGCTGAGAGTCGCGCGCTGAAGTCGGGGCAGGAGGCCTTCTCGCGCACTACGGCTTCGGAAGTCAGAGGTCGGCCGGGACGAGCCGGCAGTGGAGCGGGCGGCTTCGAGAATCGTCGCTGCGAGGGCGGGCGGGGCAGCGGGAAGCTGAGCTTGTTCGGCAAATGACCCGTATGGGGGGAGCGGGTCCGACCTGCACGCTAGAGACCGGCTCGGCTCGGCTCGCCCTGCCAGTCGTTCTCCCGCAGCCGGTTGAGCCAGTCGGCCGTGTCTTGGGCTTCCGCCCGGGTGGCGTACGTCTCGTCGATCGAGACCGAGCAAGTCGACGCGGCGATGACCATGTAGCGGCCTGTCGGTTGGGGGGCGATTCTGTAGCGAAGCATGGTAGGTCCTCCCGGTTGCTGCTGCCGACATGGAAGGCGGGGGTTGTCAGCCGCTCCTGAGTTGACTTGTTGGTCTCCCACACTCATCTACCCTACACATCGCCAAATCGCGTCGATGCTGGACACTTTCAGCGTGGATTTCTTGCGATTTTTCGCGGGCCCGGTGCGGATCTTTCGCCGGCCGATCCTCCCTGGTATCCTCATAGACGCAGAGAGCGCGGCAGCCCTGTAGTTGCGCTCCATCGCCATGTTGGCCGAGCCGGCTTTGCGGCACGAGAAAGGATAACGGAGATGTCAGATTTGACGGGCAAAGTGGCGGTCGTCACGGGGGGCGGAGGGATCTTGTGCAGCGCCTTGAGCAAGGCCCTGGCCGGCCAAGGCGCCACCGTGGCGGTGCTCGACCTGAAGCCCGAGGCCGCCGGGAAGGTCGTCGACGCGATCCGCGTCTCCGGCGGCAAGGCGATCGCCGTCGAGGCCGACGTGCTCCGCCGCGCGAGCCTCGAGCAGGCCGCCGAGAAGATCCACCGGGAGTGCGGGCCGGTCGATGTGCTCATCAACGGGGCTGGGGGAAACAAGGCCGAAGCCACCGCCAGCCCGGAAAAGTCGTTCTTCGACATCCCGGCCGACGCCATCCAATGGGTCTTCAACCTGAACTGTGTCGGCACCATCCTCCCCTGCCAGGTGTTCGTGCCCGACATGGTCGAGAAGCAGGAGGGGGTGGTGATCAATGTGGCCTCGATGGCGGGCATACGCCCGCTCACTCGGGTGGTTGCCTACTCGGCGGCCAAGGCGGCGATTGCCAACTTCACCCAGTGGCTGGCCGTCCACTTGGCCCAGGAGTACGGCTCGAAGATCCGGGTCAACGCGATCGCCCCGGGCTTCTTCCTCACGGCCCAGAACGAGTATTTGCTGGTCGACAAGGAGACCAGGAAGCCCACGCCCCGCGGCGAGACCATCCTGGCCCACACGCCCGCCGGCCGTTACGGCGTGCCGGAAGACCTGCTGGGCACCCTCCTCTGGCTGGTGGGCGACGAGTCGGCCTTCGTGTCGGGCACCGTGATCCCCGTCGACGGAGGCTTCGCGGCCTTTGGGGGGGTGTAGAGAGCGGGCGGGGGATGACGCTCGCAAAGGCGCCAAGACGCGAAGAAGAAGAGGAAGGAGTCTCAGCTTCCCAGGAGAGGCGAACGCTTCTCCCGGTCGTTGTGTTTTGTCGATGAGCAGCAGAACCCGTACAGCGCACGCCTTGCGTCTTCGCGGCTTTGCGAGACGCTTTTTTCCCTGCCTTTGAATCGACAGCCCAGGAGGAGGAGCCCATGTCCAAGTTGCCTTTTAGACCAGGCCCCCGTACGATCACCCGGCGAACGGCCGTCCGTCGAATGCTCGCTGCCTCGGCAGCGGTGGCCGTACCTCCCGCCCTGGGGGTGGCACAGCAAGCCACCGCCGGCGGCGCGATCCACGTCGAGCGCCAGCCCACCGGCTCGGAGATTTGGCAGGTCACCACCGACGAGTTCTCGCACTCGAACATCTACTGCGAGGTGCCCTACTGCTCGAGCGACTCGCGGCACTTCGTCTACCAGAGGAGCAACCCAAAGCTCTCCAAGAACCGCACCGAGCTGATGGTCGTCGAGCTGGGGACCTGGAAACAGGACCGGCTGGATACGTGCAGCGGGATCGGCGGCTCGGCCATCTCCCACGACGGGCTCTTCTATTACCTCAAGCAGACCGACGGCGGCGATCTCGACCTTCTGCGGGCCGATCTGGCCGACGGCTCGATCGAGCCGGTCTACCGTCTCCAGGACGACGTGCGGGTCCGCAGCCTGGGCACTGTCGCCACCGATCGCCGCTACTACGCCGGCGGGGCGAAGACCGATCCCGGCTGGTCGATGTTCGATGTCCTCCTGGTCGACCTGAAAAAGGGCACACAGAAGATCCTCGACCGCGACCCGTTTATCCTCAACCCCCATCCGCAATTCGAGCCCGGCGAGGGCCGAACGCTGATGATCCAGCACAACCGGGGCGGCAAGTACTCGGCGGACGGCAAGCTGGAGCGGCTCGTCGGCTCGGAGGGGGCCACGCTCTACCTCCTCTCCGTGCCGGACGGCGAGCGGACCACGCTCCAGGTGGGGACGCCTTACACCACCGCGTGCACCGGCCACGAGGCCTGGATCGGCGATACCCGGGAGATGCTGCTTACGGTCTCGGCACGCGATGCATTCGCGCCGGAAAAAGGCAACCTGCTCGGGGTCCGCGCCGGCCAGCCGGCCCGGGTCGTGGCAAAGGGGTACCGGTTCAATCACGTGGGGGTTAGCCGTTGTGGGCGACTCTTTTCGTGCGACGACTGGCAGGGGGCGTTCAAGATCGTGATCGGCTCGATCCGAACCGGCGAGACGGCCGTCGTCTGCGACTCGATGACCTCGCCCACCCGAGGGCAAAACACGCACCCCCACGCGTACTTGACGCCCGATCTGAAATGGGTGGTGTTCAACTCCAACCGCTCGGGCTTTCCGCACATCTACGCGGCGAGCGTTCCGGAAGGGATGGTCGACCCGCTTACGGCAAGTTGAGCGTGTGCGGGGGTCTGTCCGGGCTTTGGCACGGCGGGGCGCATGGGGCGAGGCCGCCGGAACGAATCCGACGGCCTCGAGGGCGACAGTTCGGGGGCCCGGCCGGCCGGCGTCAGGGGCGGCGAGCCGGGCCATGCCGGGGGGTTATTGGTAGAGGTTGCCTTGCCGGTAGAGCACGCGGCCGGTCCGCACGTCCTGGACGGCGAACGAAAACCAGCCGCCGTTCCACTGGGCCTGCTGGAGGGCCGCCCGGTGGGCACCGGCGTAGCTGAGCCGTCGACCGTTGATCGAGAGGATCACGTCGCCCGACTCGAAGCCGATCCGCTGGCCCACGCTGGGGTACCACGTGTAGTTGACTCGATAGCCGTAGCCGGGGATCGCCGTGTAGGTGAGCCCCAACTCGCTCAGGCTCTGCGCCCCTCCGCCACCGGGGGGGTTGAAGTAGTAACGCTGCTGGGCCGAGGCGGTGGAAGCCGCGCCGGCGGTGAGGGCCAACAGGGCCACGACCAGGGTGATTCGTTTGACTGCCTTCATTGTACGTCTCCTCGTGTAAGTAGGTGATTGGTTGTCGCCACCCTTCTATGGCCACCGCCCAAGGAAAGCCGACACCCGAAAAGAGAAAAGGTCAGGAAAAGGTGACAGCCACCAAATCTGGGTAATCTGGGAATCCTGCCGGGTGCCATCTTTACCAATTTCTCCAGATTTGGTGGCTGTCACCTTTTCCCGCAAGTGCGAAAACCGCTTCTTCCTTCGCCGCACCCCGGAGAAGCCGTCGGCCCCCTCCCGGCGTATCTGGCTTATTTGGCCGTGGCCGTTAGAATGTGTGGCGTCGAGGGAAGGAGTGGAACGGAGTGTTCGGAAACCAGCCAAGGTCGATCAAACGCCCGATCTCGACCCGCGGGCCGAGCTGCCGTCGGAGGCTGTTCTCGACCGAGCGGCCGAGATGCCCTTGAACGAGTCTACCAGCACCATTCGAGCGGGGGAGGTAAGAGCATTGCCGCACCTGAAGGGATCGAAACGAGCGTTCGTTGCGTGCTTCGCGATCTGCGAGGCGGTCTTCATTGGCTGCGCTCCGCAGGCCGAACCGCCCGAGCGGGTCTTGCCGACTGTGAAGGTGAGCCGCCCCCTGCAACAGACAGTGACGGAGTACCTGGAGGAGACCGGCACCACCGAAGCGGTGGGGCGAGTGGACGTCCGCGCACGGGTCACCGGGTTTTTGGAACAGGTCAACTTCGAAGCCGGGGCGAAAGTCAACCAGGGGGACGTTCTCTACGTGATCGAGCCGCGCCCGTTCATCGCTGAACGAAAGGCCGCTGAGTCGGCACGCGACGCCCAGAAGGTCGAGCTGGCCCGGGCCGAGATCGAGTACCAGCGAGAGCTGAAGCTCAGGGAGCGGAACGCGTCTTCCGACACCGAGCTCGTCGCGGCCCGGACCGAGCGCGACGCGGCCGTGGCGGCCGTGGCGGCGGCCGAAGCGGCGCTCGACCAGGCGAAGCTCGACGAGGAGTATACCGAAGTCAAGGCGCCGATTGACGGCCGCGTGGGCAAAACGCTCGTCAAGATCGGCAACCTCGTCGAGAAGACCGCGGCAACCCATCTGACCACGATTGTCAGCTACGATCCCATCTACGCGAACTTCAACATCAGCGAGCGGGCGCTGTTGAAGCTCAGGGAACGACGACGCCCAGGGGACGACCAGATCGACAAGGAACAGATCAAGGTGCTGCTTGGCCGGGCTGCCGATCCGGGGTTCCCGTTTGAAGGACACTTCGATTACGCGGATCTCACCGTGGACCAGAGCACCGGAACGTACGCCATCCGGGGCATCTTTCCGAACCCCGATTTGGAGATCGTCCCCGGGCTCTTCGTGAGAATCCGTGTGCCGATCGGGGAGCAGGAAGACTCGCTTCTCGTGCCGGAGTTGGCGATGGGGGCCGACCAGGCCGGGCGCTACGTGCTCGTGGTCAACAGCCAGGACGAGGTGGAGCGGCGCAACGTTACGGTCGGCTCCAAGTACCGCTCGGGCGACCCGCAATTCGGCGACATGGTGGTCGTCGAGGAGGGTTTGCGGGCCGACGATCGGGTGATCATCGTCGGCCTTCAGCGGGCGCGGCCGGGCGGTAAGGTCCGCCCGGAGCCCGTCGAGTTGCCCGCGGTCGTGGACGAGCTCGAATCGGCACGACGAAAGGAGGTCCCCGCCGGTCCGCCGGCGGAGGCGCAACCGGCCCAGCCGCAGACCGCCGTCCCCCCGGCCGGCCAACCGACACCCTGACGCAAGCGCCCGCTCGCCATGATATCTCGATTTTTCATCCGCCGTCCGATCTTCGCCTCGGTGATCTCGATTGTGATCATGATCGCCGGTGTCGTGTCGCAGAGCGGCCTGCCCGTGTCGAAGTTTCCCGAGATCACCCCGCCCACGGTCCAGGTGACGGCCTTCTATCCCGGGGCAAACGCCCAAGTGGTGAGCGAGACGGTGGCCGCGCCGATCGAGCAGGAGGTGAACGGCGTCGAGGACATGCTCTACATGTCGTCCAATAGCGCGGACGACGGGTCGTACACGCTGAACGTCACGTTCGAGATCGGCACCGACATGGACATGGCCGCCGTGTTGGTGCAGAACCGCGTGGCGATCGCCACCCCGAAGCTGCCCGAGGAGGTGCGCCGCCAGGGCGTAACGACCAAGAAGCAGTCGACCCAGATCATCCAGTTCGTCGTGCTCATATCGCCCGACGGCAGCTACGACGACCTCTATTTGAGCAACTACGCCACGATCAACATCAAGGACGAGTTGAGCCGGATCCGGGGCGTGGGGTCGGTCTCGGTGATGGGCGCGGAAGCGTACAGCATGCGGGTGTGGCTGGACCCGCGCAAGCTGAAAGCCCGGAACCTGACCACCGAAGACGTCGTGGCGGCGATCGGCGAGCAGAACGTACAGGTGGCGGCGGGCCGCATCGGCGAGCCGCCCGCCCCGGAAGGGACGGCGTTCCAGCTTGTGGTCAATACGCTCGGCCGGCTCCGCGAGCAGGAGCAGTTCGAGAACCTGATCATCAAGACGGCCGAGGGGGGTCGGATCACGCGCGTCAAGGACGTCGCCCGGGTCGAGCTCGGCGCCAAGAGCTACAACCGCCAGTCCACGTTCAACGGCCAGCCCTCCACGGCGATCGCGATCTACCAGCTCCCGGGGGCCAACGCGTTGGATCTGGCCGAGCAGGTCCGGGCCAAGATGGACGAGATCAAGCGGCGGTTCGACAAAGGCCTCGATTACCAAATCCCCTACGACACGACCCGCTTCGTCGAGGCCTCGATCGACGAAGTCTACAAAACGCTCTTCATCGCCGTCTTCCTGGTGGTCGTCGTGATCTACGTCTTCCTCCAGGATTGGCGGGCGACGATCATTCCCTGTGCGGCGATCCCCGTCTCGCTCGTTGGTACGTTCGCCGCGATGGCCTGCCTGGGCTTCTCGATCAACATGCTCACGTTGTTCGGGATCATTCTGGCGATCGGGATCGTCGTCGACGACGCGATCGTGGTGGTCGAGAACACGTCGCGGCACCTCGAAGCGGGGCTCGGCCCGAAGGACGCCGCGATCAAGGCCATGCAGGAAATCACGGGACCCGTGATCGCGACGACTCTGGTGCTGCTGGCCGTGTTCGTGCCGACCGCGTTTATGGCGGGGATCACCGGGCAGCTCTATCGGCAGTTCGCCCTGACGATCTCCGCGGCCGTGTTGATCAGCACGATCAACGCGCTGACGCTCAGCCCCGCCCTGTGCGGCCTGTTGCTCCGCCCGCCGCGCCAGACGCGGTTCGCCCCCTTCCGGTGGTTCAACGAATCGCTCCGGCTGACCACGGGCGGCTATACGTTCGTCGTCCGGTCGATGGTGCGGCGCGTCGCGATCGTGATGATCGTCTTCGCCGGCATGGTCGTGTTGACCGGCTGGGGATTCACGAAGGTGCCCACCGGGTTCCTCCCCACGGAGGACCAGGGCTACTGCTTCGCCAACGTCCAGTTGCCCGACGCCGCCTCGCTCAACCGCACCGTCGCGGTGATGCGCCAGCTCGACGAGATCATGGAGAACACGCCCGGGGTGGCCGATTGGGTGTCGGTGGCCGGCTATTCGATTCTCAGCGGAACCAACGGGTCGAACCTCGGCCTGATGGCCATCGTGTTCGAGCCGTGGGAAGCGCGCCGGGAGCCTCACCTCAGCCAGGACGCGATCGTCGCCTACCTCCGCGCCGAGTTCGCCAAGATCGAGGAGGCGATCGTGGTCGCCTTCGTGCCGCCGGCCATCGACGGGCTGGGCAACGCCGGGGGCTTCCAGATGCAGCTCCAGGATCGCGCCGGCGCGGGGCTGGGGCAACTGGAGGACGCCGCCACCTTGCTGGTCGAGCAGGGCAACGAGCAACCGGGGCTGACCGCCCTGAGCACGACCTTCCGCGCCCGCGTGCCGCAGTTGTTCGTCGACGTCGACCGCACCAAGGTCAAGACGCTCGACGTCCCGCTCAGCTCCGTGTTCAACACGTTGCAGGCGTACCTCGGATCGACCTACGTCAACGACTTCAACCGGTTCGGGCGCACGTGGCAGGTTCGCGTGCAGGCGGACCATCAGTTTCGGGTCCAAGCCGATGACATCAAGCGGCTGGACGTGCGAAACCACCGCGGCGACATGGTGCCGATCGGCACCGTCGTCGACGTTCAGGAGACGTTGGGCCCCCAGGTGGTCCAGCGGTACAACCTCTACCCGAGCGCCCAAATCAACGGCGAGCCGGCGCCCGGCTTCAGCTCCGGCCAGGCCCTGAGCCTGATGGAGCAAACGGTGGCCGCCGAGCTGCCCTCGATGAGCTACGAATGGACCGGGATGTCGTTGCAGGAGAAGCAGGTCGGCGGCGAGCAGTACCTGATCTTCCTCTTGGCCGTGGTGTTCGTCTTCCTCGTGCTGGCCGCGCAGTATGAGAGCTGGACCAGCCCGGCGGCCGTGATCGCCGTCGTGCCGCTGGCAGCGCTGGGCGTGGTGATTGCGCTGGCCATTCGCGGCTCGGATAACAACGTCTACACGCAGATCGGGGTCGTGTTGCTGGTCGCCCTGGCCAGCAAGAACGCGATCCTGATCGTCGAGTTCGCCCGAGACGAGCGCCGCCAGGGCAAGAGCATCTCGGAAGCGGCGGCCGACGCGGCCCGGCTTCGGTTCCGGGCGATTCTGATGACGGCGTTCTCGTCGATCCTCGGGTTCATGCCGCTGCTGGTTGCCAGCGGCGCGGGCGCGGCCAGCCGCCAGGCGGTGGGTACGGCGGTGGTGGGCGGCATGATCGCCGCCACCTTCTTCGCGGTGCTGCTCGTGCCGTCCTTCTTCGTCGTGTTTCAGAATCTCAGCGAGCTTCGCACGAGGTTCGGCGCAAGTGCCGCCCCAGGGGCCGTCGGCCAATCCACGCCGCCCGACCGCACCGACGCGCCGGAGCCTACGCCTGAGGAAACGGCAAACGACGCCCGTCGAGGCGAGCCCGCATCGGACGACGAGCAGCCCCCCGACGCCTCGGGCCAGAAGAGCGAGTAGGCGGTGCCCCGGTCAGTTCGAGTCTTCGAGACGCCCGGGCGGGGTGGAGACATCCGGCGTGCGGAGGGTGACCGAGGGGCGGCGCCCCCGGGGCGACTTTCAGGGTTTCTTCGACTCCGGCATCAGGGCCAACAGCTCCAGCGCGGTGTCGAACCGGACGATGATCACCCGCCAGTTGCTGTTTTTGTCCGCGGGGGCGTCGCTCCGGGGGGTGCGGTAGAAGGTGAAGTAGAAGACGACGGGGAAGCTCTCGCACTTGTAGAGGTATCGGAGCAAGACCAGGTCCTTGCCCACGCGGCGCGAGGCGATCGGCTCGAACTCCACGTACCGGCCGTATCGGTCCTTCAGCTCGTCGGTCTTTCGTATCAGCTCTTCCACCGCCTCGGTCTGCTTGAGCAGTGGACTGCCGGCCAAGAGCTGGTCGTAGGCGGTCTTCGTGGTGCCCCGGGAAACGCCCTCCAGGAACACGCCGACTCGCCCCTTGAGCTTGTCGACGTCCGCATCGGCCGGGGCCTGGGCGATCGCCACCCCTCCACCCGACGAGCACACCAGCAACACGCCCACTCCCGCCGCAAACCAGCGCTTCGCGATCATAATAACGACTCCTTGGACGCAATCGCTCGAAACGGATCAGGGGTCGGCACGGGCGCGGGTTGCGTCGTCCCCCGGCTCCCCGGCGTACCGAGCCCCGGCTTGTTCATCCGACAACCCCTTCCAGGGTAACCAGGACGTCGGCAAATTGCACCAAAAACCGCAAGCCGGCGGGCAGCCTTCCACGCTCCGCTTGTTGCACGTCGGCCGTGGGTCGGCGAGAATCGGCTGGGGCGGCACGCTTGGGGCGGGCCCTGGCACGGGCATCCCGCGGTGACCTTCTCAATGGGTGAGGACCAGCACATGACGCACGACACAACCCCGACTCGCCGGCCGACCACACACAGTCGCCTGCCTCGCCGGGACTGGCTGAAAGCCGCCGCGGTTGCCTGTCTCGGCGCCCCGGCGATGGCCGCGCCGGCAACGGATTGGCGGGCGAAGGCGAAGAAGAACCTGAGACTGGGGGTCTATTCCGGCGTCTACTCGAGCCTGCCGTTGGACGAAGCCGCGGTAAGGATCCGGGCGGACGGCTTCCGGAGCGTCTTGACCAACTACGCCTTCGCCGACGTGCGCTTCGACCCGCTAGCGCCCGACTGGAAAACGGCGGCGAAGATCACGGGCTCCTTCGAGCGGCACGGCATCGAGATCGCGGCGATCTTCGGCTACATCAACCCCATCGACCCGGTCCCCGAGCGGCGCAAGCGCGGCGACGCCCGGCTCGAAGCCCTGCTGACCAACTGGAAGCGCCTCGGCTGCCGGAACGTCTCCACCGAAACCGGAACGTTCAACCCCAAGTCGCCCTGGCTCGATGCTCCCGAAAACGCCACCGAAGAGGGATACGTCGCATGTCGCACGGCTTTCCAGAAGTGGGCCCAGGTGGCGGAAAAGGCCGGGGCCCTCCTTTCCATCGAGGCGTACTGGCGCAACGTGATCGACTCGATCGATCGGGCGGAACGGCTGTTGCGCGAAGTCCCGTCGCCCGCGCTCGGGCTGGTCATGGACCCCAACAACTACTTCCGCAAGGAAGACCTCCCGAAGATGCAGCCGATGCTCGAGGAGATGTTCCGGCGCCTGGGGAGCCGAATCGTGATCGCCCATGCCAAGGACGTCAAGCCCGCGCCCGAGGGGACCGAGCTGCCGGCGTCGGGTAAAGGCGTGCTCGACTACCCGCTCTTCCTCCGGCTCTTGGCCCAGCTCGACCGGCCGCTGGACCTGATCCTCGAGCACCTCACGCTCGACGACGTGCCCCGCGCCCGCGATTTCGTGCTCGAACAGTTCGACAAGATCTGAACGGCCCGATACAGGCGTAGGGTGCGTGAAACGCACCATATTCGCCCGGCCGGAGACAATGGTGCGTTTCACGCACCCTACGCGCCTGCGTGGTTCCAGCCACGCCTCGCCGTCACTTCAACGGAATGCCCCGCGTGACCAGCGGGTCGAAGCGATACGGCGACTCGCCGGCCGCCCAGGCCATGCCGCGCAACAGGAGAATGCGGAAGTACGGATCGTCGAAGGTGAAAACGAAATGCCCCGGGACGCAGGCGAAGATCCGTCCTTTGCCGTGCAGGGCGGTCCAGAACATCGGCTGGGGAGCGACGTTGTCGGAATCTTTGGGAACGGCCTCGTCGGAGGTGGCCAGCACGGTCACCTTGCCGAGGTCGCCGACCGGCGGCCAGTACGGCTCGTCGACGAGGTCGAACGACGGGGGCAGGCCCAGGCAGATCGGGTGATCGGCCGCCGCGATGCGGACCGTCATCGGCCCGTGGCGGACGAGGATCGACTTGTCGTAGGCCAGCCCCGTGAGCGCCGCCACCCGAGCGCCCCCCGGCTCCGAGAGATCGCGGAGCGTGTAGGTGGCCGGGTGGATGGCCACAAAGCCGCCTCCCCGGGCCAGGTACGCCTCGAGCTGCCCGATCCGCTCTTCGTTCCACGTGCGTGTCGCTCCGCCGGTGCGGTAGCACTGCATCACGATCAGATCGGCCGATTCGAGCTGCTGCTGGCTCGGCCACTGCCAGGCCGTGGTGAGCTTGACCTTCGCCGCCCCGGCCGCGATTTCCGCGGGGTCGCCCACCGGCGGACCGTAGAGGTTGACCTGCGTGACCGACTCCTCGGCGGCCTTCTTCCCCCCGAGCAGAAGTGCCCAGCGCTTTTGCCAGAGGGGGTAGTCGTGCGCGCCCGGCCCATGATCCTTGACGTCGGCAAGCAGAACGACGTCGAGCAGCCGGAGCTGGTCGTCCGGCGGCGGTTTGGGGGCCTTGGCGAGCACGGCTTCGACTTCCGCTTGCACGCGAGGCGCGGGCGCCTCCGTCTCGGCGCCGAAGCCGTTCGACGCCGTCAGGGACGTCATTAGCATACACGACAAGACCGCGACAACTCCCAACTGCGCTTTCATGGTTCTCTCCTCGTGAATTCTCGGGGCCCAGACGCTATCATAGTCAGCGGAAAACCGCTTGAGTATGGGCTTGCGCGACAATTCGAGATCGGCCGAAGAACAGCTTCCCGACTTCAGTAGCAGCCC
>CAZDHR010000173.1:0-13561 GCA_964505295.1 uncultured Planctomycetaceae bacterium
GTATTCTGTCAGACGCCATCTTCTCCACCTTCGCCAGATTTGGTGGCTGTCACCTTTTCCCGGCCCCGGCTTCACACCGACGGAGCACAATGGTAAAGTAAAGGTTTCGGAGTCGGACGGAAAGAACAGAACGGGAAGCATTGCAATGATGTTTGCACGGCCATTGATCGCGCGGCGCCGACTGGGCGCTGCGGCCCCGGGCTTCTGCTCGAAGCCCTCCGTTTCTTGGCCGTGCAGATCTCAACCGAGGGTTGTCGGCCATGGCCAAACCGCAGCGGAAGATCAAGAAAGCCAACCACGGGAAGCGTCCTGCCAGCAGCAAGGCCCGTAAATCGAAACGGCAAGTTGTCCGGACTTGACCGCTCGAACCAGTCTCCCGGGTGGCAGTTGCCACCACGTTGGAGCTACGCGAGAGCGCGGCGGGTCGGGTGGCTTTTCGTCCGAGGGGCCCGATTTGGGGGGGGGCGAAGGATTGCTTCACCCGGCCGCCCTCGGTACAATCCGGCTGCCGCCCTGAAGCAGGAACTGGGGAAAAAAGGTGACAGGCACCTTTTGTGCGAAGCACCCGAGGGCCTTTCAGGCAAAAGGTGCCTGTCACCTTTTTTCGGCTACCCGTTGCTGGGTATGCCGTTTCCTGTGTGTTGCCTGACCAGCTACGAAGGAGTTCGGCGTGCCCAAGAGAGCGCTGATCCTCGACCCTTCGGAGTACGACCTCAATCGCGTTATCGCCGATATTGAGGAGATCCGTCGTCACAACCCCCAGCGGCACGAGATGGAGCAACTGACGGCGATCTGCTACGAGGACCCCAAGCGGCACATCTGCGTGGGATACAAGGACTTGGGCCCCGACGAGTTCTGGGTCCGGGGACACATGCCGGGCATGCCGATCATGCCGGGGGTGGTGATGTGCGAAGCGGCTGCCCAGATGGCCAGCTTCTACACGCAGAGGCACAAGCTGATGGACACGGCCATGGTCGGCTTCGGCGGGCTGAAGGACGTTCGGTTTCGCGGCTTGGTGCGGCCCGGCGACCGGTTCGTGGTCGTGGCCCAATTGCTGCGGGTTCGCAGCTCGATGCTCACCTGCCAGTTCCAGTGCTTCGTGCGAGAAAACATGGTTTGCGACGGCATTATCAAGGGCATTCCGCTGCCCGAGGACGTGGTGAAGGACGCTGCCTCTTCCTGACCTTCTCGCTCACCCGGATGGCACCTGCCCCGGGCCATCCGGAAGTTCCGCAGCCCCAAAAGCTCACTTTGCACGGCCTTCCATCCGCCCCCGCCGTCGGGAGGAGAAGCAAACCACCCGCGGGGCCGCAACGTCCTCCGAACACGTAGACCACCAAGCGCGATGATCTTTCCCCTCCACGACGACAACCCCACCCGGCGAACTCCGTTCGTCACCTTTGCGATCATTGGGGTCAACGCGGTCGTGTTCCTGGGATCGATTCAGCTCTCGCTGGTGGATCGCGGGGTGTTGTGGTACGTGCGGGGGTTCGTGCCGGCACGCGTCGCCGGATTGATCGACGACGAGCCGCCCGAGGTGGATCCCCAGACGGTGCCGCCCGAACTCCGCGATCACGTCCTGGCAATCGACGCCGACCGCGACGTGGTGGTGCTCAGGCCGCTCGCGCGACCGCAAACCCTGCTCTCGCTGTTAACCTGCATGTTCCTCCACGGCGGCTGGCTGCACGTGATCGGCAATATGTGGTTTCTCTGGGTGTTCGGCAACAACGTCGAGGATCGGCTGGGGCACGTCGCGTTCCTGCTCTTCTACTTGCTCGGGGGCCTGTTCGCCAGCGCCTGCCACTGGATGATCGCCCCCCACAGCACGACCCCGGTGATCGGCGCCAGCGGCGCGGTGGCCACGATGTTGGGCGCCTACGCCATCACCTGGCCGTGGGCGAGGGTGAAAAGCCTGGTGTTCCTGTTCGTGATCATCACCGTGATCGACTTGCCCGCACTGCTCGTGCTGGGAGTGTGGTTCCTGGCCCAACTGGTTTCGGCGACCCATGCCGCCAACCTGGAGGTGAGCGGCGGGGTGGCCTGGTGGGCCCACGTCGGGGGCTTCCTGGCCGGACTGGTCCTGATGCCCTTTTTGAGTTCCCTGGCGGGGCCAGCCGACGACGAGTGGCCCTCCGACTCGTCTGAGTTCTCCGGCTTCGGTCAGTCGGACGACTACCGCCCGCCCTACGACCACCGCTTCTAGCCGTGCAGACACTCGCATGGCCAGTGGCCAAGCGTTCGGACTTCGCCTCTGTCCAGGAGTCCTGGACCCTGATCCCCAAACCCTGAAGCCTTCCTCATGGGTCGCCGAGCGCTCCGCAGAATCGACCCGCGGCTCGATCTGTCGCGTCATTTGAAGACGTTCGACGAGCTGCCCCGCCCCTGGGACGCCGAGGTGCTGTTCGGCCGTCGGGCACCGTTGGAGGTCGAGGTCGGATCGGGGAAAGGGCTGTTCCTGCGCTCGGCCGCGGTCGAGCGACCGGACGTCGACTTCCTGGGCATCGAGATCGGCCCGAAGTATGCCCGGTTCGCCGCCGCCGGGTTGGTCAAGCGGGCGATCCCCAACGCCGTGGTGGTGATCGCCGACGCCGCCCGGGTGTTCGACGAGCGGTTGCCCGACGCGTGCCTCGCCGCCGTCCACGTCTACTTCCCCGATCCCTGGTGGAAGAAGCGGCACGAGAAGCGGCGTCTGATGCGGGCGTCGCTGGTTCGCCACGTCGAGCGGACGCTCCGGCCCGGCGCACGACTCCACTTCTGGACCGACGTCGAGGAGTACTTCCACGCCACGCTCCGGACGCTGGCCGACCACACCGGCCTGGACGGGCCGCACGAAGTCCCCGAGTCGCCGGCCGAGCACGACATGGACTACCGTACCCACTTCGAGCGCCGCACGCGGCTCCACGGTGAGCCGGTCTACCGGGCGGAGTTCACCAAACCGGCCAAGTGAGGTGGGCACGTAGCGGCCGATTCTGCGCGTCGGACCGGCAAGGAACGCTCGAGCGCCCGATAGTCCTCGGCACTTCGAAGGCTACGCTGGAGGCAACGTGGCGATGCAAGGCTGCAACACAACCCCTTGCCCGGCAAAAGGTTGAGATCGCCGGCCTGCCCTCGCCTCCGGCGAGCGTGCAAAGTGGCGCGGCGTTTGCTTCGCCTGGTCCAGCCGCTTGCTTCAAGTCTAACGTGGGGCGCGTTGCCCACGTGCCCCGCAAGATGCGCGCATCATCACGGTCCAGGACTCCAGCGAGGCTGGGCGTCAGACCGAGGCGAGAGTCGAGTGGTCAGGGTTCGGGGTTCAGGACTTGGAGTTCCACCTATGCACGCAAATCCTGAACCCCGAACCCTGAACCCCACAAACTTGACTCATTGGCAGCAAGTTCCGGAAACCAAGTACCGTAGTCCTCCCTGTCAACCAGGAGTCCGCCCCGATGGAAATCGCCGGGATCTTGACCGCCGGGAAATTCGTCTCTTCCGCCTTGAGACAGTTGGGTAAGTCCGGCCAATCGCAAGAGACGGTCCAAGGCCAGCCATCGGGAACAGCAGCGACCGCTGCCTCGGCGGGTGCTACGTCGGTGCTTCGAGAAATCGTCGCCGAGTACGACGTCACGAACATCTCGCCCCGCGAGTTCTCCGAGATGATCGGCAAACTGCACGAGGCCGGGGCGCTCTCCGACCGGGAGTTCCAGGATCTTTCCCAGATTCGCATCGATCTGGACCTCCAGGGCGTCGATCCCGACGAGACGTTGAACCTGGTCGATTTCTACGTCGACCGGCTCCGCGAGCTGTGCGGGCCGCTCGACGACCCCGCCGGTGGCGACGGCTCGGTGGCGGCCGACGCATTGCCCCAGGCGGTCTCGGCCCAGCGTCGCCTCGCGTGGCTGGAGAAGTTCGAGGCGATTCAAACGGACCCCGACTCCGCGGGCCTGGACGCCCTGGCGTGAAGCGGCACGCGGGGAGCGATCGTTGACCCGCGGATATTCCGCCGGTACTCTTGGACAATGGCCCCTGCCGGTCGCGGCGACCGGCCCGTGCAAGCCCCAGTCCAAAACCGGAGGTGTTCATGTCCGCCAATCCAAAAAGGCTGATCGTGGTGTTCGTGTTTTGCGGCGCCGCCCTGGCCGCCTGTCTTCTGATCCGATGTCCCACCGTAGCCCAGAGCGCAAACCCCGAGCCGCTTAAGTCCCAGATCGTCGGCTGGGAGGAAGCGCGATCCCGCGTGGCCGACTGGGGCGAGATGCGGTTCTACTTCACCGGCGAGACGTCGGCCACCAAGGACGTCCTGGTGGCCGCCGCCGTGGTCGAGCCGGGCAAGGCCGTGCATCGGGCCCACCGGCACCCGCACGAGGAATACCTGATTCTCGTCCAAGGCTCGGGCACCTGGTCGCTGGACGGCAAGGAGTCGCCGGCCGAGAAGGGCGACGTGCTCTACGTCGAGCCGTGGGTGTATCACGGGCTGGTGAACACGGGCGACGAGCCGCTCGTCTTCGCCGTTGTCCGCTACAACGGCAAAGGCATGCCCGTGCCGCCCCGCCCGGACGACGAGCCGGACGAGCTGTAGCGTCGGCGGCGAGCATGGTGGGGACGAACGCGAGATCGCCCGCGTTCGGAGTGGGAAGGGGGTCGCGTCCCATCGGGGCGAAGCCGCAAGCGGCTCTGCGGGGCTCCGTTCCCGCTATTCCAATTCCGGCGGCGCGTTGCCGTACGACCAGCCTTCGCCGCGGAAGGCCGGGGCGGCGGGCGGAGTGGGAGCTTCGCCGGGGGTCATTTTGCCCACCAGCTCCAACGTCGCGTCGACAATCTTCTGCGCGGCGCCCGGCTCCAGGTTGCTGAAGCTGGTGATCCGCGTCTCGTAGCCGCCGCCGTGCGGGCCGAGGGCCTCTTGGGTGGGCACGTAGCCGATGCAGCCGTTGGCCAGCTCCACGGGGAAGGTGAACGGGAAGGCGCTTCCCGCCTTGATGTCCAGCCCGATCTGGCAGAACGCCTCGGCAGGATTGGCACAGAACACGGCCGGCCCGACTTGGATCGCCTGGACCTCCACCTCCTTGAGCTTCTGCTTCGACAGCTCGTAGTCCAAAAGCACGATCTCCTTGGCGAAGGTCCATTCGGTGGCCCCCACCTCCTTCGGGTCCTTTTGGACCAGCTCCAAGCACCGCTTGACGCGCTCGGGGCTCGGCACGCGGCGCTCGCTCTGCCAGGTCTTCACCTTGGCGCCGAGCGGGGCCAGCGTGCCCGGCTCCATCGAGAGAAACGCCTTGACCGCCTCGGCCCCGACGCGCCCGCCGACCAGCCTGGCCCACCGCTCCCGCTCGGGGCGGGCGTAGGGGCTGAGGTTGGCGACCGGCGTACGTTCGATTCGACGCCGCACTCCAACGCCAGTTGTTGTACTTCTTCTTCAAGTCGATGTGGGGCAACGAAGAAATCTGGCAACAGCAGGCGCGGTCGATAGTGGCAGGCGATGAGATTACCACTGGGGCATATCATGCCGGAGGATGAACACGATCCGGTCGGTGATCTCCTCGGGTGTCATCGCAGGCTCTCGCCGGAGTCACTTGGGGCGAACGGGCATGCCCTCCTCTCGCGCGGCCCGGACCGGACAGGTCGGGCAGACTTCCGCTTCGTCCCAACAGTAGGTGCAGAGCTTCTCCTTCGAGAGACCGATCGCCGCGACCAAGTCGCCCAGCTTCTGGTATTCAAGGGTCGTCAGCCCGAGGCGCTGGCGCACGCGCTCGACCATGGCGGCGTAGCGGGCCGACGTTGCGTCGGCGTACTCGTCGAGATGCTCTTCGGTCTCGCCCAGCTCCTTGATCGCCCGACGCCCGGCCAGGTCGAGCACCGTCTTGTTGCGGGAGAAATTGAGGAACTTGCAGCCGTGGATCAGCGGGGGGCAGGCAGGCCGCATGTGGACCTCCTTGGCCCCGCAGTCGTAGAGCCGCTGGATCGTGTCCTTCAGTTGCGTGCCGCGGACGATCGAGTCTTCGCAGAACAGCACCCGCTGGCCCCGGATCAGCTCGGGGATGGGGATCAGCTTCATCCGGGCGACCAGGTCGCGAATCCGCTGGTCCTGGGGCATGAAGCTCCGCGGCCACGTGGGGGTGTATTTGACAAACGGGCGCCCGTACGGAACGCCCGCTTCGTTGGCGTAGCCGATCGCGTGCCCGGTGCCCGAGTCGGGGATGCCGGCGACGAGGTCGACCTCCACGTCGTCGCCCCGGGCCAGGGCCCGTCCGCAGCGGTTGCGCACGACCTCCACGTTGATCCCTTCGTAGTTCGACGCCGGATAGCCGTAGTAGACCCAGAGGAAGGAGCAGATCTGCATCCGGTCGCCGGGTGGCTGGAGCGTTTCGGCCTCGTCGGGGGTGATTCGCACGATCTCGCCCGGCCCCAGGTATCGCTCGATCTCGTAGTCGAGATTCGACAACGCGCACGTCTCGAGCGTGACCGCGTGGGCGTCCTTCTTGCGGCCGACGACCACGGGCGTGCGTCCGAGGCGGTCGCGGGCGGCGTAGATGCACCCGTCGGTCAGAAGCAACAGCGAGCAGGACCCTTCGACGACCTCCTGGACGTGTCGGATCCCGTCCTCGAAGCTGGTTTCCCGGTTGATCAGCGTGGCGACCAGCTCCGTGGGGTTGACGGCCTCGCCGCTCATTTCCGAGAAATGGGCGGTGCGGTTGCGGTGGATCTCCTCGGTCAGCGCGTCGAGGTTGTCGATCCGCCCGACGGTCACGAGCGCGTACGTCCCCAGGTGCGAGCCGATGATCAACGGCTGATCGTCGTAGTCGCTGATCACGCCGATTCCGGTCGTGCCGTGCAGCTTGTCCAGATCGTTCTCGAACTTGCTGCGGAACTGGGCGTTGGTGATGTCTTTGATGAATCGCGTGAAACCCTGGTCGTTTTTGACGACGAGCCCCCCGCGCACGGTACCGAGGTGGGAATGATAATCGGTGCCGTAGAATAAGTCGGTGACGCAATCTTCCCTTGAAGCGACGCCGTAGAGTCCCCCCATGCTCGACTCCTCCTGATTTCTTGCGGTGTGACAGAGCAACCTGACCGTCCGGCGATTCAACCTTTATTGGTAGGCAACCCCGTGCGGCACGTCAAGGGGCCGGGCGGTGCCCCCCTTTCACGGGGCGGAGAGCGGGGCAGGGATCGAGTCGAGGGGCTTTCGGGTGGCACGCCCTGAGCCGGCGAAGGGCGCGTTTGGCGACGTCACCACGCCCTGGGCAGGCCCTAACGGTATTCCCAAGTTGGGTCCGCCTGGATACACTGCAAGGGGTACCCCCGGTTCTTCGTGCAGCCGGACGTCGGGGAATCGGTGCAGGTTGGCACAGATCCAAGGTTTTCGGGTTTTCGCGGTATGCCGAGACGGTTTCGCAAGATCGCCCCGGTGATCGGCCTGCTGATTCTCCGGCTTGCCGTCTCGGACGGGACGACGCCGGCTGCCCACGCCGCCGGGGAGTCCGGAGAGTATCTGGGACCGTGCGCCCTGGCCGCGTCGAAAGATGCCGACACTCTCTACGTGGCCTGCGCCGACGCACGCCAGGTGGCGTGGGTCGAGCTGCCCGGCGCCAAGGTCACCCGGCGGATCGCCATGCCCGCCGAGCCAACCGGCCTCGCGCTCAGCCCCGACGGAACGAAGCTGATCGTCACGTGCGCGGCGCCCCGGAGCACGGTCGTCGTGCTCGATGCGGTCTCGGGCGACCGGATCGCCGCGATCCCTGCCGGACACACCGCGATGAGCCCCGCGATCAGCCCGGATGGCAAGCGGCTCTACGTCTGCAATCGGTTTTCGGGCGACGTGTCGGTGATCGACCTGGCGGCCGGCAAGGAAGTGGCCCGCGTGGCGGCCGTTCGGGAGCCGATCGCCGCGGCCGTCACGCCCGACGGCCGCGCGGTGCTGGTGGCCAACCACTTGCCCGACGCGCGGACCAACAACACGCTGAGCTTCGACGTGACGCCCGTCGTGACGGTCATCGACGCGCGCACGCTCGAGACCGGCGCGATTCCGCTCCGCCACGGCGCCAATGGCCTACGCGGGCTGTGCGTCTCGCCCGACGGCAAGCACGCGCTGGTGACGCACCTCCTCTCCAACTTCGATATGACGCCCTTTCGCGTCGACACCGGCTGGATCAACACCAACGTGGTTAGCATCATCGACGTCGAAAAGCGGCAGGTGATCAGCACGATCGGGTTGGACTACTACGACATGGCTGCGGGCAATCCCTACGACGTCACGTGGACGGCGGACGGCGAATCGGTCTGCGTCAGCGTGGCCGGCACGCACGAGCTTGCGACCATCGGCGCGTCCGACTTGCTGGGTGAGTTCGCCCGGCAAACCATGCAGCCGATGATGGCCGTCTGGCCCATCTATCTCAGCCTGGGCGAGAGCCTGTGGCGGCGCGTCACGCTGCCGGGCAACGGCCCGCGCGGGCTGGCCGTGGCCGGGTCGAAGGTCTACGTCGCCCAATACTTCAGCGACACGGTGGCCGTGGTCGATCGGGACACGGCCGGCGGCGTCTCGATCGACACGATCGCCCTCGGCCCCGCGCCGCGACTGACCCCCCAGCGACGCGGCGAATTGCTCTTCCACGACGCCACCCTCTGCTACCAGCAGTGGGTGAGCTGTGCGAGCTGTCACCCGGACGGCCGAACGGACGGCCTGAACTGGGACCTGATGAACGACGGCCAGGGCAATTTCAAGAACACCAAGAGCATGCTGCTTGCGCACCAGACCCCGCCGTCGATGGCGGAAGGGGTTCGCGCGTCGGCCGAGGTGGCCGTGCGATCCGGCTTCGAGCACATCCTCTTCGCCGATCGGCCCGAGGAGGAGGCGGTCGCCGTCGACGCGTATCTCCGATCGCTCCGCCCGGTGCCCAGCCCGCACCTCGTCGACGGCCGGCTCAGCCCGGCGGCCGAGCGAGGCCGGGAGCTGTTCCACAGCGAGCGCATCGGCTGCCACCGGTGCCATCCGGCGCCGCGGTATACCGACATGAAGATGCACAACGTCGGCACGCGGACCCCCCACGAGCGGACCAAGCACTTCGACACGCCCACGCTCGTCGAAGTCTGGCGAACCGCCCCCTACCTGCACGACGGCCGCTACAAGACGATGAAGGATCTGTTCGTCGAGGGCACGCACGGCCTCCCACGCGGCGACAGTGACGACCTGAGCGAGCAGGAAATCGACGACCTGGTCGAGTTCGTGCTGTCGCTGTAAGGAAGCGTCCGCAGAGGCCGGGAGACGCGTAGGGTGCGTGAAACGCACCATATTTGCCTGGCCCGGAGACTGGCCCGGAGACAATGGTGCGTTTCACGCACCCTACGAGTCTGCACCCTTTGTCGAGAAGTCCGGCTGAAGCCGACCGGTTTCGGCGTCCGCGCGAGGGCTGTTGGTACGCCGGAGACGTGCCCCACGTCGGGAAATCGTCCGCGGCGTGCGGGAACCCCATTCCCCAACCTCCCCTCCCGATCGGCGACTCACCGCCCCGTCGGCTTGAGCGTGCGACGCCAGTAGCCGTACAGTTCCTCGGGCCGCTTTAGGCCGCGCTGCTTGAGCGTCTTGGCCAGACGCTCCTGATACTGCCTGCGAATCGAGGCCAGCAACTTCTCGGGCGCCGGCACGGGCTTGCCGTCCTGCCAGTCGATCGGCACGACCGAGAGATACCACGTGCGGCCCTTGTCGTTGTTGCCCTGGTAGAACAGGTAGTCGCGGCCGTCGTCGTCCTGGAAGAGGAACGGATGGCCCGACTCGCTGGAGTTCCACGACCCCGGCGGCCCGGCGGGGAGCAGCGGCTCGTCGAACAGCCGGGCGAAATGGACGCCGTCGTCGCTCGCGGCCACGCCGACCTGCTGGGGCGCGTTGTTGTAGCTTCCGGCATAGAACATGTAGAGACGCCCGTCGTGTCGCGCCATGGCCGCCGCTTCGATGCAGCAACCCTCCCACGGCAACTCGGGCTCGAGGATCGGCCCGTCGAGGTTGAGCTGCGTCCACCGCTCGCGGCCGAAATCGCTCTTCAACGGCGCCGCCGCCACGCCGATGCTCCAACCGCACCTCGGCTCGACCGAGATTCGTCCGGCTGACGGCCTTCCAACGCGAGTCCTCAATGGGCTTGAGCTTCGTTCCAGTGTCTTGACCGTACGACTTATCAATTGCCGTACACCAGGCGCGGCAGCCAGAGGGAAACAGCCGGGACGTAGGTGATCATCAGCAGACAAACCACAAGCGCAATCCAGAACGGCACGGCCTGCCGAAGGAATTCGTCGATCTTCACCCCCGTGATCGAGCAGGTGGTGAACATCACCGTGCCCATGGGCGGAGTAATCGTCCCGATGCTCAGGTTAAAGATGAACACGATGCCGAAGTGAACCGGGTCAATTCCAAAAGCCTTCGCCACCGGGATGAGGATGGGTGTCAGCACGATTAGCGCAGCGTTCCCTTCCAGGAACATGCCCAGGATGAGCAGGAAGACGTTGGCGAGCAGGAGAAACGTGGCCGGGCCCGAGACCACGCCGGTCACCGCTTCGGTGATCACGTGGGGAACCCGTTCCCAGGTGAGCACTTTGGAGAACCCCGAGGCGGCGGCGATGATCAGCATGATGTTGGCCGTGGCGGCCACCGACTCGACGAGAGCCTTCTTCAGCTCCGAGCCCTTCATCTCCCGATAGACGAGGGCGCCCAGGACGAAGGCGTAGACCACGGCGACGGAGCCGGCCTCGGTCGGGGTGAACATGCCGAAGCGGATGCCGACGATGATCACCAACGGCAGGGCCAAAGCCAGCAGGGCGGTGCGCCCGCTGCGGAGGACCTCGCCAACCCTGGCCCGCCGCGGGCGCGTGGGCCGGTAGCCGCGCCGGACCGACATCACGTGCACCGAGACCATCAGCACCAGACACGTGAGCACGCCGGGGATCACGCCGGCCAGGAACAGCCGCCCGATCGACACGTTCCCCACGTACCCATAGATGATCAGCGCGATTCCGGGCGGGATGATCGGGGTGATCAGGGACGAGGCGGCGGTCACCGCGGCGGCGAAGGCCGGGCTATAGCCCCGCTTGACCATCTCCGGCACGAGGATCTTGGACTGCATCGCGGCGTCGGCGAGGTTCGACCCCGACAGCCCGCCCATCAGCGTCGAGAGGACCACGTTCACCTGGGCCAGCCCGCCGGGCAGATGGCCGGTAAGCACCTCGGCGAAGGCCACCAGCCGGCGGCTGATCCCCGTGTAGTTCATGAACACGCCCGCGGTGATGAAGAACGGGATGCACAACAACGGCACCGACTCCAGCCCTCCCACCAGGCGCTGCACCACGGCAATCAGCGGCAGATCGCTGGCGACGACGAAGTACGAGAGCGTGCTCAGGATCAGGGAGAAGGCGATGGGCACGTCCGCCAGGAACAACAGCAGCATCACCACCAGCGCGATCCAGACGCCTTCGCTCATCGGCGGCGGTCTCCTCCCGCGTCGCCGTCCGCGTCGCCATCACCTGGGCCGGCCGTGTTCCACCGGTGGAAGGCGCGGAACAGGTGGACGAGCATGGCCGCCGCCGTCGCCGGCACGATCAGGTCGATGAACGTATAGCGGACGTGCAGGATGGGCGTGATCTTGTACCAGGCGATCAGCAGCAGTTTCGTTCCCCAAACGGCCAGGAACACCAGGACCGTGGTCATCACGACCATCCGGAACAGCCGCATCGCGTACCGCAGCCTTGGCGGGAGCCGGCGGACCAGCACGTCGATGCTGATATGCTCGTCGCTCCGCATCAGCGTGCTCGCTCCCAGGAACGTGAACCAGACGACCAGCGCCTTGGACACCTCCTCGGTCCACTTGAACGGGTCGCCGACCACGTACCGCATGAACACCCCGGCTACAGTAATCAGAATGATGACCACGAGCGTGACCACGGCCAGGTGGTCGTCGAGGTGGCTCAGTGTCCGTTTGAGTCGGTTCATCATGTCGTCCGTTGTTCCGCAGGGTCAGCGGTAACGCCCGCCGACGGCCGTCGGCGGGCGTTGGTTGCGGCGGCAGGCCTCGCTAGAGTCGTTGTTGGGGCGCGGTCTCCCGACCGCGTCTCCGAGGGGCTGCCCCGATTCGGCGCCGTGCCCCCGGCGGTATTCGTCGAGCAGCCCCTGGACCCGGTCGTACAGTCCGGGCGTCCAGAGGGGAAAGCGATCATACACACCGCGCGCGGCCCGCTTGAAGGCCGCCCTGTCCACTTCGTTGAAGGTGACGCCTTCCGCCTCAAGCTGTTCCACCGCTTGGGCCTCCGCCTTGACGATCAGCTCGTTCATGGTGAGCCCCGCCTCCCGGCCGGTTTTCGCAAGCAGGTTCTGCACGTCCTCGGGCAGCGCCGCCAGGAACCGCTCGCCACCGACGAACTGGCTGACCATCAGGATGTGGCCGGTCAGCGGACAGTACTTGGCTTGCTCGTGGAGCTTGGCCGCGTACAGCACGGGCAAGGGGTTCTCAGCCCCGTCGACCACGCCCTGAGCCAGGGCCGGATAAAGGTCGCTAAACGCCATCGGGGCGGGAGTCGCCCCCATGCCCTCGATCGCCCGGATCATCATGTCGGCGTTCGGGCAGCGGATCTTCATCCCGCGGAACTCTTCGGGCGTGTGTACCGGCCGCTTGGCCAAGGTGTGTCGGGTGCCGTAGAGCCAGTTGCCGGCCACGACCCGCAGACCTCGCAGACGCAGTTCGTCCTCCAGCCCCCTCCACCAGTCGGTCTCGGTCAGATTGAGGATCTCGTCGTACGAGTCGCACAGGAACGGCCCGGCGAGGATGCCCATGTCGGGCACAAGGTCCATCAGGAACGATGGATCGGTGATGTGGAAGACGTTTCCGCCCATCATCGCCTGCTCGGTCACGTCTTTCTGCGACCCGAGCTGATTGGAGGGGAACAGTTGTAGGACCACGCGCCCGCCGCTCCGTTGGCGTGCCAGCCGGGCCCACTCGCGGGCGGCGAGGTCCACCGGCTCGCCCGGCTGGTTGCCGTAGGCGATCTTGATGTAGATCGTCTCGCGATCCGTCTGCCGATGGCTCGCCACGTACCAGCCCGTCAGATAGACCAGCAGCACACCGGAGAGAATGACCACGATCGCCCGAGGTGTACTCACAAGATCGCTCCATCCCTGCGGAACCCGACGCCCATACTCTGGCCAGTCTGGCCGGTGGCGATTGGCCATAATATGACATCAACCGGGAGACATCACAATTCGGCACGAGAGCTGGTGAGCACGGGACGAGGAAAACGGGAGACCGGCAGCAAGGGCGGATACCGTCGGCCCCCCGAGATGTGGCCACATCCTTGATCGTCATCGACTTCGACAAGTCCAGGGCGCATCGCTCGAAGGCCCTCGTGTAGCTGACACGCGGATCGGCAAGACCGATCCTCACCTGCCGCACGGCCCCGCACTGCCGACACTCCACCCGAGGCACGTCCAGCTCCAGATACACCGCCTTGCCGCCAATGGGCAACGCGCGGAACCTCCGCGGGTGCTTCCCCTGCCGAGCATCGAGCCGGGCAGCGCGTCGGGGACGACCGGTTCGACCAGCTTCTCGCACGTCGG
>CAZDHR010000174.1:0-13501 GCA_964505295.1 uncultured Planctomycetaceae bacterium
TTTGCCCCGGCATTCGGCATGATTGGAACCCTCATGGGGTTGGTCATCATGCTCGGAAACCTCAGTGACCCCGATGCCCTCGGCCCCGGGATGGCCGTGGCCCTGATTACCACCCTCTACGGGGCCATCGCGGCCAACGTGTTCTTATTGCCGTGTGCCGAAAAGCTGGCCCTGATCAATAAATCCGAGCTCTTGGTCATGGAAGTGGTGGTCCGCGGGATCATGGCCATTCAGTCGGGCGAGAACCCCCGCGTCATCCAGCAGAAGCTCACCACCTTCGTGCCGCCGAAACTGAGGGCCAAGACCCAGGAGGCTGCCTGATCTGATGGCGATCGAAGAGGAAGCAGAAGCGGGGATTGCGGAATGGGTGGTCACTTTCGGCGACATGATGTCGCTGCTGCTCACCTTCTTCGTGTTGTTGTTTTCCATGAGCGAAATCAAGCAAGAGGAAAGCATCGCTCTGATCGAGTCGCTCCGCCGGCAGTTCGGCAACGAAACGGCGGCCTTGAGCCTCATGCCCGGCCGGCTCCCCGCCACCACCTCCGCCCTGAACCGGCTACCCAGCCTGGGACGGGCCAAGCGGCAGAACACCATGAACGGCGGCGACAAGGTCCAGGCGCCCGTGGGCGACCACCCACGCGTCGCGGCAATCCGACCGTCCGACGATTCCACGCAGGGAGGTGTCCTCTTCTTCGAAGAGGGAAGCAGCCGGCTGACCGAAAAGTACCGCAAAACGCTTCAGGCCATCGCCCGCGTCATCGGCGGGAAGCCACAGAAAATCGAGATCCGCGGCCATACGTCGACGCGGCCCCTCGGGCTTGGCTCCCCCTACCGAAATCACTGGGACTTGGCCTACGCCCGATGTTCCAAGGTGATGGACTATCTCGTCCAGTTAGGAGTCGATCCCAAGCGGATCCAACTCGGCGTGGCCGGCGATAGCGAGCCGCTCCATCTCGGCTACGACGAGATGCTGCGAAAGAAGAACGCGAGGGTCGAGATCTTCATGCTCGACACGCTGACCGAGGACCTCGAAGGAACCGAGACGGGGCGACAGAAACCAGGCACAACGGAGGACACCCCCTAACGACGGCCCAAAGTAAACATTCGCCCAACCCGTCTGTTCCCGCACGCTGGTTCCCAAGCTCCAGCTTGGGAACTGACGTTTGCCCGTTAGTCGCCCCGAATCGCAAGGTTCCCAAGCTGGAGCTTGGGAACCAGGGGAGTTCGCTCTGACGGATTGGACGAATGGTTACGGCCCAAAGTACATAAGTCCTTGCAGCAAAGCGTTTTGCGATTCGCCTCCCGATTTCGTCTGGCAGAATTTGCTGGGCTACTTCGTGGGGCCAAACAGAAAAACTGGGCTATATATGTAAGTAAGGGAGATTGCGGGCTATCCGCCAGGCACCTCGTCGGCCGACCGGCGAGCTCGCGCAGATGCCAGCCACACGACAATGGACTATCCACAGAAGCCCCATCCCGAGTCGGTTAACGTGCCCCCACAAGGTGTGGTCAGGCACTTCCTTTGAATCGTTATCTCGATCCTATGGCCGAGCAAGTCGCACCCGCGCTGGAACAAGATGCGGCCGAGCACGCAACGGCTCCGGTTGAAGCCCGATCGTCGATCCTGTCCAGACTCTCCGTCTTGACGTTCGTCGGGGGTGTCGTGGCCGTGGAGTGCCTGGTCGCCTACCTGGTCATCCCCAGCCCTTCACAAACCGCGGCCATGGCCGGAGTGGTCACCACGGATTTGGAGGCCGACGGGCTATTGCCGGCGGAAGAGCAAGCCGACGCAGACCTGGAAGAGCAGATGGAGGTCGACCTGGGAGAGTTCCACGTCGTGTCTTTTCAGCCGCGCTCCAACACGACGCTGCGGATCGACTTCCACCTGTACGGAACCATCCATCCCGACGACCAGGAGAAGTTCGACCTGGCGTGGCAAGAGAGCACCCACCGCTTCCGCGACCAGGTGATCGTGACCGTCCGTGGCTGCGAGCTTTCGGAGCTCACCGACGCCGGGTTGGGGTTGATCAAAAGGAAGATTTTGGAGAAAACTAACCGGATCCTCGGCAAGCCTCTTCTTCAAGCAGTCATATTCAGCGAATTCGCCTTCATCGAACAGTAGCCGGCAGTGCTAGCATCCCCTTGCTGGTACTGGCATAGGGCTACGGTTGGGACGCCTCCAACGACGTTGGAGGCTCAAGCCAGGAACGGATTCCGATGGCCGACGAACTCGTCAACCAGGATGAGATTGAGCAACTGCTCCAACAGCGGCAGGCTTCCAAGCAGGCTGCGCCGGACGAAGCGCGGGAAGGGCCCCCGCAGGCGGACACCCCATCCGACGACCCGCTCAGTCAGGGCGACATCGAGGCCTTGTTGAGCCAGGGGGGGCAAGACGCGACCGGCAGCTCGGCCGCGACGAACGAGGCGCCCCAGGTCTCGGATTCGCCGGACCCGAATAGCACGGATGATGGCCTGCAACAAGAGGACATCGACCGCTTGCTCAACCAGACCGGCGCCGGGTCCTCGTCCGCGCCCCCGTCGCCCGCCCCGAAAGAAAAGGCTCCCGCAGGCCCCAAGACCACGGCGCGGTCCGACGCCGAGGAAGGTGCGATGGGCCAGGCCGACGTCGAGTATCTGCTCAATCAAGCGGAGAGGGCGCTGGAGTCGATCGACTCGGAAACCGGCGCGAGCATCCCGCCCGGCGTGGCACCGTTCGAGTTCCGGGAGTTCGTGGGCGAGCCCGCCACGACCGAGAGTGCCTCGCTCGACCTGATCAGCGACGTCCAGCTCGACGTGAAAATCGAGCTCGGGCGGGCCGACATGTACCTGGAAGACGTGCTCAAGCTTCGCAAAGGATCGGTCGTCACCCTGGACAAACTGGCCGGCGATCCAGTCGACATCTACGTCAACGAACGTTTGATCGCCCGCGGCGAAGTGCTGGTGCTCAACGACAACTTCTGCGTTCGCGTGGGCGAGTTGATTGCCGGGTCAAACGCCGGGAGTTGATTCGCGCCGAACGGGCAGGATGCCCGTCGGCCGGGGGGCAAGTTTCCGTGGGAAGAGGGGGGCAGGCGCAAGCGTGAGCTTGCGTCCGCCGATCGCGTCGCGTTCGAGTAGTGTGGCAGGAAAAAGGTGACAGGCACCTTTTGTGCGAAGCACCCGAAGGGCCTTTCAGGCAAAAGGTGCCTGTCACCTTTTTCTAACAACCCGTTATCGATATCGTCCACGGGCCGCGGCCGACTTGAGAAAAAAACCAGCGGGAGTGCAAGGATGCCCCCAACGGCGGGAATCGTCGGACTGATGCTGGCGCTGGCCGGCTCGGTGGGTCTGGCCGGACCGATGGACCAGCGGACCGGTCCCGCCGGCGCTCCGGTCGCGACGCTCGGAAGTCTCGACGACGCCCCGTCACTGGAAGCGCTGAGCCGGCAGTTGGCCGCGGCGTTGGGCCCCAGATCGGGCGAGGTCAAGCCGATCGGCTTCGAGTCGCCCACGCCCCCGGAGCACGCCGCCGAGACGGGACAGCGGCAGCGGCGTCCCACCGGCGGTGCAAAACAGCCGGACGAGGCCAAACCCGCCACGCTCCCTCCGCCCGGCGACGACGTTCCTCTCCGTCTTTCCCCGCCCGGGCAATTCGGCCGAAAGGGCAAGACCGGAGTCACTCGGGCCGTAAACCCGCCGTCGTGGGTCACGGTGGCCGGCAGTCTGGGCGTCGTGCTCGGGTTGTTTCTGGTGGTTGCCTGGGCCATGCGCCGCACGGTGCCGGGCGGGTCGGTGGTGTTGCCGAGCGACGTGGTGGAAGTCCTCGGGAGGGCCGCCCTGGCCGGGAAAGCCCAGGTCCACCTGGTCCGCTGCGGGAGCAAGCTGCTTCTGGTCTCGCTCAGTCCGACGGGTGTGGAGACCCTCACCGAGATCACCGATCCGGATGAGGTCGATCGCCTAGCCGGCCTTTGCCGCCAGGCGCAGCCCGGCAGCGCGACGGCCGCCTTCCGGCACGTGCTCCAGCAGTTTGCCGCGCCCGGCGCGTCCGGGCCGTCGGCCGTGGACGGCGACGACGTCCGTCTGGCCAATGCCGGAGTTCCCGAGAATCGCTATGGGGGACGGGAGGGCCGCGATGTCTGATTCGGCGACGCTCGCCGCGCGAAAGAAGGCTGCCTTGGCCCGCTGGCGGACCAGCCGCCTGCGCCGACTCCTGGCCTGGTCCGCGGTGCTCTTGGTCGGCTTGAGCCTTTTCCGTCCGGCGACGGCCCAGGGCCTGCCCAACCAGCCGCTTTCCATCCAAGTGCCGGAGAGTCTCAGCGGGGGACCTGAAGAGTGGGCCAGTCCCGAAGGGCTCAGCTCCACACTCCAGGTGATGCTGCTGTTGACCGTGCTCAGCCTGGCCCCGGCGGTGCTTCTGATGACCACGTGCTTCGTGCGGATCGTGGTCGTTCTGGGCCTTTTACGTCAGGCCATCGGTACGCAGCAGCTTCCGCCGAGCCAGGTGATCACGTCGATGGCCCTGTTTCTGACCTTGCTGATCATGGCCCCGGCGTGGAAACAGGTATACGACGAGGCCATCCGCCCCTACACCAACCACGAGATCAGCCTGGAGGAGGCATGGACGGCCGGAGTCGTCCCGATCCGGCGGTTCATGATCCTCCAGATCGAGCGATGTGGCAACGCCGACGACGTGTACCTCTTCATGAGCTATCTGCCCGACCCGCCGGAGCCCGACGATGAGGGCATCGCCGCGGACGACGTGCCGCTCCAGGTCCTGCTGCCCGCGTTCATGCTCAGCGAGCTGAAGACCGCGTTCCTGATCGGCTTCCAGATCTATCTTCCCTTCCTGATTGTCGACATGGTGATTGCCAGTGTGATGGTCTCCATGGGCATGCTGATGCTCCCGCCGGTGATCATCTCGCTGCCGTTCAAGCTTCTCCTGTTCGTCCTCTTGGACGGCTGGCACTTGGTGGTGGGAATGCTGATGGAGAGCTTCCAGCCGTTCACGTGACTCGAGGGGCCAGGGGTCAGGGACCTGGAGCCAGCGACGGCTGGCCCGAGGCGCTTGTGACCTCTGTCCCCCGTCCCTCCTCCTTGACTCCGACCCCCAACCTCCCAACTCCCAACTCCTGACTCCCATCTCCCAACTCCTATGGACCCCAACGACGCAATCCAACTCGGCCGCGAGGCCATCTGGACGGCCCTGCTGATCGGTTCGCCGGTGCTGGTGGTCGGGATGGTCGTCGGCCTGTTGATCGGGCTGCTCCAGGCGCTCACGCAGATCCAGGAGCAGACGATCTCCTTTGTCCCCAAGATCGTGGCCATGGTCCTGGCCCTCAGCCTCGCGCTCCCCTGGCTAATCACGCTAATCGTTCGGTATTCAAGCGACCTGATCACGGGCATCCCCGATATGCTGTAGCGCCCACGGTGTGACAGGGTGACGAGGTGACTGGGTGACAAGGTGACTCGGTGACAAGGTGACAAGCGGCTCTCGTGCCCCCCTCGCCCCTTCACCCCGCCACTCCTTCACTCCTTCACCCCTTCACCCCGTCACCCCCTCACCCCATCGCGCTCACCAACGAGTCACTGGGACCAACATGGACTGGCTTGCCCAGATCAACGTCGAGAAGTTCCTCTTGTTCACGCTGGTTCTCACGCGGTTGAGTGGGTTGGTGATGACGGCGCCGATTTACGGCACGCCGGAGGTGCCGGCGCGGGTCCGCGCGCTATTGGCCGTGGCGTTGGCCGCGCTGATCACGCCCACGCAATGGGACGTCGCGGTTCAACACCCGGGCAATACGCTCAATTACCTCGTGCTCCTCGGCAGCGAGCTGGTGATCGGCCTCAGCCTGGGGTTGGGCATCGTGATCCTATTCTCCGGCATCCAACTGGCGGGGCAGATGATCGGGCGGATGGGCGGGTTGCTCCTGGCCGACGTGGTCGATCCTTCGTCGGGCACGAGCATTCCCATCTTCTCGCAGTTGATGTTCCTGGTCACGTTGGCCGTCTTCGTCACGATGGGGGGGCACCGGATCGTGATGGCCGGGCTTCTCGACACCTTCCGGACGATACCGCCGGGCAGCGGCGCCGTACCCACTTCCATCGCCGACACGTTCGTGCTCCTGCTTACGCAGAGCTTTGTTTTGGCGATTCGGGCAGCCGCGCCGGTGGTCACTTCGCTGTTGTTGTCCACCTTGGTGATGGGCCTGATCAGCCGGACGCTGCCCCAGTTGAACATCCTGGCGGTCGGCTTCGGGATGAACTCCATGCTCACCTTCGGCGTGCTGGGCTTGTCGCTGGGAGCCGCTGCCTGGGTATTCCAGGACCAGCTCGAGCCGGCCATGGAGATTCTGCTGGAGGCCCTGCACGTCCCACTTCAGACGGAATGGCTTGCCTGATTCATGCCCGACCAGCAAGGTGACAAGTCCCAGGACGCGACCCCCCATCGCCGGCAAAAGGCCCGCGAGGAGGGCCACGTCGCCCGCAGCCAGGACCTGGGCTCCGCCGTGCTGCTTCTGGTGGGAATTCTGGTCCTGCTGATGGCCGGAAAGAAGCTCATCGATTTCCTCGGGTGGTACACCGCCCGTCAGCTCGGCGGCGAGGCCTCGCTCGTGGCCGACGTCGATTCGGCCCTGGTCGTGTGGAACACGACGGTCATGGGATTGGCCAAGTGCCTGCTGCCGATTTTCGGGCTGATCATGCTGACGGCCATCGCCGTCAATTTGGCCCAGGTCGGGTTCCTTTTCCTGCCGACCAAGCTCAGCCCCGATGTCTCGCGACTGAGTCTGCTCAAAGGCTTTGGGCGGCTGTTCTCCATCGCCAGCGCTGCCCGGCTCGTGTTTGGGCTGTTCAAGGTCGCGGTGATCGCGGCGGTGGCCTTCGTATCGCTCTACGGCGAGCGGGAAACGATCCTGGGGCTCAGCGCCCTGTCGGTGCCGGAGATCGGCGTCTATCTCTTGGAAATCCTCATGTGGACCACGATCAAGGTGGGGGTGGCCCTGCTGGTGCTGGCGATCTTGGACTACGGCTTCCAGCGCTGGAAGCACGAGCAGGACTTGAAGATGACGCCCCAGGAAGTCCGCGAGGAGATGAAGAACCTGGAAGGTGACCCGCAGATCATCGCCCGGCGACGCGTGGTGCAGCGCCAATTGGCGCTAAACCGCCTTTCGCAAGCCGTGCCCCAGGCCGACGTGGTAATCACCAACCCGACGGAGCTGGCCGTCGCCGTCCAGTACGAGCCGGAGACGATGGCTGCCCCGATCGTGGTCGCCAAGGGGGCTGGGGTGATTGCACAGAGGATCCGCCGCTTGGCCCTGGAGCATGGGATCCCGATCGTGGAGAAGAAGCCGCTGGCCCAGGCCCTCTATCGCGAGGTGGACGTCAACCGGCCCATCCCTCACGAGAAGTACGCCGCCGTGGCCGAGGTGCTGGCGTACGTCTATCAGCTCCAGGGCAAGAAGATCCCCACGCCGCCGGCCGCCGCGGCGTAGCCGCCCCGGGCGCATCCGTCGCATCTTCGGCTCGCGTAGCCATGGGGAGAGATTCCCATCGCGAATCCGGGCGCGTGCGGGCTCTCAACGACGCGAGGGGCGCTCAGCCGGCTTGACGCTGGGCCGCCTGGCGCCGGTACTCCGGATCCCAGCGGAAGCCCGTCTCCGAACGGGTCCCGTCGAGCCACGCCTGTTCCGCCACCGATCGGTCGTGATCGGCCGCACGGAAGTAGTTCCAGTAGGTCTCGTTGACGAACGTGTGCCAGAGGGTATCGGGCAAGGGGTTGCTGTCGGTTACTCGGAAGACATAGACCACCGTCTGCGGCTGATTCACGGCCGTGCCGATCTCCCCCTTCTTCCGGTCGAACACGGCTTGCATGAAGTCGTTTCCGGGGGCCTCGACTCCGGCGACGTCGCTCAGGCTCGGGGGTCCCTGGGCCATCCACGCCGGGATCGCCCCGTAGTCCAGCCAACTGAAGGGTTCCGATTCGGTGACCGTGATCCCGGGCCGCTCGGCAAAGGCCTCGCCGAGCGGTTTGTCGGCCGCGCGGGCCTCGGCCGCCATGCGTTTTGCGGCCTCGATGGCCAGGCTTCGGGCCTCGATCATCTTCCACCGGCGAAGAACTCGCTCGCGCACGCCTTCGTCGTCGAAACTCGGGGTCCTCTCCTCGACCTGCTCCAGCCTCCAGAACAAGTAGCGGTCGCCGTTGGCATCTTGGGAGACCTGGGGCCGATGGTTTGGGAGATCGAACGCGGATTTGACGAACGAGACTTGCCCTCCCACCGTCGACTTCCCGATGTCGAGCTGCTCGGCCTCTAATGCGGAAACCAGGCCGGTGCGGCGGGCAATCAGGCCGTGCTCTTCGGCCAGCTTGGCAAAATCGACCCTCTCGGGAGGCTTGGGCGCTTCGCCGCCCTTCTTGGTCGCGACGTCGACTTCGTACCGGACCAGCTTGTCGTGATACTGCGACAGCGCGTTCCGCAAGTCGTTGAGCACCTTGTCGATTTTGTCGTTGGCTCTGTCTCGGGCGATCTTCCCGCGGATCTCGTCTTCGACCTTCTCCAACGGGAGATACTCGGGCTTCGCGGTCGCGGCGGCCTCGCCCTCGGAGGCTTTCGGCTCGGCCTTCGCCGTTGGCTCACCCTTCGCGCCGGTCGCCTCTTCCCCCGCAAGGGCGGGTCCTTCGGCTGGCGTTTTCTCGACCGCCGGCTGTTCCGGCGCCTTGGCCTCGATGGCCGGCTTCTCCGGGGGCGTCGGCTCGGCTGGCGGCTCTTGGGCGGGGCTTGCCTCGGCTGCCGGCGTTTCCATAGAGGCCGAATCGGCTGCCGGCGGTTTGACGGGTGGCTCGACGGCCGACTTCTCCGGCGGAGAGGCCTCGACGGTTGATTCCTCCGAGGCGTCGGCAGACGGTTCCGGCTCACTCGCCTTCGGCTCTTCCGGGGCCTCTTGGGCAAACGAGGCCAGGCGGAAGGGCGACGTGATCTCGAGAGCCGAGGTGTCCGCGTTGGAGTCCGGAGCGTCGGGCGCCGGCCCATCCGCCGGTTTCGTGGCGGCCGGCTTCTGTTCGCTTTCGACGGGCTGCTTGCCAGGAGGCGAGGCTGGAGATGCCGCTTCCGTGGCTTGTTCTCCGCCTTGACCTTTCGCGGCCTCGGGGCTGGTGCTGTCCGTCGGTGCCTCGGCGGCTGTCGCGTTCTCATGGTCCGTCGAGACCTTCGTCTCACCGGCGGACGGCTTCGGCTCCGCCATCGGGGTCTTCGGCTCGGGGCTCTCTCCCTCTTCGGCCTTCGCCTCGGATTCCCCTTCGGACGGCTTCTCGTCGAAGAACGTGGGCAGCTCCTCTTGCCGGTAACTCTCCTTGTTTTCCTCGTAGTACTTCGTCACCTCGTCCGGAGCAACCGCCTTCCGCTCCCGCTCGAAGAAGCTCTCGTATTCGGCCTTGAGGTATTCGACCGCGATTCTCGCGGGCTCGCGGAAGCCGGGCTCGGGCGAAGTCGGGTTGGAAAGCTTGGCTTTGTGCTGGTCGAAGAACTCCTTCAACGTCGCTTCATCCGGATCGGCGACCTGATCGATGAAATCGGAGA
This sequence comes from uncultured Planctomycetaceae bacterium, assembly GCA_964505295.1. Classification (GTDB taxonomy): domain Bacteria; phylum Planctomycetota; class Planctomycetia; order Pirellulales; family Thermoguttaceae; genus DATKZH01. The sequence continues at coordinate 9,552 of CAZDHR010000174.1, forward strand.
CCCGCACGGGCAACGATTCGATCGTCACCTTGCGATTCAGTCGTTGGAAGTAGTCCCACCGCTGAGCGGGGGTAGCGCCTTGCAAGCTGACACGGAAAGCCCGTTTCAGGCGGAGCGCCAACATCTCGTCGCGCAACACGCCCACCAAGTCCTGGGCGCTGAGGCCCGCGGACTGGAGGATTTCGGCCCACCGTGGTTCGGAGATGCGTTCCTGCGCTAGGCTTTCGAGAAAGGTCTTCAACCCCCGCTCGTCGACCACGAAGCCGAGCTCTTCGGCGCGGCGCGCCAGCAACCACGTTTGGACCAAAGCCTCGTCGCTGGTGGGGCTGACGTCGTCGGGAGCCATGTCGCTGAGCACGTAACTCACGGCCATCGGGTTCCCTTCGGCCATGATGAGAGCCCGGCCCAGGGCCTGGAAGAGACGGATCGCCGCCTGGCGCCGCCACCGCAGGCTGCGGAGGTCTGTGTCCTGGAGGTCGCCGTATCTGGTCGTGGTGGCCACGCGGAGGTTCGACTGCCTCCGCACACCCATTGCCTGCATCCAAATCGGCAGGATGACGAAACCGACCATCACCAGCACACCCAGGAAGGCGAGCATCAGCTTCTGGTTCTTGCGGAATACCTTGAATGGGCTGGCCATGGCAGCGTACCCTTCTCTGGAGGGGGTCCGCCCGACAAATCCCACTTGACAAGCGAGCCCACCGCGCATTAATGGTGTCGCGCCCGAAAGCCGGGGCGGAGTCCGGCAATTCTAAGACGGATTGACGTAAATGCAATCCCAAAAGGGTTTCCCGGGCATGCCGACCCTACGGATACGGCCCGGCAGACGGACGGCGCCCCGCCAAATTCGGTGACCCATTGCGCGTTGCCCCATTGTGCGGCTGGTGGCACCGAGTACAATTCCGGGCCCGAATCCTCGGAGGATCAGCCCGAATGGAGCGATTGCCCGGCCTCGTTCCGGTCGATTCAGGAATGGGGGCGGCCGCGGCAGATACTAATTGACAACACTTGCCCAGATTCTCCATACACCCGATTTTACGATGACCAAGAAAGCACACGCCCGCAAAGGCACCTCGCTGGTGATCGTCGAGTCGCCGGCCAAGGCTCGTACGATCGGGCGGTTTCTGGGGAGCGGCTATACGATTGCGGCGAGCATCGGGCACGTGCGAGACCTGCCGCAGGGGGCCAAGGAGATCCCCGAACAGTACAAGGGGGAGGACTGGGCCCACCTTGGCGTAAACGTCGAGAAAGACTTCGAGCCGGTTTACGTGATTCCCCGCGAGAAGGCCAAGCAGGTCCGCAAGTTGAAGAGTCTGCTGAAGGAGGCCAAGGATCTCTACCTGGCAACCGACGAAGACCGCGAGGGCGAGGCGATAAGCTGGCATCTCTGTCAGATCCTCCGGCCGAAGGTGCCGGTGCACCGCCTGGTCTTCCACGAGATCACCGAGGAGGCGATCCGGGAGGCGATCTCCGCCCCTCGTCAGATCGACGAGCACCTCGTCCGAGCCCAGGAAGCCCGGCGTATCATCGACCGGCTCTACGGCTACGAGGTTTCGCCCCTGTTGTGGCGGAAGGTCCGTCCACGGCTCTCGGCGGGGCGGGTGCAGAGCGTGGCCGTGCGGCTGATCGTCGCGCGGGAACGCCAGCGCATGGCTTTCGTCGCGGCGAACTACTGGGACCTCTTGGGCAAGTTTGCCAAGGTCGACGGGAAGAGCTTCCTGGCGACCCTGGTTTCGGTCGGCGGTCGCAGGCTCCCCGCCAGTCGCGATTTCGATGCTGCCACGGGCCGGCTAAAAGACCCTTCCCTGCTGCAACTGGACCGGGACGGGGCCGGGAAGCTGGTCGAGCGGGTCAAGCGGGGCCGGTGCCGGGTTCGCTCGGTCGAAGACAAGCCCTACACGTCGAGGCCCTACCCTCCGTTTACCACCAGCACCTTGCAGCAGGAAGCGAACCGGAAGTACGGCTTCACGGCCCGGCACACGATGCAGGTCGCTCAGAGCCTCTACGAGACGGGCCGCATTACGTACATGCGGACCGACTCGACCAATCTGGCGACGGTCGCCGTCCAGACGGCACGCGATCTGGTCAAGTCGCAGTACGGACCCGAGTACTTGCCCGATAAGCCCCGGCTCTACGCGACCAAGGTCAAGAACGCGCAGGAGGCCCACGAGGCCATCCGCCCGGCCGGGCACCCCTTCGACTTCCCCGAGGCCATCCGCTCCTCGCTGAGTGCCGACGAATTCAGGCTTTACGACCTGATCTGGAAACGCACCGTCGCCAGCCAGATGGCCGATGCCCGGGGCCGACGCCTCGCGATTGTGGTCGAGGCGGGCGACGCGCTTTTCCAGGCCGGCGGCCGCTCGGTCGAGTTTCCGGGGTACCTGCGGGCGTACGTGGAAGGGTCCGATGATCCGGAGGCCGAGTTGGCCGACCGAGAGACCTTGTTGCCTGCCGTTGCCGTGGGGGAGAGCCTGACGTGCGTCGAGCTGGAGCCGAAAGGCCACAGCACGCAGCCGCCCACGCGATACAGCGAAGCCGCCCTGACACGAAAGCTGGAAGAGGAGGGCATCGGCCGCCCCAGCACGTATGCGTCGATCATCGACACGATCCTCGCACGCAACTACGTGGTGAAGCGGGGGAACGTGCTGGTGCCCACCTGGGTCGCCTTCGCCGTCTGCCAGTTGATGGAGATTCACCTGCCGGAGCTGGTCGACTACCAGTTCACCGCCGAGATGGAAGACGATCTGGATGCCATCAGCCGGGGAGAATTGGGCCATGTCGACTATCTTCGGGCGTTCTATTTCGGCAACGACCACGACGGGCTGAAACAGATCCTGAAGAGCAAGGCCAGCGAGATCGACGCCCGCAACGTCAGTCGCATCCGGGTCGGCAAGCCCGAAGGGAACGGAGACGCCGCGGCCGAGGTCTACGTGCGCGTGGGCCGCTACGGGCCGTTTGTCGAACAGGGAGACCGCCGGGCGAGCATCCCGGAGCGGCTTGCCCCCGACGAGCTGACCCTACAGGTCGCCCTGGAGCTGCTGGACAAAGCGGCCCAGGGCGAGGAGCCGCTGGGCACCTGTCCCGACTCTGGCGAGCCGGTCTTCCTCCGCATGGGCCGCTTCGGACCGTACGTTCAGCGAGGCACCACCGACGGCGACAAGAAGCCCCAGAATGCCTCGTTGCTGAAGGGGATGCAACCGGAAGACGTCGACCTGGAAGTGGCCTTGAAACTGTTGACCCTGCCCCGCGAGCTGGGCGAGCACCCGGAAAACGGCCAGAAGGTCGTGGCCCACAACGGGCGGTTCGGGCCGTACGTCAAATGGGGCGACGAGACCCGATCCCTGCCCGACGGCCTCTCTCCCTTGCACGTCACGCTCCAACAAGCCCTCGATCTATTGGCCCAACCCAAGCGGCGCGGCCGCAACGCCCGGCGCAAAGAGCCGATCAAGGTCTTCGACGTCTCCCCGGTCACGGGCGACCCGGTCCAGTTGCTCGACGGCCGCTACGGCCCCTACGTGACCGACGGCCAGACCAACGCCTCGCTCCCACGGGGCCTGACCCCGGACGACGTGACCCTGGAGCGGGCCCTGGACCTCCTAGCCGAACGCGCCGCCCGAGCGCCGACACGCCGGACGACTCGCAAGAAGGCAGCCAAGAAGGCCCCGGTCAAGAAGAAGCCGGCGAAGAGGAAGACCACCAAGAAGAAGGCCGCCAAAAGAGCGACGGCGAAGAAGACGTCGCAGAAGAAGCCTGCCAAGAAGAAGACGGCCGGGTAATAGGGGGCCTCGGGGTCAGGCCGGGAAAACGGGCCGGCAAAACGGGACAGGTCGGATATTGGCAAAAGAGACAAGACTTTTCGCATCGCGGAGCCGATGCGAAAAGTCTTGTCTCTTTGCCTAGCTTTTTGTCGGGTCGTTGCTTTTTTTTCGTGAACAGCGGCCAGTCGTAGC
>CAZDHR010000175.1:0-13453 GCA_964505295.1 uncultured Planctomycetaceae bacterium
TCCCAAGCTGGAGCTTGGGAACCAGGGCGCGGGAACAGACGGGTTGGGCGAATGCCTACGCGCGATCAGCACCGGGACACGACCAGCGCGGCGTTCTGGCCGCCGAAGCCGAAGTTGGTGCTGAGGACGTGCCGACAGGAGACTTCCCGGGCGACGTTGGGCACGTAGTCGAGGTCGCAGTCGGGGTCGGGCGTTTCGTAGTTGATGGTGGGGTGGACGACGCCGCTCTGGAGCGTCATCAGACAGACGACCAGCTCCAGGGCCCCGCACCCGGTCGTCAGGTGCCCGACCATGCTCTTCGTGCTGGAGACGGGCACCTTGTAGGCGTGCTCGCCGAACACCTTCTTGATACCCAAGGTTTCCACCCGATCGTTCTCCACCGTGCCCGTGCCGTGGGCGTTGATGTAGTCGATCTGGTCCGGGTTCAGTCGGGCCTGCAAGAGCGCGGCCCGCAGGCAATCGGTGATGCCGCGTCCTTCCGGGTGGGAATCGGTGATCCGGAAGGCGTTTTGCGAGGAACCGTAGCCAAGGATTTCGCCCCAGATCTCCGCTCCCCGTCTCTTGGCATGCTCCACCTCCTCGAGCACGACGACGGCCCCTCCTTCGCCGACCACGAAGCCGTCGCGATTACGATCGAACGGGCGCATCGCCGTGGAATCGTTGCGGGCGCTGAGCACCGCCAGCCGGAGGAAGCCCGTGAGGCCGAACGGATGGATCATGCTGTGCGCCCCGCCGGCGAGCATCAGATCGGCCTCGCCGCGGCGGATGACGTCGGTGGCTTCCCCCACGGCCTGGGTGCTCGACACGCAGGCCGCCGTGTAGTTGGCGTTGGGCCCCTGGGCGTTGAAGATCCCGGCCAGGTAGGAGGCCGGGAGATTGGGCTCCCAGGGGACCTCGCTGCTGAGGTAGCCGTCGTGAAGTGCCTCGCTGAGGAACGTACCCGACTCGAACCGGCCGTGCCCTACGCACGCGGCCATGAGCCGGCCGAATCGAGCGAAATCGGGGTAGGTTTCGCCGCAGCCGAGACACACGCCAAAACGGAGGGGGTCGACGCCGTTTGTCTCCAAACCCGCACTCTGGACGGCCTTCTTGCCGGACAAGACGGCGAAGTGGGTCTGCCTGGGGTGGTCCTTCCAATTCTCCGGGGCTTCGCCGACTTCGGCAAGATCGAAGTCGCGGACCTCGGCGGCGATGTGGACGGGGAACTGGCTGGCGTCGAACACCGTGATCGGGCCGACCCCCGATTGGCCTTCGACCAGCCGGTTCCAGACCTGGCGGACGTCAGCGCCCAATGGGGTGACGCAGCCCAGACCCGTGACTACCACACGCCGCCGCATGCGACTTCCTCCGCACCGAGCCGGCCCGGCGCTCGGACCCGCCGTTTGGGGGAAAGAGGGAAAGATGCTCCTTCTACCGCCCTCTGATTCTATCGTCGCCCAACGCGATTGTAACCGGCAAAATTGGGGGAGGTTGGGTAATCCTCAAGGAGTTTGCCGGCTCTAGGTGGGCACCGTGCGCTATCTGCGGATTCTATGTGCTCTAAAAGGGTTTGGCACTCCGAGGACCCGAGGAAATCCCGGGGTCCACCGGGCTTGGCGCCCCACGCGGCCGGGCCCCGATCGTCGAACCTCATTTGGGGTTGATGCGGACGTGCAGGTGGCCCGTGGCCGTTTGGCCGCGATCGTTCGTGCGCTCGACCGAGACAAGGTAATGGCCCGGCTGCCCGTACCGATGCGTGGTGACCGCGTACCCGTCCTTGGCCAGCTTGACGGCGTTGCCGTCGGACTGCACCTGGACGGTCGGGCTGCCGTCGCCGAAATCCCATACCTCGTGTCCTTCGTCGGGCCCGACACGGAAGGAGCGAACCTTGAACGTCACCGGATCGCCCACCTTGATGTCGAACGTGGGCCAATAAACCGCATGGATCGACAGCGGCACCCGCTCGGGCTGGTCCCGATCGATCACCTGGACCACGGCGAAGTCGTAGTCGACGCGGCCTTCGTCGTCGGTCACTTCGAGGATCTCGCTGTACACGCCCGATCGCTCGTACCGGCGAGCGACCCTCGCTCCCGAGGCCGTGGTGCCGTCGCAGAAGGTCCACTGATGGCTCTTGATGTGCTCGGGGCCTTTCGAGCTCCAAGAGCGGGTGCCGTCGAGCGTGACCTCGTCGCCCGTCCAGGTCACGTGATGCGGCCGGGCCACCGCCTGGAGCTTCGTGCCGCGCTCCGCGTGATACGCTTGCCAGAGAAAGGCATAGCCTTCGATGATCCCGTAGCGGCCGCTGGGCTGGGGGCCCTTGATGTCGAAGTGCAGGTGCGACCAGCCGCCGCTGCCACCCTCCTTGCCCAGGACGCCGATCTTCTGCCCCTGCTTCACCTTGGCTCCCGGCTTGACCCACGGCTCGATCGAGTTGAGGTGGCTGTAACGGTAGTACCAGCCCCGGGTGTCGCGGAGGTAGATCACGTCGTAACGGGGGCTGATCCGCGATCGATCCTCCGCGCTTTCGGTCACTTCCTTCCCGGCGGAAAGGACGACGCCGTCGGTCGCGGCCTGGACTTCGACCAGGGCCTCGGCCCCGCCGATGTCCAGGCCCCAGTGGTAGTAGATCGACTTGTTGGCCGGGATCTCGCCGCCGTCAACGTAGACCGGATCGTTGGCCATCTGCGTGTCGCTGGCAAACCACCGCTGGGCGGCCGGATAGGTGAACGTACCCGGACGGATCCAGGGCGAGCCGGCGGGCCAGAGGCGCAGCCGGGCGTCGGCGTCGAGCTCCCACGGGTTCTTGCCCTCTTGCACGCAGCCCCTGGTGATCGCGCAGTCGATCTGAACGTCGCCCACCGTGACCGGCAGCCGATAGTAGGCCGACACGAGCGTGACTTCGCGGCCGTTCACCTCGACGGTGACACGGGCTTGGCGAACGGCATTTCGCAACGTGTCGCGGATCTCTTCCAAGCCCAGGAGCTTGACGGTGGCAGTCTTCCCGTTGGAGAGCTCGACCTCCGCTTGCTCGCCGACGTCGAGGTCGACGACGCGGAGCAAGGGCTCCACGGGGGGCGTTTCGTCGGCGGGCGCTGCGCCGAGCGAAGCGGTCAAGAACCAAGTCAAGACAAGCACCGGCGCAGTCACAACATGAGGTCTGGTAGTCACGGTGTTTCTCCTTCCAGAAACGGGACTCACGGCCGCGGAAGAAGGTGTCGGAGAACCTCTCTGCGACGCCCCTCCGGTCCATTCCGGGGAAAGGCCCCTGACACCTTGCTCCACGTGTCCCAGGTTGCCAGATCCGGGGGGGAGAGTCAAGCTTTTCTCTCGCGCCGGGAGCTACCGCCACGACAACGCCATGAGGCCCCCGGCCCCGGGCCGAATCCTCGTTGACAAGCCCCGGCGTGCGCGGCAGGATAGGCGGCCAGAGGTTGGGGTAAGTGGCGAGTGGTGAGTGGAGCTTGCCGACGTCTTCACTCGCCACTCGCTACTCACCACCTTCCACTTGCGACCTCCCACTTGCCAAGCCGGTCCGCGAAAGGAGACATGCTATGAGCGAACGTCGAGAATCGCCGGTGACCAGAAGACGGTTCCTGGAAAAGGGCTCCGCCATCGCCGTGGGCGCGGCGCTCACTGGCGCGCAGGACACGGCCTCAGCCGGACCGGCCCAGGGCGAGATGAAATACCGCCGCTTCGGGCGCACCGGCCTGATGATCTCGGAGATCGGGCTGGGCTGCGCCAGCGGGCTGAAGTCGCGGATGTTCGGGCCGGTGCGGTTCAACAAGTTCCGCGAGGACATCCCGGCGATCGTCCACAAGCTGTTGGACCTGGGCGGGAACTTCGTGGCTACCTCGTACGGCTACCACGACACGGAGGAGCTGCTGGGAAATGCGCTCAAAGGCCGCCGCGACGGCGTGATCATCTTCACCTCGCCCGACCCGCCCCGCAACACGCCCGAGGCCGTCATCGGTCGGTGCGAAGAGAGCCTCAAGCGATTTCGGACCGACCACATCGACTGCTACTTCTCGCACGGCCGCTGGAACGAGGCGTTCTACGAAGGGGCCCTCAAGCTCCGCGAGCAGGGCAAGATCCGCTTCATCGGGCTGAGCTGCCACGTGCCGGCCACCCACCGGGAGCTGGTCGAGCAGGACAAGCTCGACTTCGTCTTCCAGCCCTACAACTACATGGCCCTGGCCAAGTGGACGGAGCGGTTCGACCGCGACAGCGTCGAGGACCTGTTCGCGCTGTGCAAGAAGAAGGACGTGGGCGTCCTCTGCATGAAGCCGATGACCGGCCACTTCGTGCCCAACTGGGCCAAGGACATGTCCAACCCCCGGGCCGCCCGGGTCTTGCGCGAGCTGGAAGAGTTCGGCAAGCAGAACTTGTACCAGGCGTTCTTGATGTGGGTGCTAAAAAATCCCAACGTGTGCGCCGCCGCGGTCGGGATGAGCACGGTGCAGGACGTGGTCGAGGACTGCGCGGCGGTCACCGGCCGGCTCACGGCGATGCACTACCGGCTCCTGGAGCACTACGCGGCCGCCTGCACCGACGACTACTGCCGGATGTGCGAGACGTGCCTCCCCGCGTGCCCCCAGGGCATCCGCATCCCCGATATCCTCCGCTTCCGGATGTACTACAAGAACTACGGCCACCAGGAGGACGCCCGGGAGTACTACGCCGGACTTGCGGAGGATCAGCGCGTCCCCGCCTGCACCGAGTGCGGCATCTGCGAAAAGACCTGCCCCAACCGGCTGGCGATCGTCGACAAGCTTCAGGAAGCTCACCGCCTGTTGGCGTGATGCTCCCTTTCTTGGCTCGGTTTGCCCTCTGAGAGGCGTAGGGTGCGTGCTTGCACGCACGCGTTTCGCTACGCGGTGGACGCGAGGGTTTGCCCGTAGGCGTTTCGTCCTGTGATTGTGTGACTTCCGCGCGTGCGTGCAAGCACGCACCCTACGGCTCATTGGGTCTTGAGGAACCGGACGAACGACTCCTCCGCGAGCAACTGCTCGGCCAGCGTGCGGTAGCCTTCGGCCAGCGGGTGGCTTGCGTCGGCGTAGAGCTGGCTGGGCAGTGCCGGCGGAACGGCGTGGGGGATCCGGTTCTCGCGAAGCCACGCCGCTGCCTCTTGTTTTCGCTTCTGGTAGATTGTGCGGCTCTCGTCGGTGAGCATGTGCTCGTTGAAGGGGCCCACGACGACGAACACGCGATTCTCGCGGCGCCGGAGCGTCTCGATGGTCCGCTGGAACCGGCCCCATTGAAACGACGTTTCCAACGGGACCCAAGGCGGATTGTATGGGGGAATCCCCCGAGCCGTCCAGGGCTCGGCCGTCGCCTCCGGCGACGGTTCGGGGGAAGGCAACTCCAGAGTTTTCTTGTTAAAGACGCTCGCCGGATTCGCGTAGGGATGCTCAATCGTCCACATGGGAAGGTCGCTGCCGTCGTAGTAAGCGATCCGCAGGTGATCCGTCCATCCCAACAGCGGCAGTTCACGCCCCACGCTGATTCCGATCCTCTCCTCCAGCGAGGCTTTGTAGCAAGGGATGCGGGGGAAAAGCTGTGGCACCAACGTGGGGTGATTGAAGGCGAACTCCTTGGTGACCTGCAAGTCGTGCCGCTCGGAACTCACCCAGAGCAGGTTGGCGTGGAGGATCACGTCCCGATCCGAGATGTCTCGCCCGTAGTGCGCCACGAGCCCCGAGAGCGCGGCCGGATGAATCCCATCGACGCCCAGGTTGGCGAACCGCGCCTCGCCGGTCAGTTCATTGAGGTAGTGCGACAAGGTCTCGTCGTTTTTGACGTAATGCCCCCAAACCACCGAGTCGCCCAGGACGAGCGTCTTCTGCTGCCGGCACGCCTCGCCGCAGTAGCGCCCGTAGGTCCAGTAGTCGTTGCCCAGGGGATAGGGGATGCGATAGTCGGCCCCCGCGCGGAGCGGCTCGATCCGTTCCCAGAGGACGGGAACGAAGTACAACAGCGCCGAGGCAATGACCGCGGCGACGAGCCACTCACCGGGCGAAAGCCGCACGTCGTTGGAGCCGAAGGGGAAATCGGGTGCCTCGGCCGTCGCGTTGTCTCTGGGGATAGCGGGTTTCTGCATGCTTTTCGGTTGGCTATTATTCAGCCGCAAGTGGCGTCAAAACTGGAGGTAGATGAATTCCTGCGAGCCCGACGAGCCGACCACGGCCAGATAGAAGACCATGCAAACGACGAGCCCGATTCGCACCGGGGCCATGCCGAGAATTCGCCGGAATCTCGATTCGTAGGCGAACTGGTAGAGCCAGACCGAGAGTATCAGGGCCAAGGCCCAGAGCGGAAAGGCGGGATCGGCCAGGCCGAACCGACAGATCCTCGTCACCACGAGCCACGCATCGGAGATGTTCTCCGCGCGGAAGAAGATCCATGCAAAGCTCACGATGGAAAACGTGAGAAGCTGTTTGGCCGGCTTGGGCACACGCTGCTTGTAGAACGAGGTCCTTTCGAGGGATCGGGTGAGCGAATAGCCCAGCGCGTGCACCGCCCCCCAAAGGACGAACGTCCACGCCGCCCCATGCCACAGCCCGGAGATGACCATCACCAGACACAGGTTCCGGTAGGTGTTGAACGTTCCCTTGCGGCTTCCTCCCAGCGGGATGTACACGTAGTCCCTGAACCACGTGGACAGGCTGATGTGCCACCTCCGCCAGAAGTCGCCCAACCCGGTGGCCAGATAGGGGTTGTTGAAGTTGAGCGTCAGGTGGATGCCCATCAGCCGGGCGATGCCCCGGGCCATGTCGGTATAGCCGCTGAAATCGAAGTAGATCTGCCAGGCGAAGGCGAACGTGGCCAACAAGAGCGCCGGCGCCTCGCTCTCGCCGGGCACGGCATAGACCTGATCGACGTAGATGGCCAGATAGTCGGCCAGGGCCACTTTCTTGAACAGCCCGACCACGAAGAGCGAGAGCCCGTCGGCCACGTCTTGCCGGGAGATCCTCGGCGTCGTGCGCAGTTGCGGCAAGAGGCTCCCGGCGCGATCGATCGGCCCCGCCAACAGTTGCGGGAAGAGCGAGACAAACGCGGCGTATCGGAAAAAGCTCGGCTCTCGCTGGACGTTTCCCCGGTAGTAGTCGATCGTGTAGCTCATCGACCGGAAGACGTAAAACGAGATCCCCACCGGGAAGAGGAAGCCGGGCGCGGGCAGTTCGTATGGGACGTTGAGCGAGGCCAGCAGGGCGTTCAGGTTGTCGGTGACGAACCGGCCGTACTTGAAGAAGCCCAACAGACCGAGGTTGTTGACGATGCTGAACACGAGCCACGGCCGCTTCCATCGCGTCTTGGCCATCCCCACCACGGCCAGGAAATCGACCGACGTGGACCACAGAACCAGGATCAGATAGAGCGGATTCCAGCAAGCGTAGAAGACGTACGAAGCGGCCAGAAGCCAGAGAATCTTCAGCCGGGTTCCCTTCACGGCCAGGTAGACCGGGTAGAAGATCAGAAAGAAGAGGGCGAATTTCCAGGTGTGGAACACCATCGGGCGGCAGTACTCAACTCAGGCAAGCCGTAGGGTGGGTCGAGGCACGAGACCCACGCGGATACGGTGCGGGGCGAACAGCGTGGGTCTCGTGCCTCGACCCACCCTACCATTCCGGTCTACTCGGCAAGGGCGCGAAGATGGGCCTCGACCGACTCGGCCAGACCTTCCAACTCGTAGCCACCCTCCAGCATCGAGACGATCCGGCCCTGGCAGCACGCGCCGGCAATCTCCTTGACGACCCGCGTCAGCCGCCCGAATCCTTCCGAGGTGACGCGCATCCCGCCCAACAGATCATCCTCGTGGGCGTCGAACCCGGCGGAGACGAGCACGAAGTCGGGCTGGAACTTGAGCGCCGCCGGCTTGAGCCTCTCCTGGAACACCTCCATGTACTTGTCGTCTCCGCAGCCGGCCGGCAAGGGCGCGTTGATCGTCAGCCCGAGTCCCTTGCCGTCGCCCCGTTCGCCTTCGGCCCCGCTGCCGGGATAAAATGGATACTGGTGCACGCTGAAGTAGAGCACGGTCGGATCGTCGTAGAACGTCGCCTGCGTGCCGTTGCCGTGGTGCACGTCCCAGTCGACGATCAGCACCTTCTTCAGCTTGTGCTTTTTCTGGAGGTAGCGGGCGGCGATGGCCACGTTGTTGAACAGGCAGAAGCCCATCGCCCGGTCTTCGAGGGCATGGTGACCGGGCGGACGCACGGCGCAGAACGCGCTGTGGATCTTGCCCTCCATCACCGCGTCGACGGCGGCGAGCACGCCTCCGGCGGCGACCAGGGCCGCCTCGTACGATCGGTCGGAGATGGTCGTATCGAGCGAGTCGAAGTAGCGCACGCCCCCTTCGCAGCTTTTCTCCAGCCGTTGGATGTAGTCGGCCGCATGGACCGTCGCGATCCACTCCCGGGCCGCCGGCTGCGGCTCGATCCGGACCAGTTGCGCGAGGAGCCCCGATTCTTGGAGCCTCTCGACAATGGCCTCCAGGCGTTCGGGTCGCTCCACGTGGCCCGGGCCGGCCTGGTGCTCCAGGTAGACGTCGTCGTAGACGAAGCCCACGCGGCGGGGCGGGTCGTTGGCCTTGGCCTGGTCGGTCGGCTTCTCCGCTTCGCTGTGCATGGTTTCCTCCGCGTCTTGCGTTGTCGGGTCGTCCTCGGCGCCGTTCCCGTTGGTTCCGTGGTCCTCCGTCTCGTCCGCTTGTTCCTGCGGGGCTGCCTGCCGCAGAGCAGCGTCCGCCTCTTGCGCGGCTTGTTGTTCCGAGTCGTTGGGTGCCCTTCGCACACAGCGGAACCCGATGGCGTCGCGGGCGAAGCAGGCGTCGGCAAATCCGGGGTCTTCGCCCACGCGGCGCGAGGCGCGGCAGGCGTCGGCCGTGCAGTTCCAGGCGCCGCCGCGGAGCACGTATTGCTCGCCGTCCTCGGGGCCGCGGGGGTTCTCCGCCGGACTGGTTCGGTAGTAGTCCTCCTGGTAGTAGTCGTTGCACCATTCGGCCACGTTGCCCTGCATGTCGTAGAGGCCCCAGGCGTTGGGCTTCTTCTTGCCCACCGGGTGCGTCTTCTTCGACGCGTTCTCGGCGTACCAGGCGTGCTGCTTGAGAAGCCGCGAGTCGGAGCCGAAATGGAAGTCGGCGCCGGCCCCCGCCCGGCAGGCGTATTCCCACTCCGCTTCCGTGGGCAGCCGATAGCCGTCGGCCTCGAAGTTGCACTTGCCGGTCTCCTCGTCGTAGCACGGTTCGAGGCCCTCGTCGCGCGACCGGACGTTGCAGTAGAGGGCGGCCAGGTCCCAGCTTATCATCTCCACGGGCCGATTCGGGCCCTTGAAGTGTGAGGGGTCGCCGGCGAGCCACTCGCTCTGGCCGGCCAGCCGGGCCCATTGCGATTGCGTGACCTCGTATCGATCCATGAGGAACGCGTCGAGCCGGACTTCGTGGACCGGGGCCTCGTCGTCCTCTCGGCTCGCACTCCCCATGGGGAAGCTGCCGGCGGCGATCAACACCATCTCGAAGCCGCCAGGCGTGGTGATCACCTCGGGCGTTTCCGGTTCCCCCTCGCCGACGTCGATCATGCGAACCTCCATGTCGTCGACTCGCCGACACGAAGCGCCCAGCGAAACTGCCAGGAGCAAAGCAACAAGGGCAGTGCGCGTTGGGCGCGTAGGGTGGGTCGAGGCACGAGACCCACGTTCTGCACGCCCGCGCTCTGTCCGCGTGGGTCTCGTGCCTCGACCCACCCTACCAGCTTCTCTCATTGCCCTTCCTTCCTCACCGGCACCCAGTCCGGCTCCTTGTTGCAGCGGCCGTCGGCCGTGATCGCCACCCAGCGGTTGGTCGCGGTCACGTCGGCCACGCAGATGTTCCAGCCACGGGCGCGCGTGCCCACGCCTTCCGGGGCCCGGCCCATTCGCTTGGTTGCCGGCCCGCGGGCGAAGGCGACGTACTTCCCGTCGGGCGGCCAGTCGACGTGGTAGACCTTCTCGACCGGCTTCTCGCTGGTGACCACGTCGCGCCCGCCGGTGACTTTCGGCTCCGGGCCGGTGACGTCCAGATCGGCCACGCGCAGGGCCCAGTCGGAGGGCGTCCACGCGATGCGCCGGCCGTCGGGGCTCGCCTCCGGCCGGCACCCGGGGATTTCCAGATCGACCACCCTCGTGTCGTCGGCTTCGATCGCGACGATCGCGTGCCGGTATCCCAGCCCGCCGTGGATCGTCGACACGATCCACTTGCCGGGCGGCGCCCAACAGACGCCGAACAGGTGCGAGATTTCCCGGTTCGCGTGCTGCCTGTGTTGGCCGGACTTCACGTCGTAGAAGAAGAGGCCCCGGGTGGCGATCGACGAGTACGTGAAATTGTCCGACGCCGCTTTCAGGTAGGCGATGGTCGTGCCATCGGGACTCCAAAACGGCTGCCGGGCGTTGCGGGCGACCAGCGTGCGGCCCGTGCCGTCGACGTTCATGGTGTAGACGCTTCGCACGCGCCCGGTCCCCTCGCCCTCGTCGGCGACGAAACAGATCCTGCTTCCGTCGGGTGAGGCGTGGGGATACAGCTCGTCCACGTCGTCGGTCCGCGTGAGGTTGACCGAATCGGAGCCGTCGGCGTGGACCAGGAACAACTCCCAGCTCGTGTCGCGATAGGTCTCGTAGACGATCTTGTGGGGAACCTGCTTCAGTTCGTCGATGAGCCCGTCGGCGCACGCGGCGCGATCGACCGCCAGGCTCGCTGACGTCGCGAGAAGCAGGGCAAGTGGGAGGATTGTACGGTTTTCTCTCATTGGCCGGCCCTCGGTTGCGCTACCCAATCGGGCTCCTTGTTGCTCCTGCCGTCGCGGGTGATGGCCACCCAGCGGTTCTCCTGCGCCGCGTCGGCCACGCAGATGTCCCAGCCTTCGCCTTGGATGCCGAGATACGCCGGGGAGCGGCCCAGCCGCTTCTTGTGCGTGCCGCGGCTGAAGGCCACGTACCTGCCGTCCGGCGACCAGTCGACGTGATAGACCATCATCGGCTTCTCGCTCGTGACCACCGACCGGACGCCCGACACCTTGGGCTCGGGGCCGCTCAAGTCCAGATCGGCCACGCGGAGCGTCCAATCGGTTTCGCCCCAGGCGATTCTCTTGCCGTCCGGGCTGACGTCGGGCCGGCAGCCGCGGATGCCCAGGTCGACGACCGCATTGCCGTCGGCCCGGATCGCCAGGTTCGTGTGCCGGAATCCCATGCCGGCGTGGACCGTGGCCGTGATCCATCTGCCGTCCGGCGACCAGCCGAGGTTGTAGACGTGCCGGACCTGTTCGTTCGGGTGCTGCGCGTGCGTGCCGGTGACCGGGTCGAAGAAGAAGAGCCCGATGGTCGTGCCGTCGGCGTAAGAGAAGTTATCCTCCTCCTGTTTCGTGTAGGCGACGCGAGCCCCATCGGGGCTCCAGCACGTCCAGCGGACCTTCTCGCCAATCAGCCGGCGATCGGTGCCGTCGAGATTCATGCACCAGCCGCTTCGCACCAGCGACTCCCCCTCGCCCTCGTCGACCAGAAACGAGATCCTCGCTGCGTCGGGCGACACGTGCGGGCAGATCTCGTTGACGTCCGGAGTTCGCGTCAGGTTGACCGGCTCGGAGCCGTCGGCGCCGCAGATCATCAGCTCCCAGTTGCCGTCGCGGTGGCTCTCGTAGACGATTTTGTGGGGAAGCGATCTCAGCTCCTCCAAGAGTTCGCCGGCCGATGCACCCGGTCCGAGCGCCACGCTCGCGAGCGCCGCAAGGAACAGGGCGAGTTGGAGAGGGGGACGGTGGGTCGGGCGTTTGGGGTGGGTCGAGGAACGAGACCCACGTTCTTCACGCCTGGGCTCTGTTCGCGTGGGTCTCGTGCCTTGACCCACCCTACAGACTTCGTTCATGCTACGGGCTCCATCCGTTTTGCGCGTGCGTGCAAGCACGCACCCTACGGCTCTGAGTTGACGATTCATGGGATCCAATCGGGCTCTTTGTTGCAGTGGCCGTCGTTGGTGACGGCGATCCAGCGGTTGGTCGCCGCGGCGTCGGCCACGCAGATATCCCACCCCTTGGCCCGCACACCGACGATCTCCGGGATGCGACCCATGATCTTCCGCTCCGGGCCGCGGCTGAAGGCGACGTACTTGCCGTCGGGCGACCAGTCGACGTGGTAGATCTTCATCGGCTTGGAGCTGGTGACCACGTTGCGGGCATTGACCACCTTGGGCTGCGGGCCGCTGAAGTCGAGATCGCCGATGCGAAGGGCGAAATCCCCTGGGCCCCAGGCGATCCGCTTCCCGTCGGGGCTGACGTCGGGCCGGCAGCCGGGGATTTCCAGGTTGTAGACGCCCGGCCCCTCGGCCTCGATCGCGAGGATCGCGTGCCGGTGTCCCATGCCCGCGTGCACCGTCGAAATAAACCACTTCCCGTCGGGCGACCAGCAGGGGTTGTACAGGTGATACAGCTCCCGGTTGGGATGCTGCCGGTGCTCGCCCGTGGCCAGATCGTAGATGAAGACGCCCTTGGTGGCGTAGTCGGTGTAGGTGAACCGGTCGGACTCGCCTCGGAGATACGCCAGCAGCGTGCCGTCGCCGTTCCAGCACTGCTGCCGCGCGTTGGTGGCCACCAGCTTCCGATCGGTGCCGTCGCGGCCCATGCAGTACACGTTCCGAACCTTCGATTCGCCATCGCCCTCGTCGGCCACGAAAGCGATCTTCGCGCCGTCGGGCGAGGCGTGGGGATGGAGTTCGTGCACGTCGGGCGTGCGGGTGAGGTTGACCTTCTCCGAGCCGTCGGCACGGGCGACGAACAGCTCCCAGTTGCCGTCCTGATAGGTCTCGTAGATGACTCGGTGCGGGTAGGTTTTCAACTCCGCGGCAAGGTCTTGCGCCGAGGCGAAGGGGACCGCACCAGGGACCGAGATAATCGTCAGAAGTACGGTCAGCGAGGTTATCGTCAAGGTGATCGTCGGTGCTCGTCCTTTCCCCGTCATCGCTTGGGCCTCCGGGAGTCTGCTGGATTACGCCCCTTGGATCACGACGGCTCGCGCCCGCTTCGCGGGATGCCTGGGTGTCCGTCGGCTGCGGGGTCTATTGTAACCACGGAGGATGCCCGGCGGAACCGGGCGAAGCCGCAAGCGGCTGGTTCGGGAGATGGGGGGAGCCAGGCTGCCCGACCGTCGACGGACGGCTACTTCTCGAACGCCATCACCTCGACCAGGTGCCGGCCCGTGTTGGCCGAGTTGTGGGGGAGGGTCACGCGGAGGTACCGCACGGGCCTTGCCGGCAGCCAGGGCTTCGTGGAGCCGTTGGACGAACCGCTCCCAACGCGGCAGGTAGAAGCCGCCGATGAGCCCCGACCACTGGCGCTGGGCGTACTCGTGGAGCATGCTGTCGCGCGGGCCCCAGAGCGTGATCAGGTTGCGGGCGCTCCATTCGTAGAGGCGAGCCTCCTCCTCGTTGGTGGCCCAGCGCTTGGCGTCGGCGAGCCATTTACCC
>CAZDHR010000176.1:0-7957 GCA_964505295.1 uncultured Planctomycetaceae bacterium
GCCCAGGTAGAACCCCGACTGCAAAAGAACCAGAAACAACGCCAGGGTGACGCCGACCACCGCGCCGAGAAACTTCTCTTTCTCGTGGACAATGATCAGAAGTGCGGTTCGCAGTAACATGGCCCTATCCCCGTCGCTTGGCGTGCGATTGACGTTGGCTGCGTCACGTTGTGACCTCGGAGGCCTGTTCCCGGGCTCCCTCGCCCTTTCCCCTTCCGCAGGCATCCCGGCGGAGGGCCGATCCCGCGCGACCCGGGCCCAGATTCGGCTTGGCGTGCCTCGTCTGAGCCGGATTGCTGCCAGGATCGTGGAACATCAAATTCTCCCCGTTGGTTCGGTCCAACAGCCTTTCATGTCCAAATGGGGCCGGGGTCCGACACGAGATCTCCCGGAAGCCGAGGTTTTCCCCAGAAGCCTTGCCCCCTCGTTCCGGGCTTCCGCCTGGGAACGCACTGCCGCGAGGCTTTGCCTCGCCCCGACCCTCCAAAAGAGGGGCGCCCCGATACGGCACCCCGGTAATGACAGGCACAGCCTGGGAACGGGGAATCCGAGCCCTTAAGGCGAGGGGGCTAGTACCACCAGTGATGGGTATTTCCGCGAAGTAACGGCGGACTCCCGCTGAGATGAGAGCTTCCCCCCGAAATCCCGCCAACAAGCCCGCCCCCCCCAACGTCGCTATCGCCGGACGTCGCACGTGGCCGGCTCGTCGCCTGGGTGCGTGGCTCAAGTGGCATCGAGGGCGAGGCGAGGCCCCGCCGCGAAGGCATCGTCCGCCTGCGGCTACGCCTCGGTCGCTTGCGCCGCCGTTTCCGGCTCGGCCGATTCGCGGGAGGGGGCCACGATGGCAACCATCTTCTCCGGTCCCAGCGTGAGCTTGATGGGGAAGGTCAGCACCGCGACCTCGCCGCTGTCGGTGTGGGCGGTCAGCAGAACGCCCTCCCCCGACCGGCCCTTGACTTCAAGCTCGATCCGGCGGGCGCCGGTCGCCTTGCGGACCGCTTCCTGGGCGCTCCAGATGCGGGTGCCTGCCCGATCCAGGGAGTCGCCGTCGATCAGCTCGTCGAGCAGCGGCGTGCGGGCGTTGCTCAGCAGGGCGATCCAGTCCTCGCGATCGCGGCTCTCGACCGGGTGTAGGTCGCATCCCAGGGGCCCGCGACCGCCGACGCAGAGGAGCGTCTGGTCGTCGTGCGAAAGCGACACGCCCGGCTGCTCGTCGGCCGCGCTTTCCACGACCGGCTTGCCCGACGCCAGCCATCGAATCTTCAGGCTCTGCCCTCGCGACTCCCCGTTACCCATCGCTGCCTGGGCCACCTTGGCCAGCACGGGCAGCTCCCTGACGTGCCGCTCGTGCTTGGGCAGGCTGTGAAGGTCCGGCATGTGGGCCACGTGCGACTCGGGGGCTTCGAGCCCGAAGGCCTCGGACAGCTCGTCGAGGTTTTGGCGAAGGATTCGCTCGTCGCGCCGGCTCGGGTCGGCCAGCTCTTCGGCGGTGGGGTTTTCAGAGCGGTGCTCGACGATGCCGAGCGTGTAGCCTTCGAGTCGCTCCACCACGCGGCCTTCCCGGTCGACCGCGACGACGGTGAAAATCCGGTTCCCGTCGACCTCGCCCTCGTTGATCGCCACGGCCGTCAGCAGCTCAGCACTGCGATCCTCAAGGCGGCGACGCTCGAGCTTCTCGATCCGCACAGGCAGGGCGATCTCTTGAGGCGACACCATTTGCACCGACTGGAGCAGCGAGTCGCGGAAGTAGGCGTCGCCCAGAAGCGATTCCTCGTCGGAGCTTTCGCTTTCCGGCTTGGCGTCCGCAGGCGTGATTTCCGCCGAGAACACGCACCGGCTGGAGTCCAGCGAGTGGACCTTGCGGAGCCGCTGGAAGCGGGGGCCCTGGAACAGCAGGCCGCCGTAGAGGTCCCGCATCGGGTCGATGGCCAGCGCCTGCTCGGGCAGCTCGACTTGCTCGACCTCGGTCGGCAGGTCCCGGTCCAGGACGAACTCCGCGGAGAAGTGATCTCGGGCGAAGCCGTTCATCGCGGTGGAGATGCCAACCTTCACCCGCAGGGGGGCGTCGGCTGCCGAACGCTCGAGGACCTCCGCCCGAATCTGAATATCCAGTCCCTCCTCGGGGGCGACGACGATCGGCCGGTCCAGGCAGATGTTCTCGATGCGGACGTTGTCGAGGTCTTCCGACGCGGTGACGTACGCCGTGGCCTGGGCCATCGCTTCCAGTCCGAACACCGTGGGGAACAAGAGCGAGCCCTTCCAAACGTGATCCTTCAGGTAGGGGTCGCGTTCCACGTCCAGGTGAACTCGCGAGACGACCTCGACGCCCGGGCAGATGTGCTTGATGTCTTCCAGGAACCGGCTCGCACGGGGCATGGCGGGCAGGTCGGTGAACTTGAGCGTGGCCTCCAGGCCGGAGACCCGGTCGATTCGGGCGGTGATCACCACCTGCGTCTGGCCCGGATCGCTCTGGAAGATCTGCGCGAAGCGGCGAACGCCCTCCTTGGCGGGGATCGCGGCAACGCCCCGGCTGGCCAGGTAGTCGGTGCTGCCCATCCGGAAGCCCATGCCCACTTCGTCCCACACGCTGTAGGCCAAGGCGACCACGGCCGTCTCGGGATGCTCGGTCTGGAACTGGGCGAGGATCTGGGTCATCGCCTCGTTGGAGAAGCCGTACCAGCCGTTTCGCCACATGCCCGAGACGCCGATGATCGACGACAGGCCGGCGAACATCTTCGGCGGCTTGTCGGCCAGGGCCCGGCAGAGGTTGATCGTGCCGAGGGCCTTGGGGGCCACTTCCCGGTAGGCCTCGCCGGTGCTCACGTCGTCGAGCAGCCGGGGCTTGTTGACGGCCGCCCCGTGCACCACGCCGGTGACCGGACCCAGGTCGGCCTCGATCCGCTCGACCAGTTGGGCCACGGCGTCGGCGTCGGCCACGTTGCATTGGTAGTAGCGGGCCGTCAGCCCCTTCTCGGCGAAGCGGCCCAGCGTCTTGGTGATCTCGCTCGACTTGGCGTTGTCGCTCTCCTCAGCGGGAAGCGGCGAGCTGCCGACCAGGGCCATCCGGACGCCCGTCTTCTCGGCGACGGCCAGGGCACACTCGGCGGTGATCCCCTTGGCGCCGCCGGTGACCAGGATCACGTCGTCGCTGGTCCAGACGATGTCCCGCTCCGGGTAGGTGGCCGGGTCCGAAAGCCGCAGTCGGGGGATCCGCCGAGTCAGCTCGTCGTCGTAGCCGACCGCCGCGAAGCCCTCGGAGGTGCCCAGTTCCAGGGCGACCTTGTCGGCCACCGCGGTCGCGTCGGCCTCGGGGGCGAAGTCGACGACCCGGACCTTCAGGTCGTCCCGCTCCAGACGCAGGCTGGCGCCCACGGCCTTGGCACACATCCCGTCTACGTCGGCCTCGGGGCGGCTGCTGCCGAAATCTCCGCCGGCAAACTGCACGTACGCCACGGTCGCCGACCGGCTCCGCGCTTTGGCCCGGGGGACGGCAACCGTCGAGCGGAGCCGGTGAATCATCCGTTCCAGTCGCTGCTTCGCCGAGTCGTCCGTCTGCTTGCTGCGAGGCAGAACGGCGATCAGCGTGCTGTAGTTGCCTTCGACGGGCCCTTCGCCGGGCATGCTGTCGAAGCCCCGGCAAACCACCCTGGCCCCTGCCAGCCGGTCCCTGAGGGCCTCGGCCACGTCGTGTTCCTCGTCCTCCGAGAGCACCAGCACCTTCTGACCGGTCCAGTCGGCAGGCGATGCCTCGGCGTCGGCCCCGGGCGCCTCCTCCACGTAGTCGACCACGAAATTGCGGACCCAGGTGGGCAGCGTCTTGGCCGCCGACTTCCGGGCGCTGGCGCCGCTCGTTTCCTCAGGCCGGGCCAGCTCCGCCAGGTTGTCGACAACCTCTTGAAGCGTCGCGTTGGCAAACTGGCTCGGGTCCAACTCGCCGGCGATCCCCAAACGCTTGGCCACCGAAGCGATCAACTCCGCCGCCTTGATCGAGTCGAGGTTCAGGTCATCGATCAGCCGCATCTCCATCGACATGCTCTCGGGCGGGAAGCCGGTGAGCTGCTCGATCGCTTCCAGCAGCATTTGGGGGATCGAGGCGTCGGCCTTCTCGCCCTTCTCAGCCGTGTCGGCCGCGGGGGCAGCCGCATCGGCAGCAGCGTCCGCCGGGGCTGCCGGCTGAGCAGCGACCACGCCGATCGGGGCCGAGATACCGCCCGACATCGCGCCGGACGAGCTTTCCAGGTCCGCCCGGACCACCGCCGCCAGGAACGGGCCGCGTCGCGCCACGTAGTCGGAAAGCACTTCCGGCGAAACGCCGGTCTCGTGAGCGATCATCGCCTCCAACGCGCCGTTCGACGCGCTCGCACCGGGCACCTCGACGCCGTCGACCTTGAATGGCCGCTCGCAAGGGTTGCCGATGAAGAGCCGCTCGGCGGCCGGCACGAAGTCGCGCACCAGACGATTTTCGTAGAGCCCCGAGAAGTCGATCGCCGCACCCCGGGCGAACAGGCAACCGACCAGCGTGTTCAGATCGCGGTCGCAGCCGGGCTTCGACTCCACCGGGAGGCACACCGGGCCGTCGGCCCCGCAGATCGACCCCACCAGGCCGGAAAGCACTCGGCCCGGGCCAACCTCGACGAACACGTCGCACTGCCCGTACATCGCCGCGACCATCGCAATGAAGTGGACCTGGGAGACGACCTGGTCGGCGAAGTGGTCGGCCAGCCCGAGCCCCTCGCCCACCTGCGAGCCGTCGGTCGAGGTGAACAGCTTGGTTCGCGTGGATTGGAGGACCTCGGCCAGCGACGCTTCGTCCCGCAGCCGCTCGGCCGCGTCGGCCACGTGCCCGTTGTGGAAGGCGTTCGACACCGGCAGGACCTTCGCCCGAATCCCCTCGGTCGATGCCCGCTCGACGATCTCTTCGACCGCCGACGCGTCGCCGGAGATCACGGTCTGGGTGAAGCTGTTGAGGTTGGCCACCACCACGTCGCCCTCGGCTTCCCGGACCAGACGGGTGGCGACTTCCGGCGGGCAGCCCAGGGACGCCATGGCGCCGGGGTTGTCGGGCCGAGCGGCCATCGCCCGGCCACGAATCGCGGCCAAGCGGATCAGGGTCTCTTCGTCAAGCGCACCCGCGGCACAGAACGCCGACAGTTCGCCCAGGCTGTGGCCACCCACCGCCGCCGGCTCGATGCCCAGTCGCTCGAGGTACCTTCTCCACAACAGCGAGGCCAGGCAGATCGCCGGCTGGGCGACCTCGGTCCGCTTCAGTTCCTCGGTCCAATCGGCGAGCTGCTCACCGTCAACCGCCCGGTCCACCGGCCGGTACATCAGCTCCTTGATCTCTTCCAGGCCGTACTCCCGCAGCCACTCGGCCGCCCGATCGACCAGCTCTCGCGCCCAATCGAATCGCTCGACCAGTGTGCGGGCCATGGTCAACATTTGGGAGCCTTGGCCCGGGAACAGAAAGGCCACCTGGGCCCGGTCCACCTCGTTGCCGATCCAGATCGACCGATCCGGGGTGGTGGTGATCTGACCGGGGCACGGCGGACGCTCTCGAAGCATCCGCTTGAGTGCTTCGAGCTTCTCGGCCAGCTCGCTCGGCTTGCCGGCCACGACCGCCGCCCGCACCGGACAGGACGAATCCAGCTCGCCGGCCAGTTTCGCCGCCAGATCGACCATCTCGGCGTAGCTGATTCCGTCGGCCAGCCCGAACACCGCATCGACCTGCTCGATCAGCTCGCTCGGCGAGGTGGCGGCAACCACGAACAGCTCCGTCTGTTGGCCCGAAACCAATAGCGCCCGCTCGTCGATTTCCGGGGCAAGCTGCGGGGCCGGGGCATCGCCCGACTCCAGCGTCAAGTGGCAGTTGATCCCGCCGAAGCCCGCCGCCGACACGCCCACGCGGAAGGTCTCGGAGGCCGGACGGACTTCGCCCTGCATGACCGGGTACAAGGCCTTGGCCGCGTCGTCGAACACCGGATGGGGCTCGGTGCAATCGGCAACCGGGGCGAGCACGCGACGGTTGGCCCCCATGATAGCCTTGATCAGTCCCCCGACTCCGGCGGCCGCCTTGGTGTGGCCGATGATCGATTTCAGCGAGGTTACCCCGCAGGTCCGCGGCTTGGGTGCCTCGTCGCCCTGCATGGCCAATCCGATGCCGGTCAGCTCCACCGCGTCACCCACTGCGGTCCCCGTCCCGTGACCCTCCACGAAGGTCAAATCCTGCGGCCCATACTCGGTGTGCTCGTAGGCCCGGCGAATCGCCCGGGCTTGGCCGTCGGCCTTCGGGACGGTGACCGTCCGGCTCCCGTCGGAAGCGATGCCCCAGCCACGCAGCACGGCGTACACGTAGTCGCCGTCGTTGCGGGCGTCTTCCAGGCGCTTGAGCACGACGAACCCGCAACCTTCGCCCGGCTTGAACCCGCTGGCCCGCCGGTCGTAAACGTGCAGGTCATCTTTGGTCAGCGCCCCGGCCTTGGAGAAGCCGATCAGCTCGAAGGTGTCGAGGCTGATGTCGACGCCACCGGCCAGGGCCACGTCGAGCGTGCCGTCATTCAGGGATTTGGCGGCCGTGGCCACGGCGATCAGCGACGACGAGCAGGCCCCGTCGACCGTGTAGCCGCCACCGTGGAACCCGAGATAGCCGCAGATCCGCCCGGAAATCGTATTCGACAGGCTGCCGGCCAGCGTGTCCTCGGTGGTCGGGGGGAAGACCGACTTGAAGTATTGCTCGGTGGTGGCCGAGAGCTGTTCGGTCAGCTCGGGCGAGAGACCTTTGGATTGAGCCGCGGCCCGAATGGCCCGCTCGATGAAGGGCCAGCGGAGCCGCATGGTGTTGGCTCGCGTGTGCTCGCCGGTCAGCGTGTTGCCGAGAATGACGCCGGCACGCTCCTTGGGCAGACCATCGGCCGAAGCGTACCCGGCATCCTCCAAGGCGGTCAGGGCAACCTCCAGCGCCAGCCAATGGACGATGTCGCCGGCCTCGAAGATGGGCTTGGGGATGCCCCGACCGACCCAGTCGAACTCGAAGCCGTCGATCACGGCGGCCTCGCGGGCGTAGGTTTTGTCCGGCGTGGACGGGTCCTCGGAGTAGTACTCATCCAAGGGTAGGCGCTCGGCGGGCAGCCGGCGAAACTGGCGGCGCCCGGCCACCACGTTCTCCCAGAACTCGCGGAGCGTTGCGGCCCCCGGGTACCGGCAACCGAGCCCGATTACGGCGATGGCTGGTCTTTCGTTCATACTCCCGTCCCCCTGGCAGAAAAAAGCGAGCTGTCGTTCTGGCGGTCGGCTGGTTTGGTCTCGCTTCCCCTGTCGCCCCCGGGGGCCCAATCGCCACCCCGATCCTGCGCGGCAATGTGGAGCATTGCGATTCGCATTCTCCGGAGTCGATTCGATCGAGCGTCGCGAAACATCGGCTTCTCCCTTTGGCAAGTCAGCCACTGTTGTGATAATTGCGAAACGCCGCCCCCGTCCGTCACGGTTTTGCCGGCCGATTATGAGGACACGGTATCCCCCAGGACTCCGGGACGCCGAACTTGCTTGAACACAGCGTATGCCTTTGCGCAGAAAAGACTTACGGCTGAGACGCCCACAAACGCCCATCGGCGCCGTCCGAACGCGATTTCGAGGCGTCGCCCCCCCCGCGCGTGAGGGGCATTTCGCCCGGCAAGGGAGACTCCGCGCAGTGCACCTGGGGTGTCTGCGCGTTTTGGGGGGGGGCAGAGAAAGGGTGCAGAAGAGATTCCCGACGAGTACCCTGGGTACCCCCGAGAGAGCCGTCGGTCGCCCATCATAGAGGGCAGACCGCCCCGGGCGCTCGCGATCACCACGCTCAGCGACAACCTGCGATGCCTAACGCTTCTTCAGCGTCACGCCGACTCCGGCCCCTTCCATCAGCAGGAAGGACGTTTCCAGCTCCGGGTTCTTCGTGATCGCCTCGAGGTAGTCCGGGTCGGCC
>CAZDHR010000176.1:7967-13440 GCA_964505295.1 uncultured Planctomycetaceae bacterium
CGGACGAGGGGGAGCAGCTTTGCGAGGTAATCGATGTACCCTTGCTTGTCGGCATCGAGGAACAGGATGTCGATCGGCTCCTGGTACTGCCTGACCGTCTCATGGGCGTCGCCCGGCACGATCGTCACCCGATCGTCGACGCCGGCCTTCTTGAAGTTCTCCGCCGCGATCTTGGCTCGCTCGGGGTCGATCTCGTGCGTGAAGAGGTGGCCGCCGGTCGTTCGCAGGGCCAGGGCAATCCAGACGGCCGACTCGCCGGTCGATGTGCCGATCTCGACCACCCGCTTCGCGCCGGTCGTCTCGGCCAAGAGCCGCAGCAGGCGGCCGTCCGACGTGGAGACGTTGGCGAACCGAGGCCCTTCGCGCATCGCTTCCAAAGCGGCCAGGATCTTCTTCTCCGCGTCGTCTTTCGCCAGCGCCGGGTTGTCGTAGTCGGCGTCACTTGCGTGCTGCCTGCCCGTCTGCCGCTCCGAGGACTAAACCCCGGCGCCGGATGGGAGTGTCGCCGGATGGAGGATGTCGGAGGACCTGCCCTTTGGGCAGTCGTTCCCCTCAATACCGGAAGAGGGCGTCTGGAAGCCCGCCACGGCATGCGCAACGTCCTCTTCGATGTCGAACAGGCTGTCCAGCCGCGTTACCGAGAAGACGTTGGCGATCTCGGGCCCCATGTCCGACAGCTTGAGATGCCCGTCCTGGGCCGCGACCTTCTTGCGGAGCGTGATCAGTGTGCCCAGTGCCGCGCTGGTCAGCAGGTCGACGGAAGCCAAGCTTACGACCAACTTCGTGGGGTGCTCCCCTTCGACAAGCCGGAACAGTTCCTCGGCCAGCTTCTCCAGATCGCAGTCCTCGGTGATCCTGCGCTCGCGGAAGCGGACGACCGTGACTTCGCCGACCTCGGTGACGTCCAGCCGCTGATCTCTGTGCATCCGGAAGACCCCCTTGCTTTTTTGGCGAGAACGACCCCCCAAAGCCGATTCCCTCGGATGGTCATTGGCCGCCCAAAGTGGCAACGGAGTGGGTTGCGCGGTGGGACGGTGCCGGTCTTCGACCCACACCGGGGGCGGTCCTTGGGGGCGTCGCGAGCAGTCGCTCCCCGGCATCGCGCCGTGGATCGTCGCAGGCAGCGCTCTAACGATTGAACCCCGGAAAGCGATCGAGGTATCGCGGGACTGCGAGGAACCATCGGATCTGGTCCCCCGATAGATACCTGCCGCTACCTCCTGTCAGTGGGGGGGGGCGAGACAGCGACTACGGCCGACCGAGGAGGTCGGGCCAGACCTTCGTCCCGCCGCAAGACGCCATCAACGGGCCGCGCCCACCCCTTCACGGCTTGCTCGCCGGGAGTTGGTCAGCCGCGACAGCCCCACTGCGGCGTGGTCGCGGATCAACGCCGGTTGTGGCTCGGCGAGCAGCTCGGCGAGCAGGTCTTCCACGCCCGGCGCGTGGGCCTCGGTCAGCCCGGCCAGCGTGCCGGCCCGGAGCCAGATGTTTCGGCTGGCCAAGAGTCGCTTGACATCGGGATGGGAAACCTCGGCGGCCAGGTAGGCCACCGCCTTGGCCGCCGGATAGCCGTAGCCCATGCCGACGGGCCCGTGCAGGCCGGGCGGGCTCTCCTCGCCGGCGTAGCGGACCAGGGCGGGGATGGCCTCGCGGGCGCCTCGTTTCGCCAGGGCCTCGCAGGTCCAGAAGAAGCCGACGGTGTCGGCCGACTTGGCAAACGCGTCGAGCTTTGCGGTCAGCATGCCGTCGAATTCCGAGTGTCCGCCGTCGACCAGCTCGCGCAACGCCAGGTAGTGGGCGAAAGGATAGGGCGAATCGAGAAGCTGCCGGAAGACCGCTCCGGCCGATTCGGGATATTGGGCAGCGAGCCCGGCCACGGCGCGGTCGAACGAGGCGATGCCGTCGACCATCATCCGCTTCGCCCCCGGCGCCTGGTTGTTGGAGTTGTTCAGGTCGCGGTAGTGCTCCGCCCGAAGCCCTTCGGCGGCCCGGCGCTTCAGATCGTCCAACGCCACCGGCGGAGCCGACTCCGGAGCTCGCTGTGCCAAGGGCCCCGGCCAGTTCGCGGATCGCGGCGCGTACCACGCCTCGAACGGCAGCGGCTCAGGCAGCTCGACCGCCGGCATCGGCTTGCCGGCCATCCGCTGGGTCTCCTGAATCGCCCGAAGCGACTCCCGGGCCTGGCGTCGGACCACGCTGATCGGGTCCCGTGTTGCCAGGGCGGCCAACAGCTCGATCCCGTCCGGCTTGCCGCGGTAGCCGAGCCCGGCGGCCAGCCCGTAGCGGACGTCGCGGTAGCGCGCCTTGGGGTCGGCGAAGGGGCGAAGCCGCTCGACGCGGTCCACGTGATGGGCCAGGGCGAGGATCATGTACGACTTGTCGCGGAAGTTGGTGTCGGCTACGCCCTTGCCGATCGACATGATCTCCTTGAACGGATAGGGCTTGCCGGCCTCCGCGGCCGGGTCTTGGGGTCGCAGACGTAGATCCCCAGGTCGCGGGCGCCGGGAAGTGTGGCCGAGAGGAGAAAACGCCCGTCGGGAAGCGCGTAGGGCGTGCTGCGGCTTCCGGTGGGCGAAAGGTGCACCCGATGGGTCGCTCCGCCCAACTGGATCGAAGTGGTCCCGGGAAACACCGGCCAGACGGCCTCGGCGGGAGTGAGCCCTCGACTCGGGTCGAGGATCGAAGGGCCCATCTCCGTCAGCACGAGGATCGTGCCGTCGGCCATCTCGCTGGCCTGGTTGAAGGCGACCCCGGAGTGCCGTTCCCGGTTGAAGAACCGGTACTGGCGCACGCCGAAGAAATGGCTCTCTTCGGTGCCGTCGGGGCGGATGGTCATCAGGTAGGTCTCGTGCTTGTCGGGCCCGGGGACGTTGAGCATGAAGACGTCCCACAGGGCGAACAGGATCCGGCCGTCGCGAAGCACGGTGGGGTCGAACACGGTGCCCGGGTTGACGCTGAGCTGCTCGATGCCCGACCCATCGCCGTTCATTGCCCAAAGGGTCTCGGTCCGCTCCTCGTGGTACTCCTCCAGGTAGCCGGCCCGATCGCTGACGAACACGATCCGGCCGTCGGGCAGGTAGACGCCCGAGACGTCGTTGAACGGGCCGTCGGTGAGCTGCACCAGGCCGGTGCCGTCGGCGCCGATCTCGTAGAGGTTGAACCAGTCCTCGCCGTCGCGGCGCATGCTGAACAGGATCCGCTTCCCGTCGTACGAGGGCTCGGGGTCGAACACTTCGCCGTCGGTGAGGTGGGTGATTCGGGTGAGCTTGCCGTCGGGCCGGGCGGGGACGAGCGTGTAGACGTTGCCTCCGGGGCGCGTGGGCGTGGTGGTCCGCTCCAACGGATGCTGGGTCGTCGCCCGATGGTAGATGTACCCCTCGCGTCAATGGGCGGTGCCCGGCCGCGCCACCCCCGGCCACTCATACTTCGGCCCGAAGATGTCGTCGCCGACGAAGACGATGCCCGGCAGACGGTCGTCGGACCGGCAACGAGGCAAATGCCCCAGGATCACCAGACCGGCCACGAGCGCCGTGAAGCAGTGCTTCGACATCACGGTAGCCTCCCGTATCGATCCTCAGTCGTTGATCGCGCCCACACCCCGCCCTCGTTCCCAGGCTCCGCCTGGGAACGAGATCACAACTCTCAGTCGATCGGCTCCAGGAACCAACCCAGCCGCGGCACCTCGTACGCCGGCAGCTTGGGGATCGGCTCCCCGGTGATTTGATGAATCGCCCAGGCGCAGGCGTATCCCACCGGGGTGTCGACTGTTTCATCTCGAAGGAAACGGCGCAGCGTGGGAAGCGAGTCCTCGACGTGCATGCGGCCGAGGCTCACGGCCGACGTCTGGCGGACCTCTTCGTGCTCCGGAAACATCGGGTCCAGGTCGGAAAGCCGTCCGAGGAGCAGCTTCGCCAGCTCCGGCTCCGGCTTGCCGGCATGGAGGTGTCCTAGCGCCCAGATGGCCGCCGCCCGCGATTGCACGCCGAACGGCACCTTCTTGGGGACGTGCTCTCGCAACAGCGGCTCCGACCGCGCGTATTGCATCTGTCCAAACGCCTCGAACAACTGGGAGATCTGCCGTTCGACCTCGAACTCGGCCCCGCCTCGCGCTTTGGTCTTCTCCGTTTCGCGGTGTGCCTTGTCGAACATGGCGTCCAACGTGGAGGGCACGGCGAGTCGACGCAGCCCCCACGCGGCCGCGACGAACACCTCCGGCCGCCCGAACTCCAACAACTCGACGAGCCGATCGACCGCCGGCTTGTGGTCCATCGCCACCAGAGCCAGCGTCGCCTGCTCCAACCCGCGCCAACGGTCGGTCGAGAGCATCTCGACCGCCGCCCGAACCACCGGCTCGGTGAGCTGCTCGTCGGTCGCCATGTCCAACAGCGAGCGGCGGACGTATTTGCGGACGTCCGGGTGGGGGTCGTCGAGCATCGGGCCTAACCGCTCGACCGCTTCGGGGGTCCTCCAGGCCACCAGCGACTCGGCGCCGAGACGGCGGACGTTCGCGTCGTCGCTCGCCACCGTTTGCCCGGCAATCGGCACCCCCAGCAACGGATCGATCTCCAACAGCCTCCGCAAGGCGATGGCAGCCACGGAAGGCTCGCCGTCGACGGCCATCTCGACCAACAGCGCTTCGGCCGCCTCGCCCTGGTGGTGTCGAACAAGCGACGCGCCCACCAGCCGGTCGACCATCGCCCGGGCCGACTTGTCGGCGGCCAGCCTGCGGGCGTCGGCCTCGAGCCCTTCGGTCTGCAGCTCGCCCAGTGCCCGGGCAGCCTCCAGGCGGACGTCGGAAGGCCCGTGCCGCGCGAACGCCAACTCCCGCAGACGCGGCTCCGCCTTCACTTCGCCCACTGTGCTCAGCCCGCGGATCGCAAGCATCAGCATGCGTCGCGGCGTCTTCGGCGCGGACAATCGTTCCAGCCAGACCTTGCGGATCGGTCGGTAATTCCACCGGGCCAACGCCGGCTCGACCAGTTGCGCCATCTCCAACCCGTCGCTCATCGCGTGCTCGAATAGCCGGGGAGCCGCCTCCCGGGCATCGAGCGCGATCAGGGCCTGGGCGGCGGCGAGCACGACGACCGGGTGTTCGTCCGTCGCGTCGAGCGTTTGCTCAAGCGGCGCCGCCGTGTCGGCCAGATCGGGCATCCCCCGCTGGTGCGCCAAGGCGATCGTCTGCGCCGCCTGGCGCCGAAGATCGACCTCCGGGCCACGCAGGGCCTGAAGCCAGAGCGGCTTGAGTTTCGGCGAAAAGACGGTCACCGTCGACGGCTGCTCGATCTTTGGGTCCTCGTGTCGTGCGACGTCGACCTCGACGTCGCCCGCCCCAAGCCCCGATGCCGCCAGTAGAAGCGCCGACGCGACCGCCACCGGCCATCGAACGCCCTGTTTCCGTAGTGGTCTGTGCAAGTTGAATTCACGGGTGCCACGGTTGGCTTGTCCAACCGTGCTTCCGGCACTGCTGGGCAAG
>CAZDHR010000177.1:0-13439 GCA_964505295.1 uncultured Planctomycetaceae bacterium
CACTTCGACAGGTAGGTATGGATGTCGAACACGCCGATCCGCTCCAGGAAAAGCATCACCAGCGGCAACTGGAACGCGATCCCGAAGCCCAGCGGGAGGATGAGCACGAAGCCGAGCCATTCGGTGATTCGCGGCTCGATGCCGATTTCGAGCCACGAGTTGAACGTGAACAGGAACCGCAACACGACGCGGAAGACGAAGAGGAAGACCAGCGCCGCGCCGAGGAAGAACAGGATCAGGCTGAACGGCCCGAAGACCTTGACGAATCGGCGCTCGTGGGAGTACAGCCCCGAGGCCACGAAGGACCAGATGTGCCAGAAGATCCCCGGGGCAGCGGCCAGCACGCCGACCAGCAGCGCGGCCTTGATGTAGATCATAAACGCTTCCTGCGCCCCGAGCGCCTTGGTCTGGATCCGAGGGTCGTTCTCCGTCGGGCGCCAGATGAAGACGCGGGCGAGGTCGTCTCGCTGGAGCTCTTCGTGCGGCTGGCGCAGCGGCAGTTGCGTGCTGCCGAGCAGCTCCGTTGCCTGGGCGATGCGGGCCAACTCCTCCCGAAAAAGCCTCTCTTGCCGCTTGACGGCCCCGGCCAGGCGAGTCAGGTCCTCTTGGGGGAGGTCCTTTTCGTCCTTAATGGCCTCGGCCATGCGGTCCATGTCTTCCTGGGTCAATTGCTCGGTCGAGTCCTCGGCTGGCGTGGGCGAAACGTGCACCAGCCGGATCCCCTCCACCAGCTTGTCTCGTTCTTCCGGCTCGAGCTCGCGTTGGGGGTCGGCGGCCGGGAGTTGCAGGCGGCCCAGCAGGCGATCGGCGTCTTGAAGAGGCTTGGCTGTTTCGGTGCGGCGTTGGCCCACGTCGGCGTAGATCCGCTGCAACCGGCGCTGAAGCTCGCTCGGGTCGAGGAAGATTTCCTCGGGCAACACGTTGTGGTCGGCCACCAGTTGGGCCAACTGCTCGGCGGTGCCGGGCAGCGGGAACCCCTTGGCCTCCATCTCGAGGAGTCTCTTCTCCGCAGTGTCTTTGTAGTGCTCTTCCAAGGCGCCCTGGAGCGGGCCCTGGATGAAGTGCACCGCGGGCTTCGCGAAGGCGAGCCCAAACAGGAATCCCCCGACCAGCCACATCAACGCCTTGAACAGACACGAGCGGAGGTCTTCGAGGTGCTCCCCGAAGGTCATCGTGGATTCCCGGAACAGGTCCTCGTCGGATTTTCGCCGCATGGGTTCTCTGGTCGTGCAGTGGCGTAACGGATTGGCCGCCGGACAGTTCCAGTATACTCCCAGGCGGGCAAGCCATTCAGAATACCACCGGGAGCGTGCCCCGACAATGAACTCCGGCTGCTGTGTGTGGCAAGACTTTCTGGCAGTGTCGGGTGGCTGGGGTCAAGCGCAGCGAGCCCCCAGGAAAGCGTACTGGGGGCAGCCTGCGGCTGACCCCAGCCACCCCCCGACATGCCAGCGAAACTTGCCGCACACCGGCCGCTGATGCCCGGGAGTATTCGTCCAACCTCTTCCGGCAGTTCGTCACGACGTTGCTTCGCAACACGCCAGGGGGGGGAGCCGCTTCGCGTCCGAGCGTGGCTGCAAGCAA
Source organism: uncultured Planctomycetaceae bacterium (assembly GCA_964505295.1). Lineage (GTDB taxonomy): Bacteria > Planctomycetota > Planctomycetia > Pirellulales > Thermoguttaceae > DATKZH01. Next base: position 1,585 of record CAZDHR010000177.1, read on the forward strand.
GGGAACCACAGACAGTTGCGCCGGCCGGGCACGAAGCGCCCCCATGTTGCGTTCCCACGCGAAGCCTGGGAACGAGGGGCGGGGGTCGCCGAGTGCCCGGCGGAGGTTGCGCCGCCTACTTGCCCTACAATCGGGAGGGGGCTCGCCGGAATACTCGCCATAGTTTGTCGCGCTAACCCGTTGTCGCCAAAAGACTTGTAGTGACAGGGCCGGCGTCGTCGATCTTTGCAGTGAACGTCGTCCGTGAGAAGGGGGGTCGGATTCCCCTTCTTTCGTCGCCAGCGAGTGCGTATAATCCGCGGCCCCGCGCACGCCGGGGGGGTTGTGCTCCCGTTCATGGAGGAGCGTTTCGATGGGGAAAACCGGTTCGCTGCTATTGATGGGGATTCTCATACTCGCGGTCGCCGGATGCCGGAGCGTGAGCCCGCCCAACTGGCTCCACCCGGGGCCCGCCGCCTACCAGCAAAGCAGCGCCGAGCGGTACGATCCGTATCCGGAGAACGAGATCGGGCCGCAGATCGTCGGTGCCCGACCCCGCGAGTTTCAAAAACCGCCTGCCGAGCCGGCCCGCGCCCGCTGGATCCCCTGGAACTGGGGCCGTTGACTTCCTGTCGGGCAGTTGGCTCCCGTTGGGCGGTCGCCTCTTGTTGAATCGCGGCGGGCTGAGCTATCATGAAGCCGGCGGGAGAGTCCCGTAGACCGTTGGCCGGGTAGCCCGAGATGTCTGAGCGTCCACGCCGGAAGCGTAAGCCCCCTGTGAAAAAATCTCCCAAAAGGGGGGGCGAGGAGAAGGGCCAACGCCTCCAGAAGGTGTTGGCCGCGGCCGGGCTCGGCAGCCGGCGGCAGTGCGAGGAGCTGATCCTGGCCGGGCGGGTCGACGTCAGCGGCACGGTCGTCACCGAGATGGGTACCCGGGTCGACCCTGACCGGCAACCGATTCGCGTGGACGGCGTCCGACTGCCTCACCCCAAACGGGTCTACTACGCGCTGAACAAGCCGGTGGGCGTGCTCTCGACAAACCGGGACCCGTCGGGCCGCCCCCGCGCGATTGACCTCATCCCCGGGAAGCACGAGCGGCTGTTTACCGTGGGCCGGCTCGACCTCCATAGTGAGGGGCTCATCCTGTTGACCAACGACGGCGAGCTGGCCAACCGGCTGACGCATCCCCGGTACGGGGTTCAGAAGACGTACCGGGTCGTAGTTGCGGGCCATCCATCCCAGGAGGTGTTGGTCAGGCTTCGGCGGGGTGTCCACCTGGCCGAGGGGCTGGCCCGGGTCGCCGGCGTTCGGATCAAAGGGCGCCAGAAACAGAGCACCGTCCTGGAGATGGTGCTCAAGGAGGGACGCAACCGTGAGATTCGCCGGGTGTTCGCCCGGGTGGGGCACAAGGTCCTCCGCCTGGTGCGGATTGCGATCGGTCCGCTTCGGCTGGGGAACTTGCCGGCGGGCGAGCATCGGCCGTTGAGCCGAAAGGAAGTCGAGGCGTTGCGTCGAGCGGCTGGGGGAGCGGGGCGAAGGTAACTTGGTGTGTCAACTTCGGTTTCTGTCCAGCGGTGAATCGATGTCGGATCAGCAGCCCCCCATCTCTTATGCCGACGGGGCATGGCACGGGACGGTGACCATCGAAGAAAACGTCCGGATCGCTCGCGACACGTATCGCGTCCGATTCCGGTGTCCGGAGATGGCCGCGCGGATTTTGCCCGGTCAGTTCCTCATGGTCCGCTTGGCCGGCAGCGACGATCCGCTGTTGGGGCGTCCGTTCGCCCTGTACGACACGGTGCTCGCCCCGGACGGGCGCCCGAGCGGGCTGGACGTCGTCTACCTGGCCGTGGGCAAGATGACGCACCGCCTGGCCGCCTGTCGGTCGGACGAGCGGTTGGAGGTCTGGGGGCCGCTGGGAAACGGGTTTCCGCCCACCGCGACCGAGCACCTGGCGATGGTGGCCGGGGGGATCGGGCAGACGCCGTTTCTCGCCTTGGCCCGGGAGATGCTCGGATTGCGGAGCTACGGGGACCCGGCTCGCGACGTGCCTCGGGCGGCGAAGGTGACGCTCTGCTACGGGGCTCGGAGCCGGGACTATTTGGCCTGCGTGGAGGATTTCGAGCGGGCCGGCGTGGAGGTTCGCTTGAGCACGGACGACGGTTCGACGGGCCACCGTGGGCTGGTGACCGACCTGGTGCGGCCGGCGGTCGAGGGGTCGTCGCTTGCGTGTCGGATCGTCTGCTGCGGTCCGGAGCCGATGATGGAGACCACGGCAAGAATCGCCCGGGAGCTGGGCGTGCCGTGCCAAGTGTCGCTGGAGACCCCGATGGCGTGCGGGATCGGGATCTGCTTCAGTTGCGTGGCGAAGGTGCGCGATCGGTCGGGCGGCTGGGACTACCGGCGGACGTGCGTGGAGGGCCCGGTCTTCGACGCGGAGGACATCGAGTTTCCGTGAAGACCGCGCCATGGCGCGCGGTCTGCGCGCGTGGTGGTGGTGGGCGGCGCGTTGTGAGGCCCGGGCTGGGACGGAGGGGTCCGGGCTCAGCCCTGCTTGAGGGCCTTGATCTTGGCTGACAGGCGAGACTTGATCCGCGCGGCGGCGTTGCGGTGGATGATGTTCTTGGCCCCGGCGCGGTCCAGACGCTTGGCCGCGAGCCGGAGCTCGGCTTCGGCACGCTGGGGATCGCCAGCGTCGACGGCTTCCCGCACCTTGCGGCATTGCGAGCGCACGGCCCGTTTTATCGATCGGTTGCGTGCTCGGTGAACGGCGTTTTGCCGGAGACGTTTTTGGGCGCTCTTCGTGTTCGGCATGGTCCTACAGGTTTCTGTTTCCTTACTAAGGCGAAGGGTCCGTCGAAGAGGGGGGCGGGGGCCTGCTTCGAGGGGGGGCGCCGTGGCGGGACGGGGTTCTTCAGTGCCCTGGAACAGGTACGGGTGAGTCAAGTCTCCGAAAGACGGCTCGTTGGTCTGGGACGTGGCCTCGCTACGTCTCTTCCGCCGCTTGGCTTCCACCGCCGGCAGCCGCATTCTCCCGCATTTCGCCGATCTTGTCGAGGAGGGAGGAGACGTCTCGATAGGAAAAGTCGAGGCCGGCCAGGGTGGTCAAGTGCTTCTCGCCGACATCGAAGTTCTTCATGGCGGTGGCCAGCCTGCCGGCGAGATAGAGGGCCAGCTTCTTGTTCTGGGAATCGCGGTCGGGGATTTCCTTGATCGCGTCCTCGTAGTGGCTCATCGCCAGGCGATATTGCTTGATCTGCTGGAAGCACTGGCCCAGCGCCAGGAGGCAGAGACCGCGACGTCGGGGGTCGTTTCGCGCTTGCTGGTACTCGGCGATCGCCTCGTTGTAGCGACCGTTCATCTGGTAGCGGAGGCCGAGGTCGTAGCGGAAGGCGAGGTTATTCGGGTAGCGTTTGACCCGGTTCTGGTGGACTTCCAACTCCTTGGCGTTTAACTCCTTTTTGAGCTCTTGGAATCGCTGCTTGGCCTCTTCGACGCCCCCCCGCTTCGCCTCGCGGTCGGCCCTGGCGACTTTTTGCCGGAGGCGGCGCATTTGGGCGTCTTCCCAGCGCTCGCGGACGTCGTCGTCGCCGTCGGACGCCTCGAAGGCGCGGGCGTACACGTCTTCGGCCTTCTCGTACTCCTCGCGGCTGAGATACAGCTCGGCCAGCTCGATGTAATGGGAGATCTCGTCCGGGTGCCTGGCGATTTCCTTTTCGAGCCTCTTCTCGGGGCTGACTTCGGCGGCACCCGTCTGCTTCTTCTGCTGGTGCTGTTGTTGCTGTCCCCGCAGAGAGTCGCTCGTCCGATTGGGGTCCTCGTAGCCGCCTTTGGAGATGGTTTTCTCGACGCTCAGGCTGGCGATCGCGCGGGCGGCCTCCTCGTCTCCCGGCTTAGCTTTTTCGACCCGGTGCCAACAAGCGATGGCCTCATCGTACCGTCCCAACTGTCGCAGCGCGGCGGCGCAGGCCCGGTTCACACCGGTGTCCTTGGGGCTGCCCTCCTGGGCCGTTTTGAGGTAGGCCAACTGGACGTCGAAGCAGCCCAGCGCGGCGGCGGCCTCGGCCATTTGCGTCAGCGTGGCGACGTCCCACGGGTTGAGCTTCAGCGCCTCCAGCCCGGCCTTGATGACTCCGGCCCAATCCTTTTGCGAGGCCGCCTTCTTGGTGGCGCCTCGGGCGCCCCTTCCCTGAATGAAGGCCAGGTTGCTCCCCCGCCTGTTGTTGTTATACTTCTTCTTAAGGTTGCTGAGGAAGCTCTGGAGGTAGATGAAGTTGGCCGGGTCACCGGCGACGCACTGGGTGAGCAATTCTGCCGCGTAGTCGTAGTTCTCCTGCGCCATTTGCAGGTTGGCGTGCTCGAAGCACTGCTGGAGCCGTTTGCGTTTGGCCGGGGAGATGCTCGGCATGCCGGCCTGTTCACCCTGCGGCGATTCGTCAGGACGTTGTTCGTCTGCCATGTTGCACTCGATCAAGCGTGGGTGCGTGGGACGCGGAAGGACGGCGGACCCCCTCCGCCATCTCGCTCTAACCGACCAACAATACTATTCTATCAGCTTGATTTTGCAACACAACGCCTCTCCCATGGCTGGCCTCGTGGGTGTCCGGCACGGGCGGCGCTGCTGATATCCGCCGGGCGGGACCCGGACGAGCGTCTTCCGGCCGACCTTTCGGCGACCGGATCCGGCGAGCCAATTTGCCGCGGGGCCCTGCGTTGGGGCCCTCCGGCCGAGTTCGATTCCATGCAGCATCACGGCAACGATCCCGGCCGAGTCTACTTCGTGGGGGCCGGTCCCGGAGACCCAGGACTGATCTCGTTGCGGGGGGCCGAGTGCCTCCGTCACGCCGACCTGGTCTTGTACGACTGCATTGTCAACCCGGATATACTGGAACACGCCCCCCCATCGGTGGAGTCCGTCTGCCTGGGCCGCTCGCCTAACCAACGAACGATTCTCCAGCAGGAAGTCGTCGACCGGATGATCGAGGCCGCCCGCCGGGGGCGGGTCGTGGTTCGACTCAAGGCCGGGGACCCGATGGTGTTCAGCCGAACCGCCCCGGAGACCGACGCGCTGCGGGCGGCGGGCGTCCCGTTCGAGATCGTCCCCGGCGTCACGGCAGCGGGGGCCGTCGCCGCTTGTGCCGAGATCCCCATCACCCACGTCGATCATGCCTCCGCGGTCGCATTCGTCAGTGCTTACGCGAGGGAAGGGGGCGGGCCGCCGCTTGACATCGGACTGCTGGCCGACTTCCCCGGCACGCTGGCCGTCTACATGGGCGAGTCTTGCCCAGACGATTGGAGCGAAGCGCTCACGCGGGCCGGTAAGTCGCCCGATACGCCGGTGGCGGTGATCCGCAGGTGCTCGTTCAGCGACCAAGAGACCGTCCGCTGCACGTTGGGGACCGTGGCCCGGGTGATCGCCGAGCGCAAGCTGAGTGCGCCGGCGGTGGTCGTGGTTGGCGAGGTGGTCGCACATGCTCCGGAATCGTCGTGGTTTGCGGCGCGGCCGCTGTTTGGTGTGAGGGTGTTGATCACGCGCCCACGCGATCAGGCCGGGGCGTTGCGCGACCGTCTGGCCGAGCTGGGGGCGCAGGTGCTCGTCCAGCCGATGATCCGGATTTCCGATCCGGCCGACTGGAAGCCCGTCGACGCCGCGCTGGCCGAGCTCGATCGGCATGACTGGCTGGTGTTCTCCAGCGCCAACGGAGTTCGCTACTTGTTGGATCGGCTCCTGTCGACGGGTGGAGACGTGCGGAAGCTGGGGAACATCCGATTGGCGGCGATCGGGCCCGCGACGGCCCAAGAGCTCGCCCGGTACGGACTCCGGGCCGACTTGGTACCCGACGAGTACCGCGCAGAGGCTTTGGCCGCGACGCTGGTCGGTGAAGCCGCGGGCCGCGCCTTTCTGCTCGCCCGGGCCAGTCGCGGTCGGGAGGTTCTGGCCGAGGAGCTTCGAGACGCGGGGGGGACGGTGGAACAGATCGTCGTCTACTCGAGCGCTGACGTGGAGACCCCTGATCCGGAGGTGGCGGCGGCGTTGGCCGCTGGTCACATCGACTGGATCACGGTCACCAGCTCGGCGATCGCCCGATCGCTCGTTCGGCTGTTGGGCGACGACCTGCGCCGGGCGAGATTGGCCAGCATCAGCCCGATCACCTCGGACGTGCTCCGCGAGTTGGGCCACGAGCCGGCGGTGGAGGCGGCCCGATACACGATGGACGGCCTGGTGGAGGCGTTGGCGGGGTCGGCTCGGAATCGGACGCGGGAGTAGGCGGGGCGATTCGGGTAGTCTTGGCGGCCTTTGCCGTCGGGCCTCAGCCCTGTTCGCGCATGGTGACGAAGCTGATATAGCCGAGGAGCCCCGCCGCGATGAGGAAGCTGATGTCCATGACCATCGCTTCGCGTCCAAAAGGAACGCTCATCACCAGATCGAGTCCGAAAATGACGAGCAGCAATACCGAGATGACCAACCCGAGAATGCACAAAGCCTTGGGCATTGCAGCTTTCCCCAAAACCGGCGGCAGGATGAGATGTCAGTTCCATACTAACCTCCGTGTGAGCCACAGTATAGTCTCAACCTTGGGAATCTCTACCGCCAATGGGGGCGATTTGCCGGCGGGGCGCAGCGGCGCTCGGGTAGAGTGTACTTAAGCACAGGCCCACGTCCCCACTACGTAGGATGCCGACCATGGATAGCACTTCGGGCCAATCCCCGGACCTTTCGACGCCGTGGGACCAGTTTCGCCGTCAGATGCCGGTGACCGGAAGATGGGCCTATCTCGACCACGCGGCCGTGGCGCCGTTGCCGGGCCCCGCTCGGGCGGCGTTGGCCGAATGGGCCGAAGATGCGGCTAGGAACGGAGACACCTCTTACGAGGCATGGAGCGAGCGGATTGAGGGAGTTCGGGCCCTCTCGGCCCGCCTGATCGGGGCGGATAGGGAGGAAATTGCGCTGCTGCGCAACACCACGGAGGGGATCAACCTGGTCGCAGAGGGCTTCCCCTGGAAGCGGGGTGACAACTGTGTGACGCTGGCCGACGAGTTCCCGTCCAACCTGTACCCCTGGATGAACCTCGCCGATCGGGGGGTGGAGACCAGGCGTGTCCCCACCGACGAGGGGAGGGTCGACCTGGGCCGGCTTGCCGACGCCTGCGACCGACGCACTCGGATCGTCACCCTAAGCTGGGTGGGCTACTCGACGGGCTGGCGGAACGACGTGGATCGCGTGGCCGAGATTGCCTACCGTCACGGGGCCCTCCTGTTCCTCGACGCCATCCAAGCGCTGGGAGTGTTTCCGTTGGACGTCCGTCAAACGCCGGTCGACTTCCTCGCGGCCGACGGACACAAATGGCTCTTGGGCCCGGAGGGCGCGGCCATCTTCTTCACGCGGCGCGAACACCTCGAACGGTTGCGCCCGATCGGGATCGGCTGGAACAGTGTGCGGCACGCCCACGATTTCAGCCACATCGAGCTGGCACTGAAAGACACGGCGGCCCGATACGAGGGGGGGTCGCCCAACACGGCCGGGATGATCGCCTTGGGCGCGAGCATGGACCTACTCGCTCGGTTCGGCTCGGGGGCGCTTGCGAAGCGCGTCGTCGAAATCACCGATCTGGCGTGCGAACGACTGGCCCAGATCGGCGCGACGGTCGTCAGCGATCGACGCCCGGAGCACAAGAGCGGCATTGTCACGTTCGCACTGCCGGGCAAAGACCCGCAGGCGGCCCGACGCCGATGCCTCGAACAGGGGGTGGCGCTGAGCTGCCGGGCGGGCCGGCTGCGGATCAGCCCACACGCGTACAACAACGCCGACGACATCGAGCGGCTGGTTGAGGCGCTGGGATAGAACCGGCCAATCGTCGGCGCAAGGCCCTTGCGACGCCGCCCGGCGCCAAGCGCGCGTCCTTCCCGCCCAGCCATTCTGCGGGAAAGGGATTCTGCGAGGTAGCGCCACCCGGCCGACGGGCCTCTTCTATCGCCGACAAATCGATGGTATAAATCGAGTTTTCATCATCCGCGGACAATGACTGCTAGCACCAAACGGTTTTCCGGCTGACTGGCGTATCGTTTGAGACGACACACCAACCCGAAGCGCAAGCGAGGACAACAGCCATTTTCCTCGCTTGCGCTTCGGGTTAGTGTCACAACCCAAGGCTAACGCGGAATACGTCAAAAACCGTTTCGTGCTAGTACTGGAACCACACCGATGAGCGAGTTGACTCCCCGCATCGCCGTCTATCCGGGCTCTTTCGACCCGATCACGCTGGGCCACTTGAACGTGATCGAGCGGGTCAGCCGTCTGTTCGACCGCTTGATCGTGGGCGTGGGGATCAACATCGAGAAGTGCCCGATGTTCGAGATCGAAGAGCGGGTGGAGCTGGTCCGTTCGACGATTTCGCACTTCGTGAACGTGGAGGTTCACACGTTCTCCGGGTTGGCGGTGGAGTTCGCCAAGGGGTGTGGTGCCCTGGTCATGGTTCGGGGGGTGCGGCCGATCACCGACATCCCGGCGGAGCTGACGATGATGATGGCCAACCGCCGGTTGGCGCCGGACGTGGAGACGCTGTTCATGATCGCCGACGGCGAGCTGGCCCACGTCTCCAGCTCGCTGATCAAGCAGATTGCCCCGCTTGCCGGGGAAGAGGAGCTGGGCCGGTTCCTTCCCCGCGAGGTGGTCACGGCGGTTCGGGCGAAGATGGGCGCGGGCTCGTAAGCCGCCGCCGGCCCTAGTTTTGCTCGGCCCCGTCGTCCTTGTTGAGATGGCGACGGAGGAAGCGGGCGCGTTCGATGTTGCGGTCGGCCGTGTCGAGCTGGGCGCCGCTGAGCTTCTGAAGGTGGGCCGGCTGGGTTTGGATGAACAGCTCGTTGACCGTGGGGATCTCCAGATCCTCGATCAGCCCAAGATTCACGCCCATGCGCACGCTGCTCAACAGGTGCATAGTCTCTTCGGAGCTGATCGTTTGGGCCGTGCGGAGGATGCCGTAGGCGCGACTGACGCGGTCGTGGAGGTTCTCGTGGCTTTCCTGGATGAGGAAGTCGCGAGCCCGGCGCTCGTAGTCGATGATCTTCGGCACGACCTCGGCGACCTGCTTGATCAGGTCGTACTCCGAGCGACCCAACGTGATCTGGTTGCTGATCTGGTAGAAGTCGCCCATCGCCTGGGAGCCTTCGCCGTAGAGGCCGCGGACCGCCAGGCTGATCTTTTGCAGGCTGCGGAAGACGCGGTCGATCTGGCGGGTGATTACCAGGGCCGGCAGGTGGAGCATCACGCTGACGCGCATCCCGGTGCCCACGTTGGTCGGGCAGGCCGTCAGGTATCCCAGCCGCTCGTGAAAGGCATAGGTGACCTTCTGCTCCACGAGGTCGTCGATGTCGTTGACTCGCCCCCAGGCGCCGTCCAGATCCAGCCCGCTGTGCATCACCTGGATGCGGAGATGGTCTTCCTCGTTGATCATCAGGCTGAACTTCTCGCGGCCGTCGATGGCCACGGCGCGGGCCCCTTCGCTTTCGGCGTGCTCCCGGCTGATGAGCTGGCGCTCGACGAGGAACTGGCGGTCGACGCCGTCGAGCTCTTCCACGTCGACGTAGAGCAGCTCGCCGGCCTCCTGGATGCCGAACACGCAGTCCTTCAGGGAAGCTTCGATCTGAGCCCGGTCCTGGTCCGACGCGCGGTTGATGAACGGGTAGGCCGCCAGGTTGCGGGCCAGGCGGACGCGGCTGGAGATGACGATGTCCGACTCGGGGCCAACGCCCCGGAGCCATTCGCCGCGATTTCGGGTTAGATCGTTCAGTTCCACGACACTATCCAGGATGGTCCCTTTGACCTCGCTCTTCGCGGCGCCGTCGGGAGCGGCTGGGAGAAGTTCATTCGCTCTGTTCCGCCTCGATGCGGCGGATTCGATCTCGCAACTCCGACGCCCGCTCGTACTCCTCGGCGGCCACCGCCTCTTTCATCTCCCGACGCAGCCGGATCAGTTGGGTCCGCGTTTGGCTTCCCCCGGGGCTCCGTTTCGGCGTCTTTCCCACGTGCTCCGTCTCGCCGTGGATGTTCAGGATCAGCGGGTCCAACTGCTTCTCGAAGCAGACGTAGTCGTGCGGGCACCCCAGCCGCCCCTGGCTGCGAAACTGGTAGAACGAGATGCCGCACACCGGGCAGGTTTGCTCGTCGAGTTGTTTGAGCTCTTCCGCCGTGTGACCCACGGCCATTTGCTCGGCCATGTGTTGGGCCAACGCCGCCGCCATGCCGGTGGCACTGGTCGGCTCGTCGGCCGACTGCGTCAAGTACTCGCGCGCATGGTCTTCGCAGACGTGGAACTCCTCGGGCTTGCCGCCGGTCAGCTCGGTGATGTGAAACGTCGCCGGCTTGTCACATTTTTGACATCGCATGGGCACACAACCCGGGGGCTCAAGGGAACTCCGTGAGCGAAAAGCAGACTTACGTGGCCCGCCGCCACCAGGATTCTATCACCGGCCCTACCCGTGTCAAGCCGAGTCACGCGCCATTGGGGGGCATGGGCTCCACCGGCACCTTGAGACCACGGCGAGGGCCGTCACGACGTCGTCCGCGGCGGATGTTGTGCGTCGCATGTGTCTTCGTTGCGAAGCTCCGCGGGCGAACCGTGCTTCGCCCCGGTCGGTTGTCCTTCCCCGTTCAGCCTGCTAAGCTGGGGCCTGGGTCCGACTACAGTCGCCGTCCCCCCTTGTGCGTTTGAGCGTGGGTTCGTCCTTTTGCGCAGAAACCCCGTGGCCTTGCGCCGGTGCGTCGTCTCATGGCTTCATCAAGAGCGAGACACTACCCCGATTTCGAGCGGTTCTGCGAGTTGGCCCAGGGGGTCGACCTGGTGCCGGTCTACCGCCGGTTGGTCAGCGACTCGCTCACTCCGGTGACGGCCTTTCACAAGATCGACGCCGGCCGGTGCGCTTGCCTGGCCGAGAGCGTCGTGGGCGGCGAGAAGGTCGGCCGCTACAGTTTTCTCGCCACCCATCCGTTCCTGGAGATTGAGGCCTACGGCAATCGGGTGACGATCAACTCGCAGTCGGGCGTGTCGGCCTCGGGGGGGCCGATCCTGGAAACCCGGCAGTTCGAGTCGCCCGATCCGCTCGCCGAGCTGCGGGACCGGGTGACGAAGGTCCGGGCGGCGACGCTGCCGGAACTGCCGCCGTTTACCAGTGGTGCGGTCGGCTACGCCGGGTACGACGTGGTCCGTTACGTCGAGAACCTCCCCCATGCGCCCCCGGACGACCGGCACCTGCCCGATCTGGCCTTCGCCTTCTACGACCAAATGGTCGTGTTCGACCACGTCGACAAAACGGTGGTCGTCGTGGTGATGGCACGGGTCGACGGGCCGGGCACGGATTTGCGCAAGGCGTACGACATCGCGTGCGACCGCGTCGGCGAGCTGGTGACCACGTTGGCCGAGAAGCCGTGCGACCTGCGGCCGTTGGACGTCTCGATCGACGACGAGCTGACGATCGAGTGCACTTCGAACTTCACGCAGCCCGATTTCGAGGCGGCGGTCGAGAAGTGCGTCGAGTACATCCGCGCGGGCGACGTCTTCCAGGTGGTCTTCAGCCAGCGTCTGGAGGTGCCGATCCGGGTGCACCCGTTCGAGATCTACCGCACGCTGCGCGTCGTCAATCCCAGCCCGTTCATGTTCTACGTGCGGAACCCGAGCGTGACGTTGGTCGGCAGCTCGCCGGAGATCATGGTCCGCGTGGTCGACGGCGAGATCACCACGCGGCCGCTGGCCGGCACGCGACGTCGCGGCGCGACCGAGGAGGAGGACCGGCGCCTGGCCGAGGAGCTTCTGGCCGACCCCAAGGAGCGGGCCGAGCACGTGATGCTGGTCGACCTGGGGCGCAACGACGTGGGGCGCGTC
>CAZDHR010000178.1:0-13437 GCA_964505295.1 uncultured Planctomycetaceae bacterium
ACATCTTCGGCGGCGAGCTGAAGGGCTACACCGAGCTCTTGGTCGAAAGCCGCCGCGAGTCCCTCACCCGGATGATCGCCCAGGCCGAGCAACTGGGCGCCAACGCCGTGGTCAACGTCCGCTTCGCCACCAGCTCGATCACCGCCGGGGCCGCGGAGCTTTACTGTTACGGGACGGCCGTCGTGTTGGTCGACGACCCGTCGGCCGCTGGATGACGCACGTCCGGCGACCGGGCGCGCATCACCCGAAGCGGCTTTTCTGTTGTCGAGGTCTTCATGGAAAACGCAATCGCGATTGTGGTCTGGTTGTTCGGGGGCGTGGGGGTGCTGTTCGTCGCCTACCTGATCGGCAGCTCCATCGAGGCGGCCCATTTCCGCAAGCTGGACCGATGGGAGCAGGAGTTGTCGGGCATCATGGTGTCCGACATGAAGCGCGTTCCGCCCAACTGGCACGTGGCCGAGGCCAGCCTGGTGGTCGGCGAGGCGGTGATCGCCACCGACAAGTACAAGGTCTTCGTCGCGGGGCTGCGGAACCTGTTCGGGGGCGGTGTGCCCGGCTACGAGCGACTGATGGACCGCGCCCGACGCCAGGCCATCGTCCGCATGCTCTGGCATGCCCAAGAGTACGGGGCCAACGTGGTCTGGAACATCCGCGTCGAGACCAGCACGATCCAGGGAAAGAGGGAGGGTAAGTCCGGCGGCGTGGAAGTCATGGCTTACGGCACCGCCATGAAGGTGCGGGGCCAATGAGGGGGCGTGTGTCCCCGGCGGAATCACGATGAGGGACAAGTACTTCTCCGTCGAGCACGAGCCGGCGCTTTCTGGCGGGCCGGCCAAGCCCGATCCGGCGGAATCCCGCGCCGCCCCGGTGGGCGATCCGCCCAGCGAGATCGAGGCCCTCCGCGACTCGGTGGCCAGCGAGCCGGCACTCCCCCAACGCCGCGATCCGATCGAGTGGACCCGCTGGCTCGAGCACAAGCGGGGCCAATGCTCGATGCCCGGCAACCTCGCCGTGACCCTGCTCGCGGCCCTGGTGGGAGGGCCGTTCGCCATCCTCGGCGCGATCTATGCCGGACAGCAGGGTTGGGGGCCCGGCGTCTACGCCGTCGTGTTCGCCCCCGTGATCGAGGAGCTGCTCAAACAGTCCGGCATGATCTTCGTGCTGGAGAAGAAGCCGTATCGGGTGTTCGCGTCCTGGCAGTTTCTCTTCGCGGCCCTGGTCTCCGGCTTCGTGTTCGGAGCGATCGAGAACTTGGTGTACGTCGGCCGCTTCGCCGCCGTCCTCACCCCCCACGATCTGGCCCGACTGGCCGCCTACCGCTGGACCGTCTGCACGTCGCTGCACGTCGTCTGCGCCGCGATCGCCTCGCGGGGGCTGGTGCGCGTGTGGCAGAAGCACGCCCGCCAAGGCGGACCGGTCGAGCTGACGCCCGCGCTGCCGTGGTTCGTCGTCGCCATGGTGATGCACGGGCTGTACAACCTTTCGGCCGTCTTTTGGGGCCCCGAGTTCTGAGAAGCAGGGGGCAGCCCGGACGTCCCTTGGCCCGGGACGCTTGGAGCCCTATAATCGGCCGTTCGCACGACGGTTTCGCCCGAGTCAGTAGGGGGTGCTTTTCGCGATGCCAACCAGCCGGATCCTAATCGCCGACGACAACCCGACCAACGTCGAGCTGTTGGAGGCCTATCTGAGCGATCTCGATTGCGAGATCATGGTGGCCGTCGACGGCCGCGACACGTTGGACAAAGTGGCCACCTTCCAGCCCGACCTGATCCTCTTGGACATCATGATGCCCAAACTCAGCGGGTTCGAGGTCTGCAAGAAGATCCGCGAGGACCCGGCCACCCGGGAAATCATGATCCTGATGGTCACGGCCCTGAACGAGCCGGGCGACATCGAGCGGGCGGTGGCCGCCGGGTGCGACGATTTTCTCAGCAAGCCGGTCAACAAGCTGGAGCTGAACAAGCGCGTGGAGAATATGCTCAGGCTCCGCCACGTGACCGACGAGCTGGAACGGCTCCGCCGGTACATCGACGGCATGGAAGAAGAGGCGGGGCCGCAAGGGTGAACGCACGAGCGTGGCAACGTCGCCGCCACGCCGGGCCTGGTGGTCCGTCCACCTCGACTTTCCACCCGTCGATTCAACTTGGACAGACCACTCGTTTCCCGCGACCGCCCGGCCAGAGCCCCCGGGGTTCCCTCCCTCGTTGCCTCGCTCAGTTCCCTTCGCCGCCCGGCGCCGGGTCCTTGATGTCGATGCAGAGGATGTCCAACGTCACGGGTAATTCCTGCTTCTTGTCGAACACCGCGCCCGCCGGCACCGTGGCCGTCAGCAGCAAGTCGATGGAGCGCTTCACGTTGGTGTCGGGCACGGTCTGGACGCTGTCGATCCACGAGCCGTCCTGAACGGGTCGGATCTCCGGAGAGCCAAGCTGCCGCTTGTAGAAGCTTTCCAGCGTGCCGACCTTGGTCTGGCACTCCGCGCGGAGGTAATGGAGCTTCATCTGACCGAGCGACACGCCGGCGAGCTTTTTCGGCTGGCTGCCGGGCCAATCGAGGTGCAATTCGGCCGTCACCAGGGCATCCTTGCGGTTCTCGAAGGGCAATTCCTCGCCGGCTTGGCCTCCCCCGGTCGCCTGGGCCGCGGCGAACAGTCGCTCGCACACCACGCGGAGCAGTTCTTCCGACGCGGTCATCCAGGCCAGGTCCGGCTCCTGCGGCTTGCCCTGGCCGCGGCCCGCACCCGGCGGCCCCATCATCCCAGCCGGGTCCGCCGCTTCCATGTCCCCGGGCATCTCCGGCCCCCTGTCTGCTGCGCCCCTTCGGTCGTCTTGCCCCCTACCGCTCCCGCGGCGGTTCCGCAGACGACTCAACGTGGGCACAGCCCGCTTGGGCTCCTCGATGGCCTTTCGCGGGAGCATCTTCACCAGGGCGAGGAAGGCCGGGTCGCTGATCACGTGGTCGAACAGGCCCGCCGACTCCAGGGCCTCCGGCCCGTCCTGCCAGTGTTGCTGGAGCAACCGATGAAGCGACGACCGGGTCGAGTCGACCGGCATCGTGCTCGCCAAGAGCACGAGCGGGGCCTGCCCCTCCAGAGACCTCACCTTGGCCAAGCGGCTGTCTACCAGCTTGATCATCTCGGGGCCCCACATACGTTGGGCCAAGCGGAAGGGCAAGTCCGGGTCTGCCGCGTCGAATGTGTCCGGCTCCGGTTGCTCCTGCCCGACGGCGCCCGGGCGATCGTCATATCGGGACGGGCGTCCGGAGGTCGACCGGGTATCATACCTCGACGGGCGGCCCGACCGTGTGCGGCCCGGCGCCCCGCCGGCTCCCGGACCAGGCGCCGCCATCTCGGGATCGGCACCCATCTCTGCCGCCATGCCTGCCGCCATGTCTGCCATGGCCGCTTCATCCATTTCCTCCACGAAGCCCTCCTCCGGAGCCATGTGGCCCTCCTCCATGCCCGGCATTCCCGGGTACATCGGTCTGCGCTTCTTTCGGAGTTCGCGCCGCCGGGCAGCTTCGGCCCGCTGCGACTCGGGAATGCCCAGGATGCCGGCCAGCGCGTCGGAGCTGTACGCGAGGAAGTTGTCCTGAATGGTCTCCTTGGTTTCCGGGTCCAGGTCCGGGACGAGATAGAGCACCATCTGGGCCTGGAGGTTGTTCGGATCGGACTCGCGGAGGTAGGGCCCGAACAGATCCAGGTCCTCTTGCGGGGTTTTGGGGTTGGCAAGGTGCCGGGCGATCTTGGCCCGAAACTCCTCGGAAGCCCTGGGGGCCATCAATTCAAACGCTTGCTGCTGCAGCTCCTCGGCGGTCAAGGCCCCACTCCCCGGCCGACCCATTCCGGGACCACCGGGCATCCCTTCGATCCCCATCGACGGGTCTTCGTGCCGGGGCATCCCTCTCATGTGCCCCACTTGACCTCCCTTGCCAAGGGGACGCAATTTATCAGGGGCCGTCAGGCAGCGGAAGAGGATGTCCTCGTACTCCGAACAGGGATGGGCGACCAGCGTCTCGAGCGTGGCCAGCGTGGCGGTCCGGTTGTCGTCGGTCTCGAACTCGTCTTCGACCACCTGCTTCAGTGTCTCCTTGGCCGTCCCGCTCCCGTTAACACCCAGCGCCTCAACGATCGCATAAATCAGCTCGACGTTTGCTCCCCCACTTCGCGATCCGCCCCCAAAGCCGGGCATCGTCGAATACATGGGGTCACCTTCCATGCCGGGCGGCATCCCCCCCGCATACATGTCGTCCTCCATGCCAGCCATGGCCTCCTCCATGCCGGCCATGTCTTCCTCCATACCAGGCATGCCTGCGTCCATACCGGGCATGCCTGCGTCCATACCCGGCATCCCCGCCGGCGGCCGCGTTGCCGCCGGTTTTGGCTCCGGCTCCTCGGATTTCGCGAGGAGGTCCGTGAGCCAGTGGGCGGCTTCGTCGGCGTTGTCGGTCCCGGCGGAGTGCTCGCCCAGGTAGGCGACCGCCTCGATAAGTCGAGGATCGCGATCCTTTCTCGCCTGGTCGTAGTGCTCCTTCCCCCATTCGGAGATCTCTTCCGGCAGCGGCGCCGCTTCCTCTTCGGCCTTCGCCTGTTCCTTAGCCTTTGGCTTGGACGGCATGCCCACCGGCGGCCCCCCCATTTCGGCAGGATCCATCTCGGTGGACGGTTCTTCGGGTTCCCCTTCGTCACCTCCCCCGCCTCCGCAACCACTCGCTACCAGGGCGGTGGCCACGACCAGCACCACCAACCACGGTCCAACCAACATCCTGCGGCCGAGCCACCATTGCTGCCAGCGACGACCCGATCGGCGCGATGCGCCGGCCGTGCCGTGGCGATCTTGGGTGTTCGGGATTCTGTTCACCGGACTGCCTCCTGAAAAAAAGCTTGCAGGGCCCCATCCAAGCATTCTATTCCCATTTCTCAGTATCGCAAGATGTCCCTCCAAACGCTACCCGACTACTCTTCGACGCCGGAATTTCCAACAGAGTTCCCGGCCCCCCGATCCCCCCGAATCGGAATCGACCGTCCGGCCTCGTTGGGGCATTCTGTTGACAAACCGCCGGCCCGCAACCAGACTGAACCTCCGCCGTGGCCCCAGAATCCGGCCCCAATCCGAACCGTACCCTTGACCGCTCGGTCTCGCTCGCGAATCATTTGCTCGGACGTAATCCGACGCCGTCCGGCCCGGCCGCCGTGGGGGGGCTCGTGCTTGTGACGGTGGTGTGTCTCGATGTCTTCTGTTTCACGAGGAGGACTACCTTATGCTTCGCCGATGGGAATTCGCGGTCGTCGCGGTGGCGGTCACGTTGTTGTTGGCCGCCTGCAACAGCCATGCAGCCCCGCTCGCCGAGTTGAAGATCGGGGCCCCGGCCCCGGATTGGTCCGGGATTATCGGCGTCGATGACAAGGAGCACGGCCTCGCCGACTACAAGAAGGCCAAGATTGTCGTGATGGTCTTCACCTGCAACCATTGCCCGGTCGCGGTCGCCTACGAGGACCGCCTCGTCGCTTTGCAGAAGGACTACCAGAAACAGGGCGTGCAACTGATCGCGGTCAACGTGAACAACCTTCGGGCCGACAGGTTGGAGCCGATGAAGGTGCGGGCGAAGGAGAAGGCATTCAACTTCCCCTATCTCTACGATCCCACGCAGAAGATGGGGCACGATTACGGTGCCAGGGTCACGCCGCACGTCTTCGTGCTCGACAAGGATCGCAAGATCGCCTACGTCGGCGCGGTCGACGACAACAACAACCCCAAAAAGGCGGAGAAGAAGCACCTCCGCGACGCCCTCGATGCCCTCCTGGCCGGCAAGAAACCGGCCACCGCGCAGACCAAGGCCCGCGGTTGCAGCGTGAAGTACGAGAATTAGGATGACGTATCGAGCCGGCGTGGTGCCGCTGTTGGGTCTTGTGGGGCTGGTCCTCGCCGGATGCCCCGATCGGTCGCTGCCGCCCGACCCGCCCGGCGCGACCCTCGCGGCCGAGGAATCGAATACGGAAGCAAACGGCCGGAAGGACGCCGTCGAAACGCCCGAGCCCTCGTCGCCCGACCGCGAGGCCGACGCCGACCCGTCGTCCGACGATGCCGTGGCCGTGCGCGTGGTCGACGAGACCGAGTTCGCCCAAGCGATCCGGCAATACCACGGCAAGGTCGTGCTGGTCGACTACTGGGCGACCTGGTGCCTGAGCTGTTTGGAGCTGTTTCCACACACCGTCGAGCTCTCGAAACGTCTTGCCGATCGGGGCCTGGTCGTGATCTCGCTCAGCCTGGACGACCCGGACGACGAGCCGAGCGTGCTCGACAAGCTCCGGTCCAACGGCGCCACGTTCGACAACTTCATCAGCCGCTACGGCGGCTCGGACCAGTCGGCCGAGGCGTTCGGGCTCGAAGACCTCGTGCTTCCCAAGTACCGACTCTACGATCGCACGGGGGCGCTTCACCGGACGCTCGAAAGCAGCGCAGGCCCCCTCCTGCCCGACGACGTCGATCGCGCCGTCGAGGACCTGCTCGCTCGGCCGTAGCCGGATCCGATCGCGCCATACTTGCGTTGATTCGCGCCGAGGCGGTATCCTGTTGGATTGAATGCGATGGACCTGATCGAACGTAACTCGACCTGTGCTTGCCCTTTGCCGTCAACATGCGTGCCACTTCCCAACTCGCCCCGTGGTTTCTTCTGGCGGCGCTGCTCGTGCCGGCGGTGCTGACGAGCGGCCCGGGGCCCCTGGCAGCCGAGAAGGAGCCGGAGACGCTGCCCGAGAAGATCGATCGGCTCATCCAGGAGCTTGGCCACGAGAAGTACTCCGTGCGAGAGAAAGCGCAGGAGGAATTGGCCAACCTCGGGTTCGAGGCGTACGACGCGCTGACCGCGGCCGCCGACCATGAGGACCTGGAAATCGCCACCCGGGCCAGGTACCTGCTGCGTCTGATCCCCGCGCAGTGGAGCATCGAGAACGAGCCGGAGGAAGTCCGCCGGTACCTGACCTACTATCAGTCCCAGGATCGGGAAGTGCGGATTGCCGTACTCAAAGAGCTGGCCGGCCTGCCGGGCGGGATCGGCGTACCCGCGCTCTGCCGGCTGGTCCGGTTCGAGAAGTCGACGCTCTGGTCGAAGCACGCGGGCATCGTCCTTTTGAACTGGGAGCCGGTCGACAAGACGGGCCGCGCGCGGTGGACGAAGGCGTTGCGGGAGCATCTGGGGCAAAGTGCCCGGCCCGCCGCCCGGTGGCTCCGCACCCACCTCCAATTCCGCGACGACCCCAAGGCGGCGTTGGCCGAGTGGGTCGAGCTGGCGGAAGAGGAGCAGACCGTGCTGCGGCGCTCGCCCGAGCACTCGGGCCCCCGGATCGTCGCGGCGCTGTTGTACCACCTGGCGATGGCGCAAGCCGAGGGAGGAAACGTCGAGGCCGCGGAGAAGACGGCCCAGCAGGCCCGGCAGTTCACCCCGGTACGCAACGCGACGCGGCTCAGCGCCCGGGAGGACGTCGCCCGCGCGCTCCAGCGGCGGGGGAAGCTCCGCTGGGCCGAGCTGGAGTATCGCCAGGTGATCGATGCCGGACTGTCGTCTCCCAAGGTCCGCGCCGGGCTCGTGCTCTCCGAGATGCTCCACGACGCGGGACAAGACGGCTCCGCCGCCGAAGTGCTCGCGCAGGTATTGGAGGTCGACAAACAGGAGTTGGAGCGGCTCCTCAACCGCATCAGGCGGACCGGCCGGGAAATCCAAGCGCGGATGATCTACTTTCGGGCATGTCATGCGGCCGAGCAGGGCGACTGGGCCAAGCACCGCAAGCTCCTCGACGAGGCCATCCGGAACGATCCGGCCGAGCTCGACGCCCTCATTGCCCGCTATCAGCTCCCCGACGCCGAGCCCGAATACCGCCGGGAAACGGTCGAGCTGATCGGGAAGGCCGCCACCGCGCTTCGCCAAGCGATCGCCGAAGCCAGCGACGAGCCCGCCTACTACAACCAGTTCGCGTGGCTGGTGGGCAACACCGAGGGCGACTCGGACGAGGCCCTGCGGTGTGCGCGAAAGGCCGTCGATCTCGCGCCCGAGACGTCCGCCTACCAGGATACGCTGGCCCACGTCTACTTCGGGCGGGGCGACCTGGCCGGCGCGGTCAAGCACCAAACCCGGGCCGCCGAACTCGATCCCCATTCCGGCTTGATCGCCAAGAAGCTCGACGTCTTCCAAAAGGCACTCGCGGAAAGCCGGGGGAAGAAGGAGCCGAAGCAAGACGAAGAACCGACGAGCGACGAGACCACCACGAAGGCGCAAGGCGAGAAGACCCCCCCGAAAGCCGAGAGCCCGCGGCCGGAGTGAACGGCCCGCGCGCCGCCGGGAACGCCTGCGCCCACCGAGCCCTGATGCGGAAAGCCTACGCGATGAAAACGCTCGACGTGAACGGAGTGGAGCTGGCCACGGTCGATTCGGGCACCGGCGCGCCGGTCGTGCTCGTCCACGGGTTCCCCCTCGACCATGCGATGTGGGACGCCCAGCTCGAGGCCCTGTCGCGCGCGTATCGGGTGATCGCCCCTGATCTGCGCGGCTTCGGCCGAAGCGGCGTGACCGAAGGCAAGGTCACCATGGAGCAGTTCGCCGACGACCTGGCCGCGCTGTTGGACCGGCTGGGAATCGAGGAGCCGGTTGTGTTGTGCGGGCTGTCGATGGGCGGATACGTGGCCTGGCAGTTCTGGCGCAAATACGCGCCGCGGCTCCGGGCGCTCGTGTTGTGCGACACCCGGGCGGTGGCCGACGCGCCCGAGGCGGCCCGAGGGCGCCTGGAAACGGCCGACCGGGTGCTCCGCGAAGGCCCGGCGCCGCTGGCCGACGCGATGCTTCCCAAGCTGCTCCCCGAATCCTCGCGGAAGAGAAATCCGCACGTCGCCGACTCGCTTCGCCGCGTGATCCTCGCCACCGATCCCCGGGGAATCGCCGCGGCGGCGCGCGGAATGGCCGATCGCCCGGACGTCACCGGCCTGTTGGGGCAAATCCGCTGCCCGACGCTGGTCCTCGTCGGCCGGCTCGATCGGTTCTCGACGCCCGACGAGATGCGAGCGATCGCCGACGCGATCCCCGGCGCGCGATTCGTCCCCATCGCCGAGGCCGGTCACATGTCGCCGATGGAAAACCCGGACGCGGTGAACGCCGCGATGCTCAGGTTCCTCGCGGAGTTGCTCTGATCCGCGAGTCGCGGTGCCCCAGGGTGCGCAAATCGATCTGCGACGACTTGCCCGTTTAGCCGCCGACGGCACGTCGGTGCCCCCGTGCCGAGGCGCAATAACCTCCCCCGGCGCGATCTCACGGGATCTCGATGAGCGACTGGCTCTTGACGACGGCGTAATCGTCCGGGAAGGTGTGAAAGGCCTGGATCATCAGGCTGCGGCTGCGGGTTTCCACGTTGATGTAGCTGATCGCGCCCAGCGCCATGCGCCCGCTGGAATCGAATTTGTGGAACATCCCCTGGCGCTGGCCGTCGCGGGCGAGCTCTTCCTGGAAGGTCCAGAACACCTCGGGCTCGACCGGCTCGAGCTGAAAGCCGACGTCGTACGTCACGCCGCCGCGACACTCCACGCGATCGTGCCGCTCTCCTTTGAGCCGGTACGACATCAACCGGCGTCGTTCGGGCAGCGGGCGGCGGGCCGAAGTGACCACCTCGGTCAACGTCAGGCCCGCGTAACGCCACGTCATCACGTGCCCCGTGCTGGTGATGTCGATCTTCGCCTGGTAGCCGCCTCGTTTCACCTTTCGCGTGGAATAGACCTCGAAAAGCTCCGGATGGAGAGGCCGTCCATAGAGCCGGAAAACCAGCTCCGCGATCTTCGGTCGAACCGTGAGTCGGTCGATAGGCACGACGTTGACTCCTTCCTCTTTCTTCTCGAATATACCCGATCGACGGCCATCAGCCACCTACGATACGTCCCCATTATAAGCATTGTCTGCAATACGCACAAACGGGCTTTTTCGCCTCGGCGAGCCGACTCGATTTCGGACTTGACAAATCGCGCGTCGTTGTTCAGGGGCGCAGAGTGCTAGCACCGGAAACAGCGCGGGCAAGCGCGGATCAGGAAAAATGGTAGCGACTTGCCGGCCGCTTCTTTCGCCGATCCGGGCGCAGCGGGCGCACACCGCAACCCCCACCCGATCAGAACAACCCGACCAGGAGATCGTACCCGGCGTGCGTACCGGCAGCGATGCCGAAGCCTCGGTAGACGAACAGCAGGCTGAAGAAGACCCCGGCTAAGAAACGGAACGTCAAGCTAAACCAGAAGGCGGTGTCCGTCAAGCGGAGCACGTCGCCTGCATCGCCAACGTAGTGGGCCGCGGCGAAGACCAGACTGGTCAAGAGGACGGCGAAGAAGACGCTCGGGCGGCGGCTTGTGCCCAAACGTTGGAGTGTCCACGCCACCGCCGGCAGCAGCATCAGCCGGAACAGTAGCTCTTCGTAGACTCCCGCCCCGAGAAACCCGACCGTGTCGCAAACCGTGCCGGAGACGTCGATGGCCGCCACCGGCGGCCCGACCGGGGAGCCAAGCGATCCCACGGTGGCCTGAAACACGGCCCCCTGCAATCGCAGGATCAGACACAGACCGAGCGCCAACAGAACGCACTCGACCAGCATCCCCGAAAGGACCCCGCTGGTGAGGCGCCACGGTTTGCCCGTCGTATGGTGCCAGCTCAACAGGATAACGACGGTAAGTACCGGCAGCAGAACGTATTGGCCGAACCCCGCGCATTTCAACAGCTCGCGGAGCCACAGATCGGCCCCGTTGCGAACCGACTCGGGCCCCAGCACGAGAACGCCCAGCTCGTAGATGACCAGAAGCGGCGCAATGAATACCAAGCTGGTCATCGGCCTGGCCGACTCAGCCCAATAGCCGGCGGCCAATCCCGCGCTCGCATCGTGGTGGTGAGACACGGAATCCATAGAAGACATGCCGTATGCGGTAAATGGCGCAATCTACGTAGAGCGGGCCTTTGCTCATTTTCGACCGACGCCCAAGGGTCGCTTGAGCCGCGACCGATGCGAATTGGCCGAGTCGAGGAACTTCGGAAAAAACCGCTATAAGAGTGGATTTTGGCAATCACGGCAAATCGGCTAGGATATGCATTTTGAGCATCTCCGGCACTCGACCGGCCTCGGAGATCCTCTCGCACTGCCACGCATTCCCCGGCGAACCGTCCCCAACGAAGATCCATGACAGCCACACTCGAGGAAGTCTACCAGCGGCTCTTGGCGGCCTTCGGTCCGCAGCATTGGTGGCCGGGTGAGTCGCCCTTCGAGGTGCTCGTCGGGGCCGTGCTCGTCCAGAACACGGCCTGGCAAAACGTGGCCAAGGCGATCGACCGCCTCAAGGACGCGGATCTGCTCGATCCGCATACGCTCTACGCCGTGCCCACCGAAGAGCTGGAGGAGCTGATTCGGCCGGCCGGATACTTTCGGGTCAAGGCGGGCAGACTCCGCAACCTCCTCAAGCTGCTCGTCGAGCGCTACGACGGCTCGATCGAGGCGATGTTCGCCACCGATCTGGACACACTGCGCGCCGAACTGCTGGACATCCGCGGCGTCGGCCCGGAGACCGCCGATTCGATACTCTTGTACGCGGGCGGGTTTGCCACGTTCGTGGTCGACACCTACACCCACCGCGTGCTCGCCCGACACGGCTGGATCGACTTCGACGCCGACTATTACACGATCAAGGACCATTTTGAGAGCGGCCTGGAGCGTGACGCGGCGTTGTACAACGAGTACCATGCGCTTCTGGTGCGCCTGGGCAAGCTGCACTGTCGAAAGACGCCCAAGTGCGACGGCTGCCCACTGTCCGACCTGCTGCCCGGCGGAGCGCCGCGGGAGCCGGAAGGCTGAGACGCATGTGAGGCGCCAAGCACTGGGCCGCCGTGCCGGCGGCCGCTAAACTTGGGGGAGCTGTTGCGGCTGCTAAACTTGGGGGAGCCGTTGCGGCCGCTAAACTGAAGGGGACCGAACGACGCGCCGGCCGTTTCCCGCTCGCTGGCAACGGTCGTTTAGCGGTCGCCGGTACGGCGACCCCAGAAGCTTGACGTACGCGCACGCCGCATTGCAAAAATCGGGGGCACTCCCATGGTTATCGGCTACCACGCCATCTTCACCACTTACGGTACTTGGCTCCCCAACGATCCGCGAGGCTCTTACTCGAGAGAGATCTACAAGCGCGAACTTGCCGAACTGGGTGACATCAAGTACGGGCGTCAATGCCCCCAACCCGGCCGGCAGGCGATGCGACGCTTCCGCACGGCAGCCAGGCCGCGGCTCTCCCGCCCGCCCTACTACATCACGCATGCGACGCGCCCGATCATTGCCGCCGCCTTCGGCAAGGTTGCCGAACGCCTCGAACTCACCGTGCCCGCCTGTGCGATCATGAACGACCATGTGCACCTGCTGGTGCTTCGATCCAAATATCGCATCGAGTACCTGGTCAACCAGTTCAAGGGCGCTGCGACCAAGGACTTGGGACTCCAACAAACGCCTTGGACGCGCAAGGCCTGGAAAGTGTTCCTGGACGACGAAGAGGCCCTGCGCGCTGTCGCAACGTACATTGAAGCCAATCCCAGGGCGGCCGGACTTACGCCGCAGCAATGGGATTTCGTGACGCCGTTACCCACAGCGGAATAGGCCGCCGTACCGGCGGCCGCTAAACTGAAGGACGCCGTACCGGCGGCCGCTAAACTGAAGGACGCCGCATCGGCGGCCGCTGGACCGGTATAATCGTTTAGCGGTCGCCGGCACGGCGACCTCCTGAAGCCGAGACCGACCAACCCGGCCCTCGGGGCGCACGCATGATGTCCCTATTCGAAGCCAGCGAGGAGGCGAACCGGCGCGGCGCGCAGCCGCTTGCGGCGCGGATGCGGCCGGCGTCGCTGGAGGAGTTCGTCGGCCAGGAGCACTTCCTCGGCGAAGGGAGGCTGCTCCGGCGACTGCTCAAGGCCGATCGGCTCGGTTCGGTGATCTTCTACGGTCCGCCGGGCAGCGGAAAGACGACGCTCGCCCGGCTGCTGGCCCACGAGAGCAAGAGCGTGTTCCGGCAGCTCAGCGCGGTCACCGGGGGGGTGAAGGATTTGCGGGAGATCCTCACCGAGGCCCGCGACCGGCTCTCGGCTGCCGCCCGGAAGACGCTGTTGTTCATCGACGAGATCCATCGCTTCAACAAGGCCCAGCAGGACGTCCTCCTGCCCGACGTCGAGGAGGGGGTGGTGTTCCTCGTCGCGGCGACCACCGAGAACCCGTTCTTCACGATCAACAGCCCGCTGGTAAGTCGTAGTCGGGTGTTTCAGTTCGAGCCCCTTTCCGCGGAGGACATCAAGACGCTCATCCGGCGCGCCCTGGCCGACGACGAACGGGGCCTGGGCGCCTACGACGTCCGAATGCACGACGACGCTCTCGACTTCTTGGCCGAGGTGAGCGAC
>CAZDHR010000179.1:0-10267 GCA_964505295.1 uncultured Planctomycetaceae bacterium
CACCGCGGCGGCCCCCCTGGCCGAGGTCGTCCTCCCCGAGCCCCGACCCGCCCGGCAGGTCCACCGCAAGAGCCGCGAACCCGTCGTCGCCATGTAGCGCGCCAACTCATCACCTATCACTCGCCACTCACCATGCGATTCCCCCTCTCGCTGACCCGCTCGATGGCCGCCTATCTGCTGAAGAAGCGGTTGTCCGGGCAGAGCAAGTTCCCGCTCGTGCTGATGCTCGAGCCGTTGCACGCGTGCAATCTGACGTGCACCGGCTGCGGGCGGATCCGCGAGTACGCCGGCACGGTCCGCCGCCGCCTGTCGATCGAGGAATGCCTCGACGCGGCCAACCAGTGCGACGCGCCCGTGGTAAGCGTCTGCGGAGGCGAGCCGCTGATCTACGACGGCATCGAGGAGCTGGTCGGGCAACTCGTCGCTCGGCGCCGGCACGTTTATCTTTGCACCAACGGGCTGCTGCTCCGGGAGAAGCTGGCCGGCTTTCGTCCGACGAGCCGGTTGTTCATCAACGTGCATCTCGACGGGATGGAATCGACCCACGATCGGGCAGTCGAGCGCAAGGGGGTTTTCGCCGAGGCCGTCGAAGGGATCAAGGCGGCGAAGGCGGCGGGCTTCCTGGTGACGACCAACACGACCGTCTACCAGCAGACCGACGTCAACGAGATCGCCGTGCTCCTGGAGTACCTGACGGAGTTGGGCGTCGACGGCTTCATGATCTCGCCCGCCTACGGCTACGAGTCGGTGTGTGAAGCGAATCCCGACGCCGCAGAAGGGATGTTCATGACGCGGGAGCAGATTCAGGCGAAGTTTCGCGAGGCGAGGCGGCTTCTCGGCGGCTTCAAGCTGGTCACCTCGCCCATCTACCTGGAGTTCCTCTGCGGCGAGCGGGAGCTGCCGTGTGCCGCGTGGGCCAACCCCACGTTCAACGTCTGCGGCTGGAAGGGCCCGTGCTACCTGATCACCGATGCCCATTACCCCACCTATCAAGAGCTTCTCGATGCGACCGATTGGGACGCCCTCGGCCCGGGCGGCGATCCGCGGTGCCAACACTGCCTGGTTCACTGCGGCTTCGAGCCGGCCGCCGTGCTTGCGGCCAACCGGCGACTCCGCGACGCCCTGCGAATGGCCGTCTGGCAGATGACGTGACCCGCCGATTCGCGCACGAAGCCCCATCCATTGACTTTCCACCGAGCGAGACTCAAGATGCGGGGGTGCCCAAGCCTCCGCCGGGGAGCCTTGGGCGGTCCGTTGTCCGGTCATCCTGTGGCACGTTGCCGATGGTCCTCCGCTGGGTAGTGAGAAACTGGCTGGGCAACCTGGCGAGGGAGAAGGTCCGCCAGACCGTGGTCGAGGCCGCGCGGGAGAAGCTGGCCGAGGCGGCCGAGGCCCCCGAGACGGAGGAGCCCGCCAAGCAACAGCGGCCCTGCGACGTGGGCGTGGTGTTCGCCCTGGGGATCGAGGCCGGCGGATTGGAGGACCTGCTCGACGGCGCCATCTTCACCCGGGGACACGAGTTTCTGGTCCGGCAAGGCGGGCTCAAGGGGCGGCACGTCGTGGTGGTGCAATCCGGAGCGGGCGCCCGGGCCGCGTCGCACGCGACCGAAGCGCTTCTGGACGGACACCGGCCGCAATGGGTCATCTCGGCCGGGTTCGCCGGGGCGCTCGACGAGCGGCTCGAGCGGCACGACCTGGTGATGGCCGACGGCCTGGTCTACGCCGACGGCCGGCGACTGTCGATCGATCTGAAGGTGGACCCCGCGGCGCTTGCGCAAACGCCGGGCGTGCACGTCGGGCCCGTGCTCACCGTCGACCGGATCGTCCGCCTGCCCGAGGAGAAGCGCTCGCTGGGCGAAAAGCACCGGGCCCTGGCGGTCGACATGGAGAGCTACGCGGTGGCCGAGGCCTGCCGCCGCCATCAGGTCCGCTTCCTGGCGGTGCGGATCGTCAGCGACGCGGTCGACGAGGAGCTGTCGCCGGAAGTGCAGGGCCTGGTGAAGCAGAAGACGCGCACCGCCAGGCTCGGGGCGGCCCTCGGGGCCGTGTGGAAACGCCCTTCGAGCGTCAAAGACATGTGGAATCTCCGCGAGGACGCCCTCGTCGCCTCCGACCGCCTGGCCAGGTTCCTGGCTTCAACGATCGAGCAGCTCGTCGTGCTCCCGCCGGCGCGCAATGACTCGTAGGTCGGTCGCAATATATGGGCCGGGCGCTCACCGTGGGGATCGCCCTAGTCGCCCTGCTTTTCGTGTTCGCAAGGCTCGCCGTGGCGCTGGCGGTCAGGTTCTGAGGCGGCGCGGCAGCGGTCGACGGACGGGCTTTCCATCGCTTCCACCTGCGTCCCCGGCGCGATCTCACGGGATTTCTTCAATCCAAAGCGTCAGCGCGTCGCAAGGAAAGCGGGGGCAAAGCTCGAACAGTGAATAGCGATTACTGAAGGCGGGACAGCGCGCCGTTTTCCGGTCCTGACGCGACCCCAGTGAGTATTGAAGGTCTGACCCCATCACGCGCGACCGACCGATGGTCGTTCTAGGCTTCCTCGTTGATCGCACACACTTCGAAGACCACCTGCCCGCTACGCATTGCTTCTATTATCGCCGTGTACGCCTTTCTCGCGCTCTCTTCGCTACCGAATTCTCCTATCCGGCTCCAATGGCTTTCCGCTGCTGCGTCCTTCCAAAGCGCTGAAATCACTTTGCCGTTCTCGATTCGCATCTTGATGCAATGATCGAGGTTAATCAATTCATCCGACTTGGCATGAATCCACATAGGAATACTCCTCCTAGTGTTCGTGCTGTGCGAGCAGGCCGCCACGAATCCAAGCTGCAAACGGCCGCAAGGGGACGCTTTTCTCAGTAGTGCCTCGTCAGGGCGAGAGATTTAAAACACACACGACTCCAAGAAACGAAGCCAAAGAGCACGCAAATACGCCTAAAGCAAGAACTGCAACCAGACAACCCGCGGCTTGTCCGACTCTCATTGCAGTTGTCCGTCCACGCTCACCAGCGGCCACCAACTGCTTCGCCATTTCCCTCACATCAATCCCTTTGGTGCCGTCCGCTTGAGTCTGTGCCGTCCATGCGTGAAAATGGATTTCCTCGGCAACTGCCCGTTGTTTAGGCGTTAGTGGCACGGGGTCAGCGATGAGTTGCGGAGAAAAGCTGTTCTTCGCGATCGTGATGGCATCAACATCGCTTATCGGCATTCCCAGGTCTTCCGCCATTATCTTCACTACATTGGCCCTTCCTTTAATCATGATGGCCATGGCGGCTTCGTCGGGTGAGTCTCCGAAGCTATCCGTCAAATCGAGCAGATCTGGTGCCCACGTTCCGCCCCCCAAAAAGAAGCTGACTGGGTCAACCCGGAATGCCAGATTGACGCCGGGCGTTGCCTTTATCGCATCGGCAGTGCCGAGCGCTACTCCGGCCTCTCGGCTCCAGAATTCGATCGACTTGTCGATTGGAACGGCCCTTCCCTCTTGATCCATCTGTCTCTCCGCCAGAATGAACGTGAGCCCTTGAGACCGCTGATCCTTCTGTATTTCAAGGAACTCTTCCAGCGTCATCCCATAGACGGAGTAGCTTTCCAGGAACTCTTCTTTCGTGCTACCCATACCCGAATGCTCGGCGAATTCTCGCCGAAACCTCTCGGCGCTTTCTCGTTTATCCCAGACATACATCCACTGCTCACCTTCGGAATTCATGCCGATCAAGAACCCGTCTTCGCTGTTGAGCGTGTAGAAGATCATCGCCTCGACCTCCTGGAGTCAGAACACGGGCAGAGTGGCCCATCCCGTACCCGAACTCAACCGAGAACCGTCCGAGCGGGTCAGAACACGGGCAGGGTGGCCCATCCCGTACCCAAACTCAACCGAGAACCGTCCCATCGGCCTCTGTTCTCCCATCGCGTGAACCTCCAGGTTGCCTCGCGCTGCCAGTATTCTACCCGGTTCGAGACCGCAAAGCCAGACAGTGCCCGGTTCACGCGGCCTCACGGCCGACCCGTCGCCAGATCGTAGCTGGTCATGGGCACCTGGAAGTAGCCCATGGCGGCGTGGACGACGTCCAGGCGGTAGATCGGGTCTTGCATGAGGCACGGGCGGCGGTCGACGGCGGGGATGGTGGTGGTGTAGATCCTTAGCTCGCCGGACACGCTGGTGATGAGCTCCTCGCGCCAGTCGCCCAGGATATCGGCCACGGCGGCCAGGCTGCCCTCGACGCGGGGCGGCATCTCGTCGCCGCCGTAGTCGGAGATGCGGCCCTTGCGGAACAGCTCGCGCTGCGGGTCGGCGTCCCAGTGGACGACGCGGGGCGAGAAGCCGCCCAGGTTCTCCTCGCTGATCGCTTCGCCCGTGGCGGTCCACAGCCGTGACCACGCGTACTTCTTCTGCGAGTCGGTATCGGCGCCGTAACACTCGCTACCGGGGTAACGGGCGTCGATGTCGGCACACATCCCCTGGCCGTGCACGTGGCGGGTGTAGCCCTCGTAGCCCCAGAGGATCTTGCCGGTCGCCGCTTCGACCAGGCACATGCCGTTTCGCTCCTTCTGGCGGGTCTCCATGCCGTAGTAGATCTCCAGGCCGGGGCGCTCCGGGTCGATGTCGCCCAGGTAGAAATGGTCGGGATGCCCCAGTCCGGTGGTCCACAGGGCCGTGCCGTCGTCGTCGATCACCACGGAGCCGATCAGCACCTCGTGGCGCCCGTCGCCGTCGACGTCGGCGGTGTGCATCCAGTGGGCGCCTTGGCCCTGGTACTCGCGCCCGAGCTCGCGGTTATCCCACCGCCAGTGCTCGCGGAGCTTGCCGTCCTCCAGGCGGTAGGCGATCACCACGATCACGTTGTACGTGCCCCGCTCGACGATCAGGTAGGGGCGCACGCCGTCGAGATAGGCCACGCCGAGCTGGTTGCGCGAGGCGTAGTTGTACGGCCGCGAGGTGTCTTGGAACAACTCCCGCGACGGCCAGTCGATTCGCGTGATCGGTTTGCCCGTAAGCCCGTCGAGCAGCGTGAGGTGCTCGGGGCCGGTTTGGACGCGGCCGTCCTCGTCGCGGGGGTCGCCCTCGCCGGTCTTGACGGCGACCTCCGCCTTGCCGTCGCCGTCCAGGTCGTAGACCACGTAGGGCGAATACCAGATGCCCCGCTCGATCGACCAGCCGAGGTCGTGCCGCCAGAGGAACGTGCCGTCGCCCAGGTAGGCTTCCAGCTTGAACGTCTCCGTGCTCGGCTTCCAGTACTTGACGTACGGGTCGACGTTGCCGTTGGGCTGTTTGATCACAAAGTCGAGGCGCCCGTTGCCGTCCAGGTCGGCGATGCCGGCCTTCTGGAAGGTGTGGTCGCCGTCGAGCTTGAGGGAGACGTAGGGGGGCGCCGCCTCGCCGGGCGTGGCGCGCGCTTCCTGCGATCGCCCGGCGGGGGCGACAGGCGTCTGGTCTCTGGAGATGTTGACGGTGTACTCGCCGGGAACAGGGTGCCCTCTGACCATGTAGCGGCCGTGGCTGTCGGTCACCCCCGAGAAGACACGTCCCCGGCCTCGCTTCGGCCTGAACGTGACGACCGCCCC
The DNA here is from genome assembly GCA_964505295.1 of uncultured Planctomycetaceae bacterium. GTDB lineage: Bacteria > Planctomycetota > Planctomycetia > Pirellulales > Thermoguttaceae > DATKZH01. Next base: position 5,560 of record CAZDHR010000179.1, read on the forward strand.
CTGAACGGGCTGGCCCTCCGATCGGACGACGCCCGAGATCGTCGACGCCACCACTTCTTTGCCATCCACCACCGGGCGGACGAGCCAGGCGTGCTCGGTCCCCTTCGCCGCCGAGTCGTCGACGAAATCGGTCGTCTTCCGGATCGGCTCGTCGTTGAGCCTGACCAGGTCGGCGTCGCCCGTGCGACGGTAGACGTTGAACGCCACGTCGGCCGGGTCCGACTCCAACAGGCGCCAGCCCACGTACACCTTGCCGCCGGCGATCGGCCGCGCAATCAGGCCGCGGTCGAGCGATTCGCACACGCTCCGGGCGTCGCCTTGAGCCTTGGGCTGGGCTTCCGCCGCGGAAGCAGGCGTGATCATCAGGCACATCCACGAAACGAAGACAATCGCGACAAACCAGGCCGGGCGCATCGTCAGGTCTCCTTGGGTAGACAGGTACCGATTCCGTTGCCAGTAGAACCGATGGCCTGGCTGGCGGCAAGGGAGTGTGATAAAATAAACAAAGCTCAAGCGGAGGACGTTTGCGATGGCTTCTGAAGCACAAACGACCAGGACGGAGTACCCCCATATTGTCCGCACGCCGGGCGTTGTTCGTCGCTCGAAGAGTACGCTAACCCCGGAGACGCCCGCGTCACGCCGCTTTTCCCGCCAGGGTCGCGATTTCCTCGGCATCCACGAAACCAAGTACGCTTTGGTCGGATGAACCGGAATTCGGCGGGCACAATACCTATTTTGGTAGTCTGGGATGTCTTGTCTGGTTCTCAAGCTCTAGCTTGCGGACCCGGTTCCGCGAAGCTCTGCTTCGCCCCAAGGGAAGCGGGAGCCGCACTGGAACGATGGGTCTGGGGTCATTTATTCTATGACTGGGTCGCTACGGCGACAGCTTCTCGCCGAAGTAGACGTACTGGAGCGCGTAGCGTCGCGCCTGTTGGAGCAGATTGGCCGCCGCGCCGTGGCCGCCCTCGATGTTCTCGTAGTAGAAGACCTTGTGCCCCATGGCGGTCATCCTGGCGACCATCTTGCGGGCGTGGCCGGGATGCACCCGGTCGTCCTTGGTCGAGGTCATGAAGAAGACTTCCGGGTAGTCGACGTCCGGCTTGAGATGGTGATAGGGCGAATACTGGGCGAGCACGGCGCGCATCGCGGGGTCGTCCGGGTCGCCGTACTCGGCCATCCAGCTTGGCCCGGCCAGCAGCTTCGTGTAGCGGAGCATATCCAATAGCGGCACGACGCAGACGGCCGCCTCGAACAGGTCGGGCCGCTGCGTGAACGCGGCCCCCACGAGCAGACCGCCGTTGCTTCCGCCCAGGATGCCCAGGTGGGCGGGGGAGGTGATCTTCCGCGCGATCAGGTCGTCGGCGACGCTGAGGAAGTCGTCGAACGCCCGCTGCCGGTTCTTCTTCAGCGCAGCCTGATGCCATCGCGGACCGAACTCGCCGCGGCCGCGGATGTTGGCCACCACGTACACCCCGCCCCGCTCCAGCCAAAGCTTGCCGCTCAAGGCCATGTAGTTGGGCCGCATCGGGATCTCAAACCCGCCGTAGCCGTACAGGACGGTCGGATTGGTGCCGTCCAGCGCGAGGTCCCGCCGGCGGATGACGAAGTACGGGATCCGCGTGCCGTCGGTGCTTCGCGCCTGGTGCTGGTCGACCACGAGGCCCGCGGCGTCGAACTTGTCGGCCAGGGTCTTCACCACCTTCGGGGCCGTCGCGGCGCCGGCCAGATAGAGCCGCTCGGGCACGAGGAAGCTCTCGTAGGAGAGGAACACCCGGTCGGTGAAAGGGTTAGCCGAGACGACGCTGATCGTCCCCTTCTCGGCCAGGGGGATCTCCGCCGACTGCCACGACGGCCCGGCGGCCGCTTCGCTCGGCACAAGCCGGAGCAGCTTGCTCTGGACGTTCTCCAGCACGTTGAGCAATAGCGAGTCTTCGGTGCGGGAGACGCCGACCAGCGAGCTTCGCTCGTCGGGCACGTAGAGGACCTCGACCCCGGGCGGATCGCCCGCGCCCGCGAGCAGTTCCTCGGCCGAAAGCGCCACGAGCGAGCCCTGGGGGACGGCGTCCATCGGCGGGCGCACGCGCTGCGCCTTCCAGTCTGATCGTAGGAGGAACAGGAGCCTGCCCTGGAAGAAGCCGGCGAACTCGGTGTCGTCCGGCACGGGCACCGCGGTCCCCCGCTCGAGCCCGCGCGAGAGCCAGTGCCGCGCGTGGTAGAAGTCGAGGTAGCGCATCCAAAGGCACGGGGCCGGGTCCGACTTGAAATCGCGCGAGAAACCGACGCTCACGTCCTCGAACTCACCCTCGAACAGGGTTTTCGCCTCTTCGAACGGCTGCCCGCGGCGCCACACCTTGAGCACGCGAGGGTAGCCGGAGCGCGTAAGCGAGCCCTCGCCGAAATCGGTGCCCACGACCACGGTGTCGCGGTCGTACCAGCTCACCCGGCTCTTGGCCTCCTCCAGCGCGAAGCCGTCGGGCACGAAGGCCTTCGTCGCCACGTCGAACTCGCGGACCACATGGGCGTCCTTCCCGCCGCGGGAGAGATTGATCAGATAGCGCGTGTACTGCGGCGGCAGGGGCACCGTTCCCTTGAAGACCCAGTTCTCCTTCTCGGCTTCGGCCAGCTTGTCCACGTCGAGCAGAACTTCCCAGGGCACGTCGTCCTCGAGGTAGTCGGCCAGCTTCGCTCTGCGCCAGATCCCTCGCACGTGCTCTTCGTCGCGCCAGAAGTTGTAGACGTACTCGCCGCGAAGCTGCCCGTACGGGATCCGTTCCTTGTCCTGAAGGATCTTCTCGGCCGTTGCCTTGAACTCTGCGTACAGCGGGTTGGCCTCGAACCGATCCAGGGCCAACCGGTTCTGCCCGCGCACCCAGTCGAGCGCTTCCTTCCCCTCGATCTCTTCCAGCCAAACGAATTCGTCTTCCATTTCCGTTTCCTGAGCGGTGGCGGCGGCAGCAAGAACTCCGAACAGAATCGCCATGGTCAGTCGTGTCATCGTCGTGCTCTCGTTTCCAGCGGCTCGTGGGTCCTGAGGATCACTTCCCGTGAGGTTTTCGTTCCGTGAGTCTGACGTTTCCGGGGCGTACGGTCAAGCTGCCGCTAAGCCTCTTCTCCCCAGAAGCCAACACCAACATGCGCCCATCGCGACCAAGCCGAGGCCGGTCGTGACCCCCAGAAGCCACGGGCTGTGATAGCGGACCGTGAGGGCTTGCGTGCCTGGCGGGGCTTTTGCCCGGATGCGGCCGAACGGGTCGGCGGTGCAGGGGACGGGCCGGCCGTCGGCGGTGACGCGGATGCCTTCGTACCAGAGGTAGTTGATCACCACGTCGCCGCCCTGGGGAAGATCGGCGAGGTCGACTTTCGCGCCGGCGGGGATGCGGACGATCGGCAAGGGCCGGTCGGGATCGCCGGCGGGGAAGACCATGGGGTCGGCCCCGTCGAGCTCGAACAGGCGCAGATCGCCGGCTTCGGCGAGCGGTTGGCGGCCAGCATAGTAGCTTCGCACCGGTTCAAGGATATGCAGGTTGCGGGTCTCCTGCCAGCGGACCGATGGGTTCACGCTGGGCACCGGCCGGTCGCTCGTCGAGTGAACCAACAGATAGGACACGCCCACGCGGCGGAGCGTATCGAGCATGTCGGCCTCGGCCGCGCGCTCGATCCGCTGGAACTCCGGGCGGTAGGAAACCAGCGGGTCGTGCCCCCAGTAGGAGTCGATCGCGTAGACGCTGGCGAAGCTGTTCGTGAGGCTCAGCGTGTAGCCCTTCGCCGTCGATCGGGCCTGGGCGATGGGCATCACCCGAACCGGCTCGTCGCCCCGCTTCACCAGCCGCATGATTGCCTCCGGCATGGTGGGATACGGCCGGTCGCTGAACGAGTAGAACGACGTACGCGCAAGCGACACGTGGTAGATCAGCAGCACGCAGACCACGCCGAAACAGGCCTCCCTCCACCGGCCGGGCGACCGGGTCAAGAGCGCGAGCCGATCCACCACGATCGCCCCGAACGCGAGCGAGAAGAAGTGGAAGAACGGCAGCACCTTGACCGGGTGCTTGAACTTGTTGAACACCGGCAGCTTCGCCTGGACGTACCAGAGCACGCCCGCCTCGCCCAGGCACAGAAGCAGCGCCACCAGCCCCAGCGTGAAGAGCGGGTTGGCGAGCAGCGATCGCGTTCGGCCCGGGAAAACCCAGGCGACCAGCAGCCCGGCCAGCCAGGCTAGGGTGAAAACGCTGCCTGCGTAGTAGAGCGAGCCGAACAGGTGGAGGTGCATCGTGCCGAGGTCGGCGGGCGCGTCGGCCCGGCCAAGTGGGTAGGGAAAGAGCATGGCGTGCAGGCCAGCCAGGGCGTTGCCGCCGCCCCCTTCCATGCGGTCGAGCCCGCGGATGCCCAGAAACTGCGGCACCAAAAGCGGCGCCGCCACGCCCAGCCCCACGGCCAGCACCGCCAGCGACCGAATCATCCGCCGCCACGGGATCGCGCCCGAGAGCGTGCACCACGCGAGCGCGAGGCAGTAGAACGACACGCCGTAGGCCCACATCTGGGCGTTGCCCGCGTGGAAGTAGAGACCGATCACCACGCCGGTGCCCACGAGCCAGCGCCAGGTCGGCTCGCGCCGGGTGAGTGAGTGGAGCGAAACGCCCAATAGCGGGGCGAACGCGAACGTCGGCACCATGTAGAACCAGGAGCGGCCGCCGATCAGCGCGTAGCC
>CAZDHR010000179.1:10277-12501 GCA_964505295.1 uncultured Planctomycetaceae bacterium
GGCTCATCGCCGCGCTGAGCGACGCCGCAAGCCCCAGCCGACGCCCCAGCCAGAACGACGCCGCAAAGCCCGCAACCACGTGCATCCAGCAGAACACCTCGATCGTGGCCAGCTCGTCGCCGAGGACGTACGTGGCCAGGGCGTACGAGAGGTACGTCGGCGGATACGTCAGGGCGTACGTCCCCACCTCGGCAAGCGGGGCGCCCAGGAACTGGTGCGGGTTCCAGTTGGGAAACGTCCCGGCAAACGCGGCCCGGCATCCGGCCAGCATGCCCGGGAAGAACTGCGAATAGTTGTCGTCCTGCGTGAAGTAGTACGACTCGAGATTCTCCAGCACCACGCCGCAGATCGCCAGCACCAGCAGCGAGGCCGCCAGCCAAAACGTTGGGGCGCGGCTTTCCGCTTCCGGCGCCGCGGATTCGTCGGGCGCGCTCGGCCCGCGCCGCGGCGGAACCACGGCGTCGAGAAGGGCGGCGTCGATCGGCGTCCGCGACCAGCGACCCCGGGCGATCAGTACAAGGCCGAAGAACCCCAAGAACGTGAGGAAAACCGGATGCAGGAGTGCCCGGCGAAGCAGGGCCGCGTCGCCGGGGTAGTCCAACAGCCGCTCGAACGACGGGAAGATCGAGTACGGCCGGTCCGGGCGCGTCGACATCCGCCGGATTTCCCAGCCTTCCGGAATGCCCAACGAGGGATCACCCGACCACGGGGTCCACTCCGAAGGCCACGTGTCCAGGCGCAGCGTTTCCTCGTCTTCGCCGATCTCGACGGTGACCTTCTCGATCCGCTCCATCGTGCCGGGCTCGGCGGCCAATACGAGCGCGGGGATCCACGCCTGCCGGAGCCGCCACACGCGCACGCCGTCCATCGTGTACCCGCGCCGCGCCGGGGCGAAGTTGCCGCGACGGTACTGCCAACCCAGCTTCACGTCGTCCGGCCCCAGCGCCCCGTTCGCCTCGAGCGAGATCGTGATCGGAAGCGCGATCCGCCCGAACCGCACGTCCAGGTGCAACAAGGCCAATAGCAGCCAGGCGCCGACCACTAGGCCGATCGCAAGAACCTGCCACAGCGGACGCGGCCGAGTGCGCTCGTGCGAGCTTGTCGTCATTCGGACCTTCCTCCTTTGAGGGCCTCTTTCCACAGATCGGGACGCTTCGTGCAGACCGCGTCGATCGTGTACGGCGCAAGCTGCCGGGCGAACTCCGCGATCCGCCCTAGCTCGTGCCCCTCAAGCTCCGGCGAGACGATGCAGATCTTGAAGCGTTCGCTCAGCCGGGCGTAGGTGTCGTCGTCGAGCGGCAGCCGGGTGAAGCAATCGACCCAGACCCAGTCGACCTGCCCGGCCAGGGCGAGCGGGCCCTCGATCGGCTCGTACTCGCTGAACCGGACGGCGATGCGGTGCTCGCCCCGGGCGACCAACTGCCGGATCATCGGAAACGAGCAGTCGAGGAAGAAGTAGTCGTCGACCGTACCCGCCGCCTCCAGCTCCTCCAACACCCGGGGCTCGATCCGCTCGCTCTTGACGTTGAGGATCATCGTGCCGTGCCGGTACTCGCGGAGATAAGGGCCGAAATCCTCGCCGTCCTGGAACGGGTCGTGGACGAGGATCAATCGCTCGCCCCGGTCCCGCAGATCGAGCTCCACCCCATACTCCGGCGGCACGCCCCGAAGCTGCTCGACCGTGTTGACGCGATGCTGGATGAACTTCATCACGGCTCCTCCCCGGCCAGGGCCTCACCCGATTGCGCCGCGGCCTCCACGCGATCCCGTCGCTGGCGTACGCCCACGCGAAACGTGATCCATTTCATGCCCACGAAGTTGAGCACGGTGGTCACCGCGGTGGCCACGAACAGGGCCGCTCGCCATGCCCAAGCGTCCGACAGCCAAAGGACCAGAAGATCCAGCAGGACGCCGTTGACGACCATGTTCACGCCGAGCGTGGTCGCGTAGAGCATGAGATAGGTAAACGGCTCGGCGGCGGAGCGTCGCGCCGACTCGAACGTCCACAGCTTGTTGCCGATGAATCCGACGATCATGCCCGAGACGTAGCCGATGCCCTTGGCCGGGTACTTCGTCACCCCCAGCCACATCAACAGCCCGTAGACCGTCCAGTCGGTCAGCACGCTGAGCACGCCGATCACGATGAACCGTCGGATTTGCTTGGCGGTCTCGCGGCGTTCCGACCAGCCTTCAGTCGAGCTCGGCAAAGTATCGCTCCCATCTC
>CAZDHR010000179.1:12511-13421 GCA_964505295.1 uncultured Planctomycetaceae bacterium
TCTCGAAGTCCGCCAGGTCGCGCGGCGTCCCCCAGCCGATGTACTTCTCGACCTCGAAGACCCGCACGTCCCGCCCGTCGGCCACCAGCAGGTTGGGCACCGTGTCCAGGTAGAACTCGCCGTTCACACGCACGTCGGCCTCGACCATCCGGTCGATCGCCTCGATCATCCCTCGGGCCGTGCGGAAGCTGAAGAACCCGCTCACCACGTGGTCCTCCAGCGGCGCGTCGGAAATCGGCCTCTTGCAGGATACCTCGACGACGCGGTCGCCGTCGACCCGGACCCAGCCGTGCTGCTCCGGTGCGGCCAGCACCCGGGTGTCGCCCCGGTAGGTCCAGATCAGGCACTCGACCGCCGGCTCGGCCATGAGCCGGGCGAGCTTCACGCGGTCGTAGACGTGCGTGTTGTCGCAGGCGGCGACGATCACCGGCCCGTCGGGCTCCAGCGCGTCGGCCGCTAGGCGCACGGTGCACGCCTGGCCCTCGGTCACGCCCTCGACGGTCACGATCCGACAGCCGGGGAAATGCTGCTGGAGTTGCTCGTCGATCCGAAACTCGCGCACGTGCTCCGCCCGGACCACGAAGACCACGCGATCCGCCGCCGGCAGATCGCGAACCGCGCGCACAACCATCGGCGCGCCCGCCGCGGGCACCAGCGGCTTGGGCACCTCGTAGCCGGCCTCGGCGAACCGCCGCCCTTCTCCGGCGGCGGGGACGACGATTTGCAGCGGCATGACGATGTCCTCCCTCATGATCCTGGTTCCCAAGCTCCAGCTTGGGGACCCCGAACCGTGAAGCTCGGCTTTGCCCCTGTCCAAGCGGCGGCCCCCCTCAAGTGCGTTCCCAAGCTGGAGCGTGGGAACGAGCGTGAGCCGCAGGAGTTGTTGGCTTAGTCACAAACGGTGCGATTT
>CAZDHR010000180.1:0-13405 GCA_964505295.1 uncultured Planctomycetaceae bacterium
CGCCGCCCTAGTCCTCATGCTGCGTAGCCAGGGGATTCCGGCGCGCCTGGTCGTGGGGTACAAGACGGACGAATGGAACGATTTGGGCAAGTTCTTTCAGGTCCGCCAGTTGCATGCCCACACGTGGGTCGAGGCGTATCTGTCGCCGAGGCATCTGCGGGACCAACCGGAGTTGGCCGCCTTGCCCTTCCGAACACCGTTCGGCGCGTGGATTCGCCTGGACCCCACCCCGCCGGGCTCCGTCGCGCGGGTCAACACGCTTCTGGATCTGTTCGGCAAATCGTTCGACTGGCTCAACTTCGTCTGGGCCAGCTATATCATCGAAATGGACCAGCCCCGTCAGCACGAGGTAATCTACGATCCCCTGGCCGACGCCCTCTCCGAAGCCGCCCGACGCCTGATCAAGCCCCGTTGGTGGCAAACCACGCTCGACCGGATCGCCGGCGCCGTGGGCATCGGCCTGCGAAACCTGATCCTCGTGATCGCCGGCGTGGTCGTCGTGATCGCCCTGGTGTTGGCGTATCGCGGCTTCCGGGTGGTGCTCGACCGGTGGCTTGCGCGGCTTGCGGGCCGAACGGCTCGCGGCGCGCGGAGCGTGCGAGCCCGGGTCGAGTTCTACCGCCGCCTGGAGGGCGTGCTCGCCCGGTTCGGCCTGGTCCGCTTCCCCTCGCAGACCCAACGCGAGTTCGCCCGAGAAGCCGGGCGCAAAATCGCCGAGTCGACCGGCGAGAGCCACCTGGCTCGGCTCCCCGGCCAGGTCGTCGAGGACTTCTATCGCGTTCGTTTCGGCAGCACGCCCCTGGACAGCCCCCAGGCCGACGCGGTAGAACAAGCGCTCAGGCAGCTCAGGCAGGCGGCCGCCGGCAGGCAGTAGGCAGTAGGTAGTAGGAGGTGGGCAGTAGGTAGTGCGCAGCCAGATCCGGGAAGCCGCTTGCGACTTCACACCTCGCTTGCGGCTTCGCCCGGCGGATTACCTCGTTGACACACTGCCGTTCATACGCGAGCTTCGGAGGAGCCTCCCATGAAGATCGGCCTGGTCGGATATCAAGGGTCGGGCAAGAGCACGCTTTTTGAATGGCTCACCGGGGTGGCAGCCGACCCGTCGCTTGTGCACAAGGGCCAAAGCGCGATGGCCACGGTCCCCGATCCCCGCCTGGAAGCACTGACGGAAATCTACCATCCCAAGAAGATCACCCGGGCCGCCCTGGAAATCGTCGACACCCCCGGCCTCCATCGCACGCACGAGGGCAATGCCGCCCGATTGGCCTTGATCCGCGAGGCCGGCTGCCTGGTGCTCGTTGTGCCGGCTTTCGACGGCTCCGACACGGCCGCGGAGCTGAGGTCCTTCGAAGAAGACCTGACGCTGGCCGACATGGAGATCGTCGCCGGTCGGCTCGAGCGGGTCGAGCAGGCCCTTGCGAAACCGGTTCCCCGTCGCGAACACGAGCAGTTGGTTCACGAAGAAGAGACCCTCAAGGTGGTGCTCTCCGCCATGGAAGCCGGCGAGCCCCTGCGCGAATCGGACATGAACGAGGAACAGCTCAGGGTCACCCGATCCTTTCGCCTGCTCAGCGAAAAGCCCCGCATGGTGCTGGTCAACACGTCCGACGACGAAGAGCACCCCGAACGGTTCACGGCGTCCGTGCCTGACGAAATCTCCACGGTGGCCGTCCCGGTCGGTCTGGAGTTGGAGTTGGCGAGGATGAGCCCGGAGGAGCGCGCGGAGTTCGAGGAGGAGATGGGCGTCGGCGGCACCGACCGCGATCAGTTGATCCGCACGATCATGGACGCCTCCGGGCAGATGCTTTTCTTCACCACCAGTCCGAAAGAGGTCCGCAGTTGGATGCTCCGGCGAGGGGGTACGGCCGTCGAGGCCGCCGGCGCCGTCCACACCGACATGGCCCGGGGCTTCATCCGCGCCGAAGTGATCGCGGTCGCCGACCTGATCCGCGCCGGCAGCGAGCGCGAGGCCAAAGCCCAGCACCTGGTCCGCCAGGAACCCAAGGACTACGTCGTCCAGGACGACGAGATTCTCCTCATCCGGTTCAGCGTGTAGCGGGGGGCATGACGCTCCGCGGGAACCGCTCGCCACGAACCGTCGGAGCTGACCAAACCGCATCGCGCATCATTACGGTGCTTCGCGTCGTAACGAGCAAGCCGGACGCTTTGCGTCCAGACATCGCCGGGAGCATCAGCCCCGGAGATCGTCGCGCGGGCCGACCGCCGGCAGAATCTGGGCCGACCGTGCCGGCATTGCGGCCGAGGAGCGGAAGGGGAGACGCGTCTCGGTGCCTTCACGCCGCTTGAGGTCGGCGCAGCTCATGGATATGATGGAATAATAGATGAGACGGCACGGCCGCGCGTGCGAAACCGTGCTGATTGCACCGATTGTGCCGTTCGGGCGGACCGTAGCCCGCGGGAAGCGGCTCGCACGGAGAGAGTCGGCGGCGCGGGTAAACCGAAGGTCCCAACAGGGGATAGGATGAGATACCTGGTCACCGGCGGAGCAGGCTTCATCGGGTCGCACCTGGTCGAGGCCCTGCTGGACGAGGGGCACGAGGTGTTGGTCCTGGACGACTTCTCCACGGGCAGGCAGGAGAACCTGGCCCATCGCGAGGAGTCCGACCGACTGGAAGTGATCTCGGCCAGCGTCACCGACGTCGACCTGGTGCGCGACTGCGTGCCCAGCGTGGATGGGGTGCTTCACCTGGCATCGGCCGTGGGCGTGCGCCTGATCATCGACGAGCCGGTGAAGACGCTCGAGACGAACGTCGAGGGCACGGCCGTGGTGCTGGGCGCCTGCGCGCGCCACGAGAAGCCGGTCCTGATCACGTCGACCTCGGAGGTGTACGGCAAATCGGCCAAGGTGCCCTTCTCGGAAAACGACGACAGCCTGATCGGCCCGCCCACGTTCCGCCGCTGGAGCTACGCGGCGAGCAAGCTTCTGGACGAGTTCCTCGCCCTGGCCCATTGGCACCAATCCCGGCTGCCAGCGGTGATCGTCCGCTTGTTCAACACGGTGGGGCCGCGTCAGACGGGGGCTTACGGGATGGTCGTCCCCCGCTTCGCGCGCCAGGCCCTGCTCGGCGAGCCGATCACCGTCTACGGCGACGGCCGGCAGAGCCGCTGCTTCTGCCACGTCGACGACGTGGTCGGGGCCCTGCTGCGCCTGTTCCGCACGCCCGAAAGCCGGGGCGGGATCTTCAACATCGGGAGCGATCGGGAAGTGACCATCGACGAGCTGGCCCAGATGATCCGGTCGATGACCGGCAGCCGCTCGGAGATCCGCCACGTGCCCTACGCCGAGGCGTTTGGCAGCGACGCCTTCGAGGACATGATCCGCCGCGTGCCCGACCTGGCCAAGATCCGCCGCCTGATCGGCTACGAGCCCAAGCGCTTTCTGGAGGCGGCGCTCGGCGACGTCATCCAGTACGTCGGTGCCCAAATCAAGGCGGAGGAAGAGGCGGGCGCGATTCGGTAGGGCACGCTTGGGCTCGGCCGAAGAACAACTCCCGCATCCATCGTTTTCGTCGTGACGGCGCTTTCATCGTCGTGGCCGTCGTGGTGTTTCTCGCCCGACTCCACAAGGCCGACGAGTACGAGCGCCGCCGCCGCCAATACGAGCGCCGCCGCGCGCAAATCCTCCGGCAGATTGACTCGCGAAGCCGCTGAAACCGATCGGCTAATGCCGGTTGTCTGCAAAAGGGCTTCCACTCGGTCCCCGCGCCGCCGCGACGATTCGCCGCGTGAACCAGCCGCAAGCATAGAGGGCGACGCAGAGGGCCGCCTCGATGGCCGCGAGAAGTCCAATCGTCCGCCCGTGTTCATGGCCCTCCACGACAAGAGCGAACAGCACCACCGGAAGGACGCCGGCCACGATGGAGCCGAAGTAGGCGACGGGAAGCGCCAGCACCAGGAAGATCCCCCGGTGCCAGGGGTTCTGGACGCCTGCCCGGGAAAGCGTTCGCACGCTGATCCACCACATCATGCCGCAGGCGCCCCAGGCAAAGGCGTCGAGGCCCCAGATTGCCGAGTAGTCGGGCAACCACCCGTGGATCAGGCCGGTTGGCAATTGGATCAGAAGGAACAGGCAGAAGAAATCGACCAACGTGAACTGAGGCGGACGCGTCGAGCCCTTCGCCGCCTGGTCCAGCGGCCGCAGCGTCCATTTCCCGCTCAGCACGATCACCGTCACCAGGACGGCCGTCAGAAACAACCCACCGCACATCATCGCTGTCTGGCCCCCCTTGTCGTAGCGCCCGGCGAAACGAGCATCTCGTCGGGCGGCACCGGCGTCTCGCCAGTGCTCAGCCGCCGCCGAGCTGCATTCTGGAGCGTAGCAGCTCGACAAGCGATTGGGAAAGGGGCAAGACGAACCTGCCAAGACAAGACTGCAAGAATGGGGTCGGAGCGCCGTTGGTCGTTCGTGGGGCTCGTGGGCCGACTTCTGCACGGTGCTCTGAATCGCCGCGCCGCCCCAAGGTCCTGAGCAGGGCTGTGTCGAGAACTGAGGTCGCCCCTCGCTGTTTTCGCGCGAGGAGCACGGCGGGAGGCCCTGGCAAAACCGCGATTTGACTACGCTCGGCACGCGCCCCAGAACAGTACGCGTGCAAGAAGGGGCAGTCCTGAAGGACGCTGGAAGACGCGAGGGGGGCTCGCTCGTCAGACTGCCGGAAGCCGCGCCGGGCCCTACGCCAAAAGACTAACGGCGTTTTGCCCACTAATCCCACCCCCTACCCTGATGGCTGGCTGCGGACGGGATCGTGCCGGGCTATTTGTGATAGCCGAGCGACTCGATCACGGTGAGCATTTCCTCGTAGGAGAGGAACCGCCGTCGGTGACGGATCTTGTACTCGTCGATCGCCGCGGCCAACTCGTGGGCCCCCGGCGATAGGCCCTCGTGGCTGTTGGTGAACTGGCGCCGCTCGCGCACCGGCGGTGGCGACGCGGACTCGTAGTTGCGGCGGTCCGCAAAGATCCCGCTCGACGTGTCCAAGCCCTGCGACATGTTCTCGTGTCTCCTGTCACTCGTTCGATGTGCCGGCACCATGCCCTCTATCAAGCCTACCTTGCGATTCGCATCCTCGAACCACCGGCCACGGCGCGCCGTGTCGACAAAAACCCAGACAAGCCTAAGACATAAACCCCAATACGTCAAACCGATCGTGTGGATGGCGTCGGTGAAATCGGTTGGATCGATTCTCCGGTCACCGCAGTAGCGGGCCGTCGGGCCGCTGCACGAGTTCCGCGTGCCCGAGCAGCTCGCGGCTGGGCCCGTGGTCGGGATGGAGGGCCAGCGCTTGCCGGGCGGCCTGGACGGCCCGGGCCGGACGCCCGGCGTACAGCTCGGCCCGGCCGAGCTGGAAGAGGATCTCGGCCGTGGGCTGCTCCCGGGTGCTGGCGGCCGCCAGGCTTTCGGCGGCCTCGTCCCAGCGCTCGAGCGCCGCGTAGGCGAGCCCCTCCAAGTAGAGCACCTCCTGGGGCTCTTCGCCCGGCGAATACGTGTCGGCCAACGTCTGCAACGCGGCCAATGCCCGCGGGGGCTCGCCGAGCTCGCGATACAACTCGGCGGTCTCCAGCAGAATCGCCCGGTCGTGCGGCGCCAGACCCAGTGCCCGGTGGTAGTCGGCCAGGGCGCGATCGGGCTGGCCGCCGGCCCAGCGGACCCGGCCGCGGATCGCCCAGGCGTCGGCGAGCCTCGGGTCAAGATCGATGGCGTGTTGGGCGCTCTGCCGGGCGAGCTCGACGTGGCCGATCGCCAATCGCCTGTCGGCCAACAGGACGTGCAACCGGGGATCGTCCACGGCGAGTCGGGCGGCCTCCTCCAATTGGTCGACGGCCCGCTCACGCTCTCCTTGATGCCACAATGCCTCGGCGTAGTGACACCGGGCGTCGGCATCGACGGGGCACGTCTCGACGGCCTTGGCGAGCAGCCCCTCGGCCCGCTCCCACTGGCCCCGCTCGATCGCCGCGATCCCTTGCTGAGAGAATTGCCGACTGGCGACCAGCGACCGGGAAACGGGCCCCGGTCGGCCGGGCAAGAGACACCCGGCCAGCGGGAGCATCGCCACGGCGGTCGCCAGGGAAACCAGATCAGCTCGCATGGATGCCCACTGCTTGCGCACGAAGCTCGCCGGGGAGCTTCTCCCCTTCCGAGCGTGAAAACGCGCTCCTCTCCGTCTGGCGCATCGGGTCTCCAGCCGCCTCGTTGTCAATTCACGGCAGTTGGGCGGATTGGGCGGCGATCGTAGCAGAACCGGCGCGTCGCCACCAGCCCGGTTTCACCCTCGCGCAAGCATTCCCCCATGCCCTGGAGGTCGGTAAGATGATGGACGTCTTGTGGTCAATGGTTCGTGGAGCAAGCCCGAATGCCGGCTGAGTTCAACAAGTTGGGTGTCGCGTTCCAGTATCCGGAAAACTGGACCCTCGACGAGGAGGACGCCCTGTCCGGACGCAAGTCGGTGACGGTGTACAGCCCTCGGGGGGCGTTCTGGTCGATCAGCGTCCATCCGAGCTCGGCGGACCCCCTCCGGTTGGCCAAAGCGGCCGTCGACGCAATGAAGGCCGAATACGCGGAGCTGGAGGTCGAACCGACCCAGGAGACCATCGCCGGGCGGGAAACGGTCGGCTACGACCTCAGCTTCTACTACCTGGACCTGACCAACACCGCGTGGGTCCGCTGCATCCGCACCGATCGGGCCACGTACGCCGTCTTCTGTCAGGGCGAAGATCGGGATTTCAACGAGCTGGAGGCCGTATTTCGGGCGATGACGACCAGCTTTCTCCAGAACCTGAAGCCACTCCGCTGGGACGCTTGGGCACTCCCACCCGAAGATCGCGGCAATCGGTGACCGCGTTTGGGTGCCTTGTAGTATTTACAGGACCGCGGCGTGTGGGGACGGGAGATCGAGTGGCTGGGATTCTTCACGGAAGGCGTTTGCCGGCAAGGAGTTGCGCGCTCTTCCAGCGCCTGCTTGCCCGCTTGCCCTGCGTTTGGCACGCCAACTGCTTAAACGGTTTCCGCGTTACCCGGCACACTCGACCCAAGTGGCCCCGGGTCTCCCGCCCCCGGGGCCACGCTCGCCGGTAATTCTCGCAGACACCGTGAATCTAAGGCGACACTAGCCACCTTCCGGCAAGAAGAAACCCGCCACGGGAAAAGCCAGTTTTTCGCGGTAGGAGGGCTCGGATGGCTATCGGCAAATGGCCACCCGAGCCCTTTTTTCGTGCCCGGTCGACTACTTGAGAGGGAGCCCCGGTTTCCGGTATAATTTGCCCAGTTTGAGGTCTCTGACGCGACGGAATGTGAATCTGGCATTAGGAGGCAGGCTATGGCATCGGCCCCCCCCATGTCACACGTGGAACACATCGGAAAAACAGCCGGATTGGTCTGGAAGATCCTGAGCGAGAATGGGCCGCTCAGCATGGCCAAGCTGGTCAAGGCGGTTGGAGGGCCCCGCGACGTGGTCATGCAGGCCCTCGGTTGGCTTGCCCGGGAAGACAAGATCCAGATCGAGGAGGACGGGCGCACGCGCAAAGTGTCGCTGCGCTAGCTGGCCCGCTGGTGTGTAGTCCGCTACCGGCTGGCCCCGGCGCACCGGCTGAAGCGAGACACCACGCTTCGCGGCGCGCATCATTCCCCTCATAAGGGGAGCTTTGGCTTCCCACCTCTCAGACCGAGCTGACTGCCGTCGGGGCCTTTGGAGCCTGAGGCAACACGTTTCCACCCAAACGGGTGCCTACTGGTTGGAGCCCTTTGCCGCTTTTGCCTGGTCTCGCTTGGCCTTGGCCGCCGCCCTGAGCTTTTCGACCGTCTTCCGTTGTTCCGGGGTCAGAACGGCCTCGACCTTCTCGTCGCGGTCGGCCGTCAGCGCCTCCAACTGGGCCTTCAGGGCGTCGATCTTGGGAGCGTACTCCCGCTGAATCGCGTAGATTTTGGCACGCTGCTCCTTATCGACCACCCGATTGTAGTAGGTGGGAAGCCGGCCGCGGAACTTCTTCTCAGGTTTCGCCTCTTCGGGGACGGGCGTCTCGGCCGGCGATTCCGGCGCCTGCTGGGTCAACGTCGCCAGTGTGGACCGCTCCGTCGACGGCTGTTGGGCGGGCGACGCTTGCTGCCCCGCTGCCAATCCGGCAACCGCCACGACGAGAGCCGCCAGGGCCACGCAGGCCGGGGTGACAACTCGGATCGAGCGTGCTCTGTTCATCGCTTTCCCCTTTCATCACGCATTCTTTGGGCAAGAGCTTCGTGCGGAGAAATAAGATGCGCCCCTCCGTGAAACCGCATCCACGACGCGAAGTCTGAAAACGCGGTATCAAAGTCCCAACGGGGGCAGATCCCCGCCAAGGACGAAGCCAGCCGCTCGATCTTGGGGCGTCACGAGAACGCCCCAAGGCCCCTAAACACACCCGAATATCCTGGTGCGGAACAGGAAGCACCAAGTCATGTAGCCTGGCATGATACCCGTGCGAAGGGGCGCCGGCAAGTAAGGGCCGAAAAAAGGCTGACCGTGACGGTCAGGAAAAAGGGAGGCGAAAAGAGGGACTCACTCCCCCATGGCCGATTTCTAGTGTGTTCCAGCCTGCTTCCCTCGTCGGATTGTCGCGACGGGAGAGATTGCCCGCCCTTTTGCAGCATCGAGAGGGCGGCGGGCGTGAATGGGGAGGGACCGAGCCGCAAAGAAAAAGATCATGATACGACGGTCCATCGTCATATCATGATCTCTATCCTGAAACGGGACAGCGTGTGTCCCGCCCTCCCGGCATGCCTGTAATGAATCTATCGGCACAAGCGGCCGGACGCCTGAGCCGATTCTCTCGCTTGTTCCGTCTTTTCCGAGCCCCAGCGTGGGCCGATCCGTATCCCCGGCAGATACACCACGGCGCCGGTCGTGACGGAAGTGGTTGTCCGGAAACAGATAACGGGCGGGTTTGCCGGCCCGCCCGTCGCACACTCGATCGGCCGGCCCGCCTTAACCTGCCCCATTTGGGTGATGCCGGGCAAGATCGGTGCTTCCCGATGTCTCGGTCTGGGCCCCGCCGGGACCTCACTTCGAAGGGGGCGATGCCTCCGGGGTGGGGGCAACCGGCGGCTCGTCGGGCGCAACGCCCACGGCGTGCTGGGGCACGGCGTAGCCCGGCTCGACGCAGCCGCACGTCGTCCGGCCCGCGCAATAGCCGCCTCCACAAAGGGCGCCCGCGCCGCAGCAACGGGAGAGCCACCTGGCCCGCTCTTGGCAGTAGCCGTCCCAAACGTGTTGGCAACACGAAGGGGGGAACTCGCAGCAACCGGGCGCAAGGCCGTACCCCGGGGCGGCACAAGCCGGCGCCGAATACGCGGCATAGGCGCCGCATCCCGCACAACCCGCGTGATCGCCCCAACCCGGCCCACCGCCGGCCGCCGTGCTCACCAGGCCGCAAACTGCTACGACCGCGAAAACCCCATACATCGATCGCATCTGGTAACTCCTTTGCTTTGTCGCTCACCGTCTACGGGTCCACGATTTGCCTGAGCAAACATGGGCCGCAGTTGGCCACAAAGCAAACGCTATCGTTGCATTTTCGCAGGCCCGACGGCGGTCGGCTCGGTGCGTCGAAGCTCAACTCCTTGCCGAGGCATGACTTGCGCGAACGCCTTCGGCAGCCGGGTGTGTTGTCTTTTCGCCACTTCCCCCCGGCGGATCGCTTCGGCAACACCCGGCGCCCTCATGATGACTACACTCTAGGCTCGACCGCGAACCGTGGCGGGGCCCAAGACGCTTTTGCAATAGAAGAGTAGGGAGAGACTTACGGAAATCCGCTCTCCCGGCGACACGATTGGCACGGCTGCTGCGTTAGGTCGCCTAGGGGAGGGGAGGCAGTTTCCTCACAGGACCAAACCGGAAAGGGGATGAAACGATGAAAGTGCTCTGTGATTTGATCGTGCTTAGTGCCGCGGCCTGGGTGGCGTACTGGACCTATTTCGAGGCCCTGCTTTAACCGGCCTCGCCGCGGGCTGCCATCCACCGAATTACGAAGGCGACCGCGTCGGCGCTTCCCTTGCCTTGGAGGAGCGCTCCGGCAGGTCCGCTCGCTACGGGCTCGTCGACGAACAGCGCCGCGTCTTCTTCCGTTTCCAGTCGACGTACCTTGCGACGCCGGGATGGGCGAGCAGCTTCTGTAGCGTGTTGTAGTGCCGGCCCAGCTCTTTCTCGTCGGGAATGAGATCGTGGATCGCGTTCTGACACTGCTTGCAGACGCGGATCCCTTTTCGCATCTCTTCGCGGGTGAACCGCTTCTTGAACCACTTGTTGCTGTGAACCGTGCGGGGGATGAGGTGGTGGAAGTTGTCCGCCTCTTCGCAACGGCACAGTTCGCAGAGCATGACCGTACCCAAGCGCGGAGATGGAACGCGGCGACCTCGCCGGGCGGCCCCCTGCGGCGGCGACGCCCCCGAGGAGCGATCTCGAGCCCAGGCAGGCATGGCAGACCCCAGGCACCTTCGCGCGGCGCGCCGGCAGCACGACCTCGCGCCCTTGCCCGAACGCTAAGGCGGCCCGCTCCTCTAACGCTCCTTGCGCTTCAACTCGTCGTTGTGCTCCCCGATGAACTTGCGGATTTCGTCCGAGAAATCCAGCAACCGCTCCCACTGCTCCACATAGAGGGTGACCGGCATCCGCTGCAATCCGTAGAGGCTCAAGCCCCCCTTCTGGCTTACCTTGCAGTACAGGGTCCCGCGTTTCTGTCGCTCCAGGTCCTCCAAGAGCTTGTCGGCCTGGTCCTCGTCGATTTCCCCCGTCTTGAGTTGGGCGAGAATCTCTTTCCTGTTCATCTTCTGTTCTCCCGGTACGTGGGTGGACGCGCCGCGACTACCTCCTTGGTAGCGCGTTTCACAGACTCGTTGGGGGCGATCCAGGCATGGCAGCGTCTCTCTGGCCCCGCGGAAGGCGTATGAAGACTCATTACACGACCGAGGGGCGGTCGGTGTCAAGCCGATTTTCCCCGGGATAGGGAAAGGGGTACCGTAAGCTAATGCCTGACGAGTTCGGCAAGGCCGGCCCCAACGCCCCGTCCACGGACTGAGTGGTTGCCCGAATAGACTGCCTTCCCCTCTCAGGGGGGCCTCGGCGTCGGGGGCAAAATGCTAAGACGACAGAAGCGCCGGCGTCAAGGCGCACTCGGCACGAGCCCGGGCTCCCCCCTTCCGCCGTCGGCCTTGGCGTCGTACCATCTCCCGTTTCGTGTCAACGGCCTCCGGGCCCCTATCCGGACAGACGGCCACCCCCCTCCGGATGCCCCCCATGGACTTGAATCCCGCTCAGCTCGAAGCCGTGACCACGCGGTCCGGGCCCTTGCTTGTGTTGGCGGGTGCCGGGACGGGTAAGACCCGGGTGGTCACGTATCGCATTGCCAGGCTGATTCGCCGCCGCACGCCCCCGCCACGTATCCTCGCCGTGACCTTCACCAACAAGGCGGCCTTGGAGATGCGGGAGCGGACCGCCGCGCTCGTCGGGCGCCGCACCGACGAGAAGCCCGAGATCTCCACGTTCCACTCGCTTTGCGTCCGCGTCCTTCGCCGCCACGCCCGACGGCTCGGCTATCCCACCGCCTTTGCCATCTACGACCGGGGCGACCAGGAGAGCGTTGCCCGCTCCGCGCTCCGCCAGATCAAGGTCCCCGACGCGGCCCTTCGACCCGGCGACCTGCTCTACCTGATCGGCCAATGGAAGACCTCGTCGATCCGGCCCGACCGGGCGCTCGAGACGGCCCAGACCGATCGGGAGCACCTCGCCGCGGTGGCCTACGGCCGCTATCAGAAGGCGTTGAAGGCCGCCGGCGCCGTCGACTTCGACGATCTGCTCCTCTCGACCGAGGATCTCTTCCAGCGCTTCCCCGAGGTCCGACGCCAAGAGGCGAACCGGTTCGACCACCTCCTGGTCGACGAGTACCAGGACACCAACGGCAGCCAGTATCGCATCGTCAAGGCCCTGGCCGCCGAGCATCGCAACCTCTGCGTGGTGGGCGACGACGACCAGTCGATCTACGGATGGCGGGGGGCCGAGATAACGCACATCCTCCGGTTCACCACCGATTGGCCCGACGCCAAAGTCGTCCGCCTCGAAACCAATTACCGCTCCACCCGCGAAATCCTCGCCTGGGCCAACCGCCTGATCACGTTCAACAAGCACCGCCACCAAAAGGTGCTGCGGGCCACCCGGCGAGGCGGGCCGCCGCGCATTCTTCAACTGGAAGACGAAGAGACCGAGGCCAGGGCCGTGGTCGACGAGATCCGCGTGCGAATCGCCCAGAAGCGGCGGCGCCTCCGCGATTTCGCGGTCCTCTTCCGCACCAATGAGCAGCCCCGCGCGTTTGAGATGGAGCTGCGGCGAGCCGACATCCCCTACGTGCTGGTGGGCGGCCAGTCGTTCTACGATCGCAAGGAAGTCCGCGACGTGCTGGCCTATCTCAAGCTGCTGGTCAATCCTCGCGACGAGGTCTCGCTGCTCCGCGTCATCAACACGCCCGCCCGCGGCATCGGACAGACCACCGTCACGCGACTCCTGGAAGACGCCGTCGCACGCGGCCGGCCCGTCTGGGACGTCATCGCCCAAGCTTCGAGCCTCGACTACGTCCCGCCGGTCGCGCTCAGGGGAATCGAGGAGCTGCGAACGCTGATCGGCCGGCGCCGCGATGAGCTGAAGAGCCGTCCGACGGTCGACGTGGTCGCGGGGCTGATCCGCCAGACCCGCTACGAGGAGGAGCTGGCTCGGCTGTATCCGAACGCCGAGGAGCAACAGGCCCGCTGGGCCGCGGTGGAAGAGCTCGTCAACGCCCTGGGAAGCTACTGCCGCCGGGCTGCCGGGCCGACATTGTCCGGCTTTTTGCAGGAAATCACGCTGGTCGGGCACGACAACGACCGGCAGAACCAGTCGCAGCTCGAACGGGACGCGGTCGCCCTGATGACCCTCCACGCCGCCAAGGGGCTGGAGTTTGCCGAAGTGTACATGGTAGGGATGGAGGAAGGGCTGCTGCCCCACCGGCGCTCGGTCGAAGCCGACGGGGACGCCGTCGACGAGGAACGCCGGCTCTGCTACGTCGGCATCACCCGGGCGCAACGGCGACTCACCCTGACGCTCGCGCTGAGCCGGCGCAAATGGGGCAAGGCCCGACCGACCATCCCCAGCCGATTCCTCTACGAGATCACCGGCCAGGCCGAACACCCTCAGTACGAAGCCGCCATCCGAGGCGAGTCGCCGGCGGCCGCCGGTCGAGGCAAACGCAAGGCCTCCGGCACCCGAGCCAAGGGGCGCAAGCGGAAACGTAGCGCGAAGGGCCGGCCGGGCGCAAACCCAAAGGGTGATTCTGCCCCTTTTCAGTAGCAGGCACACGCCGTGTGCCGTCCGCCGGTTACGGCACACGGCGTGTG
>CAZDHR010000181.1:0-13394 GCA_964505295.1 uncultured Planctomycetaceae bacterium
GGGGGGGCCCTTTCAGGTAACAATGGTTTGATTCCCTTACTTCTCCGGGCTGATCCCCTCCTGCCTCATCGATTGCTTCACCAGCAGGTTGCAGTTCTTCTGGAAGAACTCCAGCGGCAAGAGGGGCGTCTTCTCGTAGACCTCGGAGCCGAGCTGCCCGGCCAGCTCGCGGACCGGCCTGCCCGACTTGACCTCGTCGACGATCCGCTGGTGATACGCTCGGGTGGCGTCCATGGCGCGGCGGAAGTGGGTCGCGACCGCGTCGGCGCCCCGGACCACCGCGCTGTGCCCCAGGCAGAGGATCTCCGCCCCGAGGCCGGCCAGGCGCTCCATCGAATCGAGGTAAGAGGCGAAGCCGCCGAAGTAGTCGGGCCACCAGGCGTCGTGATCGGGCATGTAGTAGCCGGCCGCGTCGGAGACGAAGAGGATGCCCCGGCTCGGCTCGTGGAAGCTGAGGCTGCAATCGCTGTGCCCCGGCGTCTGGAGCACGTGGAACGAAAGCCCGTCCACCGCGATCGTGTCCCCTTCCTGGATGACCTGATCCACCGGGATCTTCTTCTCCGCCAACGGCTTGGGCCGGTGCGCCTCGGTGATCCGCCCGCGGCTCAAGAGCGAGGCGGTCAGGGCCTCGTCGATCCCAACGAACATCGCGATCGCCTTCTCGTGGGCGAGCGTGCCGGCGGCGATCTCGGAGGCGAGGACGGTCACTTGGGGGAGCGTCTCGCGCAGAAGCGGCACGGCCATCACGTGGTCGGGATGGGCGTGGGGGATGACCAGTTGCCCGATCGACTCCCGGTCGATGCCCAGCTCGTCCATCTGTTCGAGCACGAGCGGGCCCATCGCCCCGACGCCCCCCTCGAAGATGGCCGCCTGCCCTTCGCCCCGGACGACGTAGAGCGGGTATTCGTTGGAGCCGAGCATCCACAGGTTCTCGTTGACCTGGACGGGCGGATCGTTCACGAGCATCGCGGGTCTCCTTTCTGGCCGCCGGAAACGGTTATCCTTTTTCGTCGTGTTGCATGGCAAACAGCGCGGCCCCGAACGCCCCCATGTACTGCGGATCGGGTGGCACCTTCGCCTCGGTGCCGAACGACTCGGCCAAGAGGTCGACCAGCACCGGGTTGTGGGCCACGACGCCGCCGGTCAGCACCATGGCGCCTTGGACCGTGTCCATCTCCAGGATCCGCTTGGCCACCGAGCGGAACGCCCCTTTGACGATGTCCTCGACGCTCACCCCGGCGCGAATCTTCTCCAGAATCTCGGTGGCGGCGAACACCGTGCAGAAGCTCCCCAGCGTCACTTCGCCGTTCGACCGATCGGCCAGCTCGTTGAGCTTCTCCAAGGGCAGGTCGAGCCGGTAGGCGATCTCTTCGAGAAACGCCCCGGTCCCGGCCGCGCACTTGCGGTTCATCTTGAAGGAGGTCCGCCGCCCGGTCTCGTCGAGGTGGATCACCTTGCTGTCCTGGGCGCCGATGTCGATCACGGTGATCCGCCCGGGGAAGTGGTGATGGGCGCCCCGGCCGTGGCAGGCGATCTCGGTCATCCGGCCGTCGACCCAGGGGACGTTGTCCCGGCCGTAGCCGGTGGAGAACGAAGCCTTCACCTGGTCTCGGGTGAGCCCTGCTTCCGAGAAAGCGTCGTCGAGGCACGCCGCGGCCGTTTCCGCATAGTCGATGCCCGACCGGCGGATCGCCTTGCCCACGACCCGCCGGTCCTCGTCGACGATCGCCAGCTTGGCCGCCGAAGCCCCGATGTCAATGCCGCCGTAGTACCGCATCACTGCCTGCCGTTTTGCCAACTGCTGCCGTTTTGCCAACTGCTGCCGTTTTGCCAACTGCTACCGTTCCGCCAACTGCTCGGCGAACGCCTCGATTTTGGTCCGGGCCTGCTCTTCGCTGTACAGCCGCAGGTCGTTCAGGTCGCCGTCGACGATCACGAACGGCTTCCCCAGCTTCTGTTCCAATCGCTGGGGCATTCCGTAGCGGCTGTTGGTGTTGGCGGGGCAGGTCTTGGCGTCGTGGTAGAAGATGCCGTCGATCTGGTACTTCTCGACCATTCGCTGGATGTACTGCTCCTTCTGGTCCTCGCTGCGGCAGATGAAGATGTCGGAGTACGCCCGGGCCATGCTCCGGAACGGGTCGGCCGGGTCGAGGGCCTCGAAGATCCAACTGTTGCAGTAGGTCGAGGCGACCACGCAGGCCCGGAGTTGGAGGAATTGCTCGGAAAGCGGCCGGAGCTTTCCCCAGATGGGCATCCCTTCCCAATAGACGCGGAACCGCTCGCCCTCGACGGCCGCCACGCCATCGGCCACGCGCTGTTCCAACTCGGGCAGGAGCACCTTGTAGTAGTCGATCGCCTCCTGGCGCCCGCGGAGCACGACGGCGGGGCCCATCAGCGTCGAGGCGTCGAAGAACGTAAGCGGCGAGGGGACGTTGGCCGCGGTCTCCAGCACGGCCTTCCACAGCACCGTGCACTGCTTCGACAGATCGACGACTTCGCGGAACCGTTCCATGTCGAGCTCCCGGCCGGCCACCGCTTCGAGCGGCTCGACGATGGCCTCGATCTGCCGGGCGACGTCGTCGACGATCGACTCGTCCAGCTCGCCGATGGAGCGGGCCGTGTGGACGCCCACGCAGGGGACGTTCCACTCCCGGGCGTACCACTGGAACCAGTCCTTCACGTCGCGGCACTGGTTCGTGTTGAACACCAAAACGTCGGCCTTGGGAAGCCCCATCTTCATCTTTTGGAGCGGCGTCTGGCCTTTCAGATACGAGCCGATGTCGCTGGTCATGTAGGAGCAGACGTCGGGCGAGAAGCCGCGGGCGTTGGCCAGGGGGATCAGGTCGGAGGCCATCCGGGTGGCGCCCAGCATGGCTCCGTGGTTTTCCGGGTAGAAGACGTTGAATCCCAGGGCCTGGAGCAATTCGGCGGGCCCGACGCTGGTGCACCAGGCCGTCTTCTTGCCCTGCTTCGGCCCTTCGGCCAGCTCCATGAAGTAGCCACCCATCACGGCCTTCATCTGCTTCGCAGAGGCGAACTCTTTTCGTTCTCCCGCCGACGACATTATCAAGCTCCTTTTCTTGCCCGTAGTAGCTCGTAGGGTGCGTGAAACGCACCGTTCAAATCCTTCGATTGGAGATGGTGCGTTTCACGCACCCTACAACTTCGTCACCCGCCCCTCTCCCGCAGAAGTCGACACGGCGAGAACCGCTCGCCGCACTGGTCTGCCAGGGCGTCGAGTTGGTCCACGACCCGATCCAGCCCGAGATCGTGGGCGTGGCGGATCACGCCGCCGCGGAAATCGGGGAAGCCGGTGCCCAGCGTCATGGCCACGTCGAGGTCCGACTCCCGCCCGGCCACGCCCTCTTCCATCACGCGGAACGCCTCGGCGACCATTCGCAGGACGAGCCGCTCGGTGATCTCACGGGGGGGGACTTCGCGCGGGGAGCGGCCTTGTGCCGCGCGGACCTCGGCGACGATCCCTTGGGCCGAAGGGCTATGGTGTGGTGTATAGTCGCCCTGCTCGTATTTGTAAACTCCCGATCCGCGTTTTTGGCCCAAATGCCCGCCGTCAACCAGCCGAATCGCGATTTGCGAGAGGGGCCCGTGCTGCGGGAACGCCCGCAAGAGCACGCGGTCGGTCGCCACGAGAATGTCGAGCCCCGCCATGTCGATCAAGGTAAGCGGCCCCATGGGGAATCCGAAGTCGACCATGGCCCGGTCGATCGCCTCCGCGTCGGCCCCCTCCTCCAACAGCCAGAACGCCTCCTTCGTGTAGGGAAGGAACACGCGGTTGACGAGGAACCCTTCGCGGTTGCGGACCACGACCGGCGTCTTGCGGAGCCGCTTGGCCAGTCCGACCGCCGTGGCCACCACGTCCGGCCGTGTCTCGTCGCGCCGGATGACCTCGACCAGCGGCATGCGCTGGGCCGGGTTGAAGAAGTGCATGCCGACCAAGCGCTCCGGGCGGGCCATCGCGTCGGCCAGCAGGTCGAGCGAGATCGTCGAGGTGTTCGACGCGACAACGACCTCCGGGCGACACACCCGCTCGATCTCGCCGAGCACGGCCCGCTTCACGTCGACGTCCTCGAACACCGCCTCGATCACCAGGTCGGCGTCGGCCATCTCGTCCCAGCCGGTGGTCGTCGACACGAGCCCGAGCATCTCCTCGGCCCGATCGGCGGAGAGCCTGCCCTGAGAGACGCGCTTTTGGATCGACCTCTTGATCCGCTCGGTCCCCTTGGCCAGCGCCGCTTCGTCCTCGTCGCGGGCCACGACCGGCACCCCGGCGCCGATCAGGGCCTGGACGATGCCGCTCCCCATGCTTCCCATGCCGATGACGGCCGCGCGGGCGACAGGCAGGGGCGAAAAAGGGGACAGGTCCAATTTGCCGGAACGGCCCGAAGGGTGCTTCGCACAAATTGGACCTGTCCCCTTTTTCGCGTCCTGGGCAAGCTCCGGCAGCTTGCTCGTCTGCCGGGTGGCGAAGAAGAGGTAGATCTTGTTTTGGGCGGCCGGCGTGCCCATGCACTCGGCAAAGCCCGTCTGCTCGCGGGCCAGGCCCGACTCGACCGATTCCTCCAGCCCGGCCCTGACCGCGTCGATGATCTTCCGCGGGGCGATGATCTCCGGGCGCATGCCGGAGGCGAGCTTCTCGGCTTCCTCGAAGGCCGCCCGGGTCGCGGCGTGGTCCCTGAACTTGTCGGTCCGCTGGCTTGTCTTCCGGGGGACGGGAGCCGATCTGAATAACTCCCGGGCAGCCTCAACGAGCTGGTCACCTTCGCAGACGGCGTCGACAAGGCCCAGCTCGAAGGCCTCCCGGGCGTTGATCGTCTCGGCGGTCAAAAGCATCTGGAGTGCCTTGCGTGGCCCGACCAGGCGCGGAAGCCGTTGCGTTCCGCCGGCTCCCGGGTTGATGGCCAGATTGATCTCCTGCATGCTGAACCGCGCTCGGCGGCTGGCCACGCGGAAATGACAGGCCATGGCGAACTCGAGCGCCCCGGCGATCACCTTGCCGGCCACCGCCGCCACGACGGGCTTGGGCGAGTCCTCCACCGCCTGAAACGCCTCCTGGAACGCCCGGGATATCCGGACGGCGTCGTCCGCGCAGGCAATCTGGCGGAACAGCCCCACGTCGGCCCCCGCGCTGAAGTGCTCCGCGTCGCCGGTGATCACGATCCCCCGCACGCCCGCCTCCCCGTTCGCCCGAGCGATCGAATCGCGGAGCGCTTCCAGCATCGCCAGGTCGATCGCATTGAGCGGCAGCGAGTCGAGGCGGAGGACACAGACGCCGTCGGACACGTGGTAGTCGATCATCCTGGTCTCTTTCTGAAGGGGTACATCCGTACGATGTTAGCGGGTCCTCGCTTTCCGGTCGACCCGCGGCTCGCGGGCCCCTGAAACCGCGAAAGGAGGCTTTGCCAAGCGGCTCGGTGCGCCTTCCCCCCAAAAGGACGTGTGTTCCTGAGGCGTCGAATTGTCCGGCTCGAACCGGTCGACTACAATCAGAAGGGTGCGTGGTGTCCGGCAGTGCCGTGCCTGGGTCTCGGCCGCAGGGCCGGTCGTGAGGTGGTGCGATGACAACAACCGTGGTGTTTGAAGAACGGGTAGAGATTCCTTTGGATCTTCGTTCTCTGGCCGACTTCCGACGCTGGGCCACGTCGGACGACTTCCCGGAGCGGGGCAGGATCGACTACATTGCGGGCCGAATCGAGGTCGACATGTCGCCCGAGGATTTCTTCTGTCACGGGACGTTGAAGACGGAGATCTTGGCCGTGCTGCATCGTCGTGTGAAGGGGGAGAACCTCGGTCACTTGGTAAGCGACCGCACCCGCGTCTCCTCCGTCGAAGCCGACCTCTCGGCGGAGCCCGACATCGTCTTCCTTTCCCACGAAACACTCCACACGGGCCGTGCCCGGCTGGTCCCCAGAGCCGGAAGTGAGCCCGGCCGCTACATCGAGGTCGAGGGCGCACCCGACCTGGTGGTGGAGATCGTCAGCGACTCCTCCGTGCGGAAGGACACGCGTCGCTTGCCCGAGGCGTACTTCCAGGCGGGCGTCCCCGAATTCTGGCTGGCCGACGCGCGAGGGCAAGAGACCATCTTCCAGATCCACGCGCGCGGCGAGTCCGGCTACCGGGCCGTGGAGCCCGACTCGGAAGGGTTCCAGAAGTCGGCCATCTTCGGTTGCGGCTTCCGGCTCGACGGCCGGCGAGACGCGCAGGGAAACTGGGCGTTCGACCTCCGAGAAAAGGCGTAGGGTTCTCGCTCGCATAGAACCAGGCCATGCCCTACGCTTCCTCGTTCTCGCGGATTTGGCGGTCGATCTCCTCGCGGTGCGAACGGAAGTAGGCCCAAGCGTTCGTCAGATCCTCCGCGTGCAGGGTCGGATACGATCGCAACAACTCCGCTTCGCTCGTCCCTAGCACCAAACGGTTTTCCGGCTGACTGGCGTATCGTTTGAGACGACACACCAACCCGAAGCGCAAGCGAGGACAACAGCCATTTTCCTCGCTTGCGCTTCGGGTTAGTGTCACAACCCAAGGCTAACGCGGAATACGTCAAAAACCGTTTCGTGCTAGTTGCCTTGCCCTGACCAGCAGCCAGACGGGGATGCGCGTGCGCACGATACAGGGCTCCCCGCCGCACACGCCGGGCGTGCTGTCGATGCCCGGGAAAGCATCGCCAAGATCGCGAACGACCCACTGCAGGAGTTGCGCTTTCTCCGCGCGCGTAATCAAGGAGAGGAGTTTCTCGAACTGTTCTAGTGCGTTCATGTCGGTCGGCCCGTCACGCAGACCGTTGCTCACCTCGCTTCGTTCGGCATTCCCCACGGACACATTCTACCATGAAGCCGGACCGGCACAAACCGGCCGTGCGCCGCGACTCGACTCCGCGCAGCCGTCGCCCGGACAAGAAGCCTGCGAGCATGGCGGGGTCGACTCGCCTCGGGCGAGTTGGAGCTTGCCGGGCAACGGGCATTGCCCCCCAGAAGGCGTGTGCTCGTGGCTTACGGGAGGGATTCTCAAGCACGGACGATTCGGCCGGAACGGCGCGGCACGCGATCGGCCCCACATCGCTCCGGCGCGATCAAAAATAGCTCGTCATCCCCGGGACCGGCAGCGGGTAGTTGCCCGTCTCGTCGGGTAGCGTGGGCGGGTCCATGTCGAGCGTCACGTCGGCCAGCTTGGGCTCGAACTCGAAGTCGGCCGCCATCATCTCGTCCCACGTGACCGGCTTGCCCGTGTAGCACGCGATCTGGCCCATGATCCCCATGTACGTGCTGTCGATCATCGTGTCGCCATGGTTGACCGGCTGGCCGGCGCGGATCGAGCTGATGAGGATCGTCTGCTCCTCGTCGTGCGGGTTGTTCTTGGGACCCTCGTAGCGCCAGTTCGTCTCGCCCTCGATGCGGCAGGCGGTCCAGTGGCAGGTGCCCTTGGTGCCCATCAGGATGTCGTCCCAGTTCGGGTAGCAGTTGGCCCGGGTCTGGCACATGGCGTAGAGCCGCGGCCCGCTCTTGAACTCGTAGACGACCGTGTCGTGGTCGAACATGTCGCCGAAGACCTCGCCGAAGGAGCTGGACCGGCCGCCCAGCCCGAAGCACCAGGTGGGGTTCTCCTCCTTGAGCACCCAGCGCATGCGGTCGAGGTTGTGCACCAGCGACTGGCCGACGTCGTCGCCCGAGAGCCAGCGGAAGTGGTACCAGTTGGAAAACTGGTACTCGACCTCGTTGAGCTTCGGGTCGCGGGGGATGACGCGGTAGGGCGCGCGGAGGAACATCGACTGGATGGCCACGACGTCGCCGATGGCCCCGTCGTGGATCCGCTTCGTCTGTTCCTGGTAGGCGAGTGAGTAGCGGCTCTCGTGGCCGGAGACGATCGAGAGGTTTTTCTCCTCGGCCATTTGGCAGACGCGTTTCAGGCGGATGCAGCCGGCCGGGTCGATGGCATGGGGTTTTTCGATGAACACGTGCTTACCGGCCTTGATCGCCTCCTCGGCGTAGAAGGAATGGAACTTCGACGCGCAGGCGATCAGCACGGCGTCGCTCGCTTCGATGACCTTCTGGTAGCCGTCCAGTCCGAACGCGCAGGTGTCGTCGGTGGCGAGGAACTGGTCGGGGAACTTCGTCTTGAAGAAGGTCCGCTTGGCCTCCATGCGATTCTGGAACACGTCGGTCATGGCCACGAGCTTCACGTCCTTTCCCTGGGCCAGTGCGCTGGCGGCCGCCCCGCTGCACCGCCCGCCGCAGCCGATCATGCCGACGCGGATCTCCTGCTCGCCGGCGGCGTGTGCCGCGCGCACCAGCGCAAGCCCGCCCACGGTGGCCGCGCCGGCCGCGGCCGGCCGCTTCAAAAACTCCCGCCGCGACGCCGTCTTCTTCGTTTTCGTTTCCGACATGGAGGTCTCCTTGTTAAATCGACCACCCTGGCATGCGACACTCGTTCCCAAGCTCCGGCTTGGGAACGTCCTCTCATTCAAGGCTCGCGCGTCTTTGACGTATGACAATGGTATCCCCCGCCTCGTTCAACCGCAAGCCGGAGGCGTGCGCGACCAGGGAAGGCCGACATCCACCAGCCCCATCAGATTGCAGCCCTTGTCAGCCATGCCCGTGAAGTAGTGCTTGATGCGTGCAAACATGTTCGTGGCTCCGGCGAGGCCGGACGCTACGGCTCTTCCCCGCAGTTCGATTCCACGGTCAAAAGGAAATCAAGCGTGTTCCCGCCAGCCATGACCTCAAGCATTAGGTGGGTGTTGGCGTTGTTGAGGAGACGTGTCTCGACGGTACTGCTCCCCGCCTTCTGCGGCGCCCGGATTTCCACCTTGTACGATCCGGAAGCCGGTTTCCGTTTCAGTGCATACTCCCCGCCCTGAATGGGAGCCGTCTCCTTCTTCGACACGGTGCCGGCAGCGCGGACAAAGATCGCAGGGTGCGTGCAACGCACCATATCCCCGGAGCAGCCGGGCCGCCCTGCGAATTGGTGCGTTTCACGCACCCTACGGCTTCGGGTCTACCGGCGATCGTCGACGGCGGGAGGCGGCTCTTCAGGGAGTGCCTCGCTCCACGCTTCGGCGAATTCCTTGGCCAGCTTCAGGGTCCGGGTCCAGTGGGCGAGGTAGTCGAGATCGAGCGACTGGCGATTCGCCCGCAAGAGCGCGGCGGCGTCGGCCCGATCGATGATCCGTCCGGCCAGCAGCTTGTGCAGGATCAGGTCTTCGCACGCCAAGACGGCGACTTCAACGTCGAGGTCGGCCAAGCGTGTGAAAACGCGGCGCTGGAGCGCTTGTAAGTGGTAGGGCGACTTGGCCATGAACAGGTCGACCTGGAGGTCCACGAACGTCTCAGGCGGCTCGTAAAGGAGTTGCACCATATCGAGCTCGCCCAGGGCGATCGTGGGAGGCTCTCGCTTGGGCCGCACGTCGGCCGCACGAAGCCTGGCCAGCACATCGTTTGGATCGTGCTCTCGAGTTTCGAGGAGCAAGTCGACGTCTCGGGTGGCCCGGACCGATTTCCACGTGGCCATCGCGATCCCGCCCATGACGGCCATGGGGAGGTCGAGCGGCTCGAGGGTCACCCAGACGTGTCGCAAGGCGCGGAGCACGGCGTCAGCAGGCATGCCCACCTCCTCGCCGCTCGAGCTCCTGCATCATGTGCAGCATGGTCCGGTCATGCTCTTCCATCTCGTCAGCGTACCAGCGGCGGTAGGCGGCCTTGAGGTCGCCCTCCGGGCCGATCTCGCGACGCAGCCCGGCCAGGAGGAACTGCTCGCAGGCGTCCATCAGGTCGACCCACATCGCGAGGCACTCCGCGGGCGTGGCCCCCTCGGGAATCGGCGGGGCCAACTCGGGCGGCGGAATCAACTGTCCGGCCATGATCGCTCCTCGGCGCGCGTGCCACTCTTCCAAGTATAGCGGCCGAAGCCCCGAAAGCCCAATACCCATCGAGGTCCAAGGCACTCGCGGGAAAGAAGTCAGGTTCATCCTGACCCGCAACGAGCGGCGCGTGGCCACGGGACCACATCGGATACAAGATCCCATTTTCGATCCGGCGCGGCCCAACACCTCATTCCAACTCCGGCGGCACGGGCGGGCGGGGCCCCTTGAACGGCGGGGCGGGCGGGGGCGTGGGAATCTTGCCGGGAGTCATTTGGTTGGCTAGATCGAGAGACGCTTCGACGATCCGGCGCCCGGCCGTTATTTCGAGGTTGCTACAGCTTGTGAGCCGGGTCTCGTAGCCGCCGCCGTGCTCGCCGAAGGCCTCCTCGGTGGGGACGTAGGCCACAAACCCGTTGGCGTAGCCGACCGGGAACGTGATCGGGAAGGGGCACTCGGCCTTCAGGTCGTGGCTGAACTGGCAGAACATCTCGGCCGGATTGGCCAGGAAGATCGCCGGCCCGAGCTGAACGGCCTGCACCTCGACGTCTTCGACCGGCACCTTGGCGATTAGGGCGTCCAAGAGCACGATTTCCTTGGCGAAGGCCCAATCCGTGCGCCCCACTTCCTTCGGGTCTTCCTTGACCAGCTCCAGGCTGCGCCGGACGCGCTCGGGCGCGGGGAGGCGTCGCTTGATGGGGAGGATCTTCGAGCGGGCGGCCACCGGAGTCAGTTGGCCCGGCTCCATGCCCAGGAGGACCTTGACCGCTTCGGCCCCGATCCGACCGCCGACCAGGCGAGCCCAGCGCTCGCGGGACGGATTGGCGTACGGGCTGAGGTTATCCACCTGGGTAACGTCGCCCGAGAAGCCCTGAAGGAACACGACCACGCACTCGGCGCCCATGGCGCCGCGGATCGTCTGCTCGAGGTAGTAGATGTAATTGGCCGAGATGCCGTCGGGGCTGGTCGTGGCGTGGCAGGCGAAGTTCACCACGCATCCGAGCAGCTTGCCCTCGGCGTCCCAGACCCCGATCACGCCGACCGCGGGATCGGTCGGGCCGGCGTAGTCGACGATATCGGGGTTCCCTTTGCCGGGGTGCGTGTAGGTCATGCCGTTCTTCATGCGGAAGAGAATCGCCGCCGTTCCGCGCCCGAGGTCCGCACTCTTGCGTCTCGATCGAGGCGAGACCCGGGCCCACCGTTATTGGCTTTTCCGCTTTTCCCGCCCGCCGGTTCCTTGGCTCACGAGCCGGCGCAGGCGGACGCTTTCGGAGTCGGTCCGGCCGGCAAGGACGTCCTCTTCGCGGAAGGAAGCCATCAGGATGAGGCGTTCGCCCGTGCGACTGAAATCGTAGATGATGCGGATCAGCCCGTCCTGGTCCTGCTGGCCGTCGGGATACGAAACGCCGCCGCGCTCGTCGAGCAGCAGTCCGCCTTGCCAGCTCGCGCCGTCGTCTTTCGAGACGTAGGCCGTCAGGTGCGACCGCCCTATCTTCTCGTAGAGCGGCCCGTGCTTGACCAGCAGCAGGTTGCCCGACGACAGACGCCGGATGAAGAACCGCGCGGAGGGATGTTGCAGCCTGGAAGGTATCAGGTCGGGCCAGGTCGCGCCGCGATCGGTCGAGACGCTTTCGCCGATCCCGTATTTCGTTCGCGCCAACAGCCAGAGGGAGCCGTCCTTGCGCTCGACGAACATGTGTTCGTCGAACGCCCGGGCCTCCTTCGGCGACGTGGCGCCGCCACGGATGGACCAGGTCTTGCCGGCGTCGGTCGAGACGATCATCTTCGAGCTCTGCTCCGTGAACCACGTGCAGACCGGCAGCGCCCATTCCCCGGTCGTCAGCACCAGCGGCTTGCACATCATCACGCCATTCGCGATGCGCACGGGCCGGCTCCGCGGCGACTGCTCCGACTCGGGATCGGAGAGCTCGATCATCCACAGGCCGTCGGTCTTGGAATCTCGTCCGTTCCGGTCGGACCAGCTCCACCGGAGTTTTCCGTCGGGAGCCATCCAGACTTCCGGATCGAAGGCGCGCCGGGGGCCGTCGGCGTCGGGATCGACGACCAGCACCTCAGTCCAGGTCTCGCCGCGATCGCCGCTGGTGCTCAGCACCACGTAGTTGTTGTGGTCTTCGGCCGGCGTGGCTCCCGCATACCAGGTTGCCCACAACCGGCCGCCGGGCGTGACCGCCATGCTGGGAATGCCCGTAAAGGCCCGGTTGGTCACCGCGCGCGGCCCCGACGGCGCGCCCACGTATTGCGGCGGCGCAGGCCGGCTCACTTCCCCGTTTACGGGACCCGCGAAAAACGCCGCCAGCGCCACCGCGCCGGCCATGGTTGCCATTCTCATTTGGTCGTCCCCTAGAAGGTAGTAGAGTAGGTTAGTGCGATATTACCAACTGATATTAAACCATCATCCCCCCTCGTTCCCAAGCTCCAGCTTGGGAACGAGGCCGAGCAGATTGTTTTTCGATCCGCCATGCGTCTTCTCGCCCATAGTGACGACCGGGTAGACCAGCACCATGAAGTCGGGGCGACAGCTCTGGCGGTCGATGGGGTCGTCGGCCTGGGGGTTGCCGGCGTCGAAGTGCGTGCCCGCGGTCGAGGCCAGGTGCCCGCCCGCCGAGAAGCCCATGATGCCGATGCGCTGCGGGTCGATTTGCCACGACTCGGCGTTCGACCGGACCACGCGAATCGCGCGCTGGGCGTCCAACAGCGGAACGTAGGGGCGGCCGTTGGGCATCCGATACTCCAACACGGCTGCGGCGATGCCGTGCTCCGCCCGCAATGGAACACGGCGTCTGCCGCCGGCCACGGCACACGGCGTGTGCCTGCTACTTT
Organism: uncultured Planctomycetaceae bacterium; assembly: GCA_964505295.1. Classification (GTDB taxonomy): domain Bacteria; phylum Planctomycetota; class Planctomycetia; order Pirellulales; family Thermoguttaceae; genus DATKZH01. Next base: position 12,713 of record CAZDHR010000181.1, read on the forward strand.
TTGTTCATTCGCCGATTCCTGGCTGATCCTGGAGACGGCAGGACAACACGAAAATGGGGACGGTCGTTGTCGCGTTACCTGACCAGTCGCATGGTCCACGGCGGCAGCTTCAGCGTCCGCGTCTGCTGCTGCCACTCGAACCGCACGTCCTGCTCCGCGCCGGTCGCGTTTACCACAATGGCGGCCTCCGATCCATCGGGCGCGCGGAACGCGTTGAGCATGATCGGCGCCAGCGGGGTCCGTTCGTCCGCCGCCGGGGCCGGGTCGATCAGCTTCGGCGGCCGGATCATCTCCCCGAGCATCAGGTAGGGCCGACCCTCGCCGTGGAAAAGCTCGACCCACTGTTGCACGAAGTCGTGCTCCGGCGGTAGCCCCGGTTGCATGAGCGGCTGCCACGCGCCGTCGACCCGTTCGTCCAGGGCCAGATCGTCGATCCAGAGCCGGCCGGGGCCGTTCACGTGGATCATGATCCGCAGGAAGGTGGCTTCCGCCGGCATGGTAAACTCGACGCTGCCCTCGGCCCAGTCGCCGGGCGCGGGCAGCGGGATGCGCCACGACCCTTTGGAGCCGAGCTTTGGCGTCAGGGCGGCGAGGTTGATGGCGTTCGGCTTGGCGAGGTGCTCGACTTTGACCCGGCCACGCAGGCGATACGTGTGGCCGGCCTGCAAATATCCGGGGCCGA
>CAZDHR010000182.1:0-13360 GCA_964505295.1 uncultured Planctomycetaceae bacterium
CCGCGGGAGTCGGTCGGGGAGGCGCTCTCCGCGATCATCGACGTCACCCAGGGAGGGCTGGTCGTCTATGGCTCGCTGATCGGGGCGATCCTCGGAGTGGTGGGCTTCGTTTATGTGTACAAGATGCCACCGTTGGCTACGCTGGACTTAATCGCCCCCAGTCTCGCGTTGGGGATGGCGATTGGGAGACTGGGTTGTTTCCTGAACGGCTGCTGTTTTGGCGGCGTGTGCGACTTGCCTTGGGCCGTGACGTTCCCCGCCGACAGCCCGCCCTACCTTCACCAGGTAGAGCACGGCGAGACGTTCATTCAAGGCTTGAAAGTCGTAGGCGAACCGGGCGCCAAGCCGGTGATCACTGCGGTCCGGCCCGGCTCGCCGGCCGAACGGCAAGGACTGAAGCCCGGGCAGGAGATCGTCTCGATCGACGGCTATCCCGTGCGCACGGCCAAGCAAGCCCGGCGGGAGTTGCTTCGCGCACAGCAGTTCGACACGGAGATCGCAATCAAGACGTCCGCGAGCGGACTAGCCGCCAAATGGCCGATTACCCGGCCGCTCCCCCGCAGCGAGCCGGTCCACCCGACGCAGCTTTACAGCTCGCTCAACGCCCTGGTGCTCTTCTTGTTCCTCGTGACCTACGCGCCGTTTCGCCGCCGCGACGGCGTGGTTTGGGCGATGTTCCTGACCCTCTATCCGATCACCCGGTTCCTGCTGGAGATCATTCGCACCGACGAGCCGGGCGTTTTCGGCACGGGGCTGTCGATTTCGCAGGTCGTCAGCCTGATCCTGATCGTCTGCGCCCTGGCCTTCTGGACCCACGTCTTCATGAAGCCGCCGGGCACGGCCTTCGCGACGTATGATGTTGGTTCAGCGTGAACTGGAAAGCCGGGCGTCACGGGTTAGCGAGTTGACGTGATGGGGTTGTCGGGTTCCCGCAAGGTCAAGAAACACGAACGACGTCCAAGTCCATCGAGAATTTGCGTTTGCAGTCCGTAACAATACGTGGCGAGCTGTAGGACACCCTAGATGGCACCTCGGGCGGGGAAGAGAGCACCGTGGAGAGCACCAGGAGCCGTGTGGCTTTGACTCAGGTACGCGCGGCGGTGGGAGCGATCGACGCGTGCTGGCTAGCCCCGCCTTTGCTCCCAGAAATGGGCGGATTCCTTGCACCCCCGGCGGGCCCACTCTATCTTACTCAAACTGTAAGTGCCATTAGTGCTAGCACTCTCGATTCAGATTGATCTTGCCATGAAAACGGGTCTTTCCTTCCATGTTGGATGCCCCGAGGGACGCCTTCCCAGCTTGTGCCAGGACCAGGCCACGGAGGAAAAACCCGATGCCAAGGATAGGCCGATATCCGTTCTTCGGCAAGCGTTTCTTTCGCCAAGCCCGCAAACTCAAGGACGCCCTCCAAACATGAACGCCCTTCGACTTGCCGTCTGAGAACATAAGTCAGGATGCAAGCCCTTGGGGCCCGCTACTCCTCCTCGGCCAGGGCCAATCGCTGGGCGATCGGCGGGTGGGCGTGGAACAGGAGCACGTCGAGCCAGTGCGGGTCGGGGTCGGCCTTGTTCACGCGGGCGAGCTTGCGAAAGGCGGATCGGTACGCGGCCTTCGCGCCGGTGCGATCCAGGGCGTAACGGTCGCTCTGGCGCTCGTAGCGCCGGCTGATCGCGTTCTGTACCGGCTCCAGCACCACGAAGAACACGGTCAGAAGGAACATCAACAGCGGCGCCGCAGCAACGGGTGTCTGGGAGTAGTCGAACCCACCGCCCGCTCCGGCGACCCACGCGCCCAGCAGCCGGTCGCAGATGCAGAATCCGGCGGCACTGTAGAGGATGAAGGAAAAAAGGACCTTGTGTAGGTGACGGTACACGTGGTGCCCGATCTCGTGGGCGAAGATCACCTCGATCTCGTCGGCCGTGAAGCGGTCCAGGAGCGTGTCGCCCAGCAGGACGCGCCGGGTGCGGCCCAGGCCGGAGAGCATCGCGTTGGCCTTGACCGTCTCCTCGCTCAGCCCCATGCGGTAGACGCCCTCGATCGAAATGCCTGTCCCCTCGGCGAGCCGCGCGAGCCGGTCGTGCAGCTCAGGATCGGCGAGCCGCTCGATCTTGTAGAACAAGGGTAGGATCAACACTGGCAGCATTCGCCCCAGCACCACGCTGACCACGAAGAACGCCCCGGCCCCCGCGAGCCACCAGAAGGGGCCCGTGATCCAGATCAGCCAGAACAGCCCCCACAACATGGCGATCGAGAAACCACCCGCCAGCATGACGCGCTTCGCGTATCGCCAAAGCCACGCGAGAAACGTCTGGTTGCTCAGGCCGAACCGGTGCTCCAGCACGTGGCCCGAGTAGCACGAAAGCGGGAAGGAGACCAAAACGTGGAAGCTGAACACGATCCCCAGCATGGCCAGAAGCCGCAGCGACCGGCAGGCCTCGAGCAGGGGGAAGCCGCTGAGCCAGGCGTCCATCGGCCGCGCGACCACCAGGGCTATCACCCCCAGGTAGGCCACGTCGACGAGCTTGTCGACGATCGTGCACGCCAGGTCGCACCGCCCGTAGCGCTTCGCCTCGGCCCGCTCCTCGGCAGTCATCGGCTCGGCGTCGTCGGCTGGAGAGTCCGCCGTGGTCTCCGAAGGGCTCATTGCCGGTGACTGCCCGGAGGGCGGGTCAGTGGATGGCGACGTCATCAGGACGCTTCACTATCGGGCTTGTCGGCTTGGGCCATCTGCGGTCGCTGCGAACTGAACGAGACGACTCTCCGACCACCTTCGTCCTGTCTTCTCTTGGCATCGGCCACGATCGCGGCAACATCGTAGTTGAAACGCGCGGCCTGCTCCCGGCGGATCTTGTGAATCTCTTCTACGATCTCGTCTCGCCACATGTCATTCTCCCATCAGTTCTTCGGGAGTGCAGATACAGGGAATCTGGAAACCACGGGCGCTCGAAATGCCGGTCGCTGTCCGAACGTTCTCAGCATTGGCGATGTGCCGACAGTTCCAAGTGAGCAGGAAGTCCATCGCGTGGACCGTTGCCACCGCAACATGAACAGCATCCGCCGACGCGGCCTCTGGAAACGCGCCCTGCGCCACTAGCTCCTCCGCCAGACGGACCACTTCCACATTCAAATCGAGCAGAGGCAGCCCTTCCAGCAAAGTAAGCCGTCTTTGGGCAGCCTCTTGATCGCCGGCGATTGCTTCGTCGATCACCCGTTGAGAAATGAATTGCTCGAAGGCCGCTCGCCGGCGTCGCCACCACTCATGACTGATCTGCTGATGGCCGGCCACAATCAAGTCCCGACTCGGCCACGCAGCGAGATAGCTCACGAAGCTGGTTTCCAGATAGACCTTCGCCATCAATCGCTTTCCTCCCGCCGTGGTGGCCCGGCGCTATTCTATGCATTGGTGCCCATACCGTCCAGCAATCGAGTCTCGGGCATCTGCCGGCCTAGTCCGCAAACATTTCCTTCCGCACCACCTCCAAATCCACACCCAGGACCTCCCGGGCCAGCTTGCCCAGCGTCCCCAAGTCGGCTTGAACGTGGACCGTCCGATGATGGTGCGCGAGCGACTCGCCGGTCGCCAGCGACACCGCCGGCGAAAGCGACTCGATCTCGTAGAACGCCCCCAGCCCCTCTTTGCCGGGCTCGGGCGGGCCGTCGTTGTAGCTGTTGGCCACGTCGCCCGCGTACGGCTCCGCCTGCGGCAACCCCCACATGTTGTTCATGTAGGCGTGCGCTGCGGGATCGTCCGGCATGGTGAAGTGCACGAGGGTCAGCGCACTACCCTGGAAGTCGATCGAGCCGAGCACGTTTCGGGCGCGCTTCTGCGAGGTGCCGATCTTGGCCCGATACTCGCCGTCGGCCACGAGCAGGATCGCCTCGGGGAGGATCTTCAGCCGCTCGGGCGGGACCTGGCCGAAGTAGTCCGACTTGACGGGCGGCCCCAGCTCGGCCTCGTCGCCCGGCCGGTAGGGGACGATGATCACCGTCTCCGGCGAGGCGTTGAGCATACCGAGCATCCAGATCGACACAAGCCCCTTCTCGCGCCTCATCGGGGCGCCGCGGTTGGTGATCGTGTTGATCGTCTCGTAGCCGACCCGCTTCACGCCGGGGGCGGTCATCGCCTCGGCGGCCGCCCGGCCGAACAGGTCGCCCAGGTCCTGCTCGTTGAGAAGGCGGACGTTGCGGGTGACGTCCAGGTCAAACGAGGTCGCCGACGCATTCTCAAGCTGCATCCGCTTGACGAGCCGATAGTACGGATCGTTCCGCCCCGACGTGATCCGGAACGCTCCCTCGTTCAAGGCCGGCGCGGTGTACCAGTTGTCCAGCGTCTGCTCGGCGCCTGGTTTGAACCAAAGGCTGAACTGTCCCCCCTCGGGCGAGAGCCACATCCGGTCTTCGCCCCCGTAGTTGTTCAGCCGTGGGTCGAGCCGGCCCGCCTCGATGAACGCCCGGTTGACGAACCCGAAGCTCGGCCCGTCCTCGCCGTCGCAGGTAGACGTCATCACCCGTCCCTGCCACTCCGGGCAGATCGCCACTAGGCCCCCTTCGCCATCACCCAACTCCACCACGGCCGTGTGCCGGACCAGGAAATCCCTGACTTCACGATATGACATCGGATCGCCTTTCCGTTTCGCCCCGTCGGCCATGCCCACCGCCGTCACGACGACGATCGCGGCAACCGGCAGCGCCCAATACCTCCGCGATACCATGACTCCTCCAAAAGCTCAGCCCTTCTCAAACACGGAACGAAGCCTGTTCGGGAGCAGAGGAAGCACCACTTCAGGTTCTCGCGCCCCGTTTCCGCTCCCCCGCGGATCTTGTGCCGGATGGTCCCGGCCGCACGGGCCGCTTGATTCGCCCCTTGTTTTACAACATCCGCGCGCCCGATGCCAGCGATCCTCCGATACCCGGCAGTCCGCGCCCGAAAGGAGCCGCCGGCGCTCGTCTTGCCGGATCGAGCGGCGATTGGCCTCGCCGCGGACGCGCTACCGCGACCGCGGCCGGGTGACCGAGACCGTGGAGAAGACCCTCCAGGAGTGCGAGGCAGCGTCGTGGATCGTGCCGCGGATCGAAGACGAAAAGGAAGCCACGTTTCGCCAGGCCCCTCGCGGCCGGCGGATCCAGGCCTTGCTGTGCGTTCACTTTCTTGCGCAACTGGTGCAAGGCCAAGACGGCTTTGTTGACCTTACCTTATTGTTGCATAATCCGGTAACGTTCAGGTTGTTCCTTCGAGGGCGGCCAGGGAGTGGAGCAGTTGGGTTTGGGTTTGGCGAGTCGCACTAATCGTCAGCGTCAATTTGCCGCCGGGGCGTGTCAGCCGGCCGGCTCGGTGGAGGAGCTTGGCGCGGAGCGTGTCCAGCTTTTCGAACACCCAGAGCGCCGCCCGCTTGGCCGTCGTGTGGCGCGAGCGGGGCAGGGTGCGCATTTGCAGTTCCCGGCTCAGGTTGTGGGCGAACAGCGCGGCGAGCAAGTAGAGTTGGTTGCCGACCAGCCTTCGCGTCGGCACGTAGTCCATCTGGCAGTGCGATTTCAGCTCGGCGAAGATCCCTTCCTGCGATCCGCGACCGTCGTGGAAGGCCACCGCATGCTTCGCCGAAAGGGTCTTGTTGGTCACGACCACTTTGAACTCGTAGCCGTACTCGTAGGGGATAAACAGGTCGAGCTGCACCGGCCCTTTGCGTTGCTTCTTTGTCCGCTTGCGGATGAACACGAAGCGGAACCGCTCGTTCCACTTGTCCGGCTTCCAGGCGGTCTCGAAGTACCAGACGCCGTGGCCCAAACGCCGCCACCGCTTGCGGCCCTCGATCATCCCTTTGAGCTTGGGGAACCGTTCGAAGGGAACGCTGAGGGTGAACTCGATGTTGTGTTCGTCCAACGCGGAGACGATCTGGTCGCTGAAGAAGGCGCTGTCCATGCGGACCTCGATCACCGCCCCGGGCAGCACCTCGCGAACCCTTTGAATACAGGCCAAAATGAACCCCTCCGCCCCGTTCGAATCGTGGACGTTTCCCGGCCGATGCAAAGCGGGCAGACGTGATTCTGGACCGGGAAGGCGGAGTCGTTGGTTCCATGGCACTCGTGGACTACAAGACTGCCAGAGACCTCGATGTCAAAGACATCGACGCGTTTCAACTCGCGATTTACGCCGCGGCCGCACGTGGAGAAGGGATAAACATTTGGGCCGCGTATGTGCATGATCTGGGAAAGGGCGACCGGCTGCCCATCGCAGTTGACGATAGGCACACTTTGGATGCCAAGTACAGGGCGAACCGCTTGGTGAACCGAATCATTTCGGCGGACTACACCCCCGCACCAGAGCGTCGCAAATGTCGTGGCTGCGACATGCGCTTTGTTTGCAGGCACGGGTCGGCACGGTAGCGGAGGTTTTGGAGGGAGGTTTGGGCCACCCGGCGCAAACTCATTCACTTTCGCCGACCGCGATCGCGTAGGCCGTGGCGTGCGTGTGGCAGTGGGAGATGCTCACCAGCAGCTTGGTGATGCCGAGGCGCTCGACCACGTCGCGGGTTCCGCCGCGCACGGCGACGACCGGCTTGCCACTCGGCTCGTTGCGAATCTCGACGTCGCGCCAACTGATGCCCCGAACCCAGCCCGTCCCCAGCGCCTTCAGCACGGCTTCCTTCGCGGCCCAGCGGCCCGTGAAGTGTTGCGTCGCCTGCTTGCGGCTCTGGCAGTAGCGGATCTCCGTGGGCGTGTAAACACGGTTGAGAAACAGCTCGCCGTGCCGCTCGATCATCCGCGCGATCCGCAGGCATTCGGTGATGTCGGTGCCGATTCCGATGATGTCCATGGGCGTCACCCGCTCACGATCGATGATGAATCCCCTCGTCCAGCGCGCGGACGACCTGGTTGCGCTGCTCGACGTCCAGCCAAGCCTTTGCCGACGACGACTCGCCACCCGGCTTCTGGAGGCGCAGCTCAAACCGCGTCGGCCCGCACCCGCCGTTACACGCAGAGAGCCGATACCCGGCCGACGCAATCTCGTCGGGCAGCTCGGCCTCGATCGCGGCGGCCAGCTTGCGCGCGGTCTCGGGGTCGACCGGCCCGCACCGGGTCGTGACAAACCAGCTTCGACACCGGTCGCAATAGGGCTTCTTGAGCGCGGGCACGACCACGGCCAACGCGGCCCCCAGCACGAGCAAGCCGTGCGCCGTCCAGATCATCCAGACGACGGCCCCCCGGACCTCAAGCCCGAACACCCTCCCCCCCCGAGCGGCATCCCAGCGAAGATACTCCAGGAAGTCGTCCGGCGGGACCGGCATGTCGCCCAGCACCTTGTCCTGGAAGAGCCAGGCGGCACGCTGGTACGTCCGAGCATCTTCGACGGCCTCGCGGCGAGCGAGGCGGTAGCTGACATAGTGTTGACCGAACACGGCAGCCGAGGCGGCCAGGACGGTTCCGAGAAGCACGGTGAAGCGGTTGCCCACCTGGCCCAGGCGGCCCATGCCCGCCAGGCTCGCCCCCAACACGACGCCGACCAGTATCGGAAACAGAAGCGCCGGCGCCCGGAATCGCTCGACGAACACCGCGACCCAACCGACCAGCCCGCCATACACCAGACACGCCGGCACCCAGAACGCGCATCGGTCCCAACGGAACCTGGGTGCGGCGGGCGGGGTCCGATCGGTCGGGCTGGGGTGCTGTACGGTCTCCATGCCTCCATGCTAGCCGAATCCGCCCCGGATGGCGATGCCGGAAGAGGGCCGCGCCGCATGGCCGAAACGGCCGTGCCGCGACCGTTCAGGGCTTCACGCCGCACGCTTGCTGGGCCCGCAGCAGCACTTGGGCGGCCTTCTTCCGCGCCTTGGCGGCCCCGTCGCCGAGGACCTGGCGGACCCTTTCGGGCTTGGCTTCCAGCTCGCGGCGCTGCTGGCGTGCCTCGGCGAAGTAGTCTTCGGCCACGTCGGCGAGTTGCCCTTTCACCTGCCCGTAGCCGAATCCGCCCTGACGGTAGGTGGCGGCCAAGGCTTCGCGTCGCTCGTCGTCGACGAACAGCGAGTAGAGCTGATAGAGGTGGTCGGTTTCCGGGTCCTTGGGTTCCTCCATGTGCCGCGAATCGGTCTTGATCCGCATGATCTGCTTGCGCAGCAGCTTGGGGTCCTCGAACACGTCCAGCGTGTTGTTGTAGCTTTTCGACATCTTTTCGCCATCGGTGCCGGGCACGCGAGCGGAGGTGTCGAGGACCTTCGCCTTGGGCATCACGAACGTTTCGCCGAACTGGTAGTTGAAGCCGGCGGCCAGGTCGCGGCAGACCTCGATGTGCTGCACCTGGTCGTCGCCCACCGGAACCACGTCGGAGTCGTAGGCCAGGATGTCGGCCGCCATCAGCACCGGATAGGCGAACAGGCCCGCGTCGGCCGGGAGCCCCCTCGCCCGCTTGTCCTTGTAGGCGTGACATCGCTCCAGAAGACCCACGGGGGTCCCGGTCATCAAGAGCCAGCACAACTCGGAGACCGCGGGGACGTCGGACTGCACGAACAGGGTGGCGCGGTTGGGATCCAGGCCCAGGGCCAGGAGGTCGATCGCCGCATCCACCGTGTTCTGCCAAAGCTGCTTCGGGTCGCGCACGGTGGTCAGGGCGTGGAGGTTGGCGATGAAATAGAACGCTTCGTCCGCCTCATCCTGCAAGTCGATGTACTGCCGGATGGCCCCAAAGTAGTTGCCCCAATGAAAACGTCCCGTCGGTTGAATGCCGGAGAGAACTCGCATTTTCGGTGTGGAATGTGGAAGTTGGGTGGATGGTGGTTCGGAGGAACGTTCCGTTCATTGTCGGCGAAGCCGCAAGCGGCTTGTCCGGGGGGGACTAAAACTCCAAGGTGCCGACCACGTCGGCGACGCGCGTTGCGTCCAACTCGGCGAGTGCGGCGGGAAGCGCGTCGAGTATCTCGATCGACACGGTCGGTCGATAGAAGTTCGCCGTGCCGATCTGGACCGCCGTGGCCCCGGCGACGAGGAACTCCATCACGTCGTCGACCGTGGCGATCCCGCCGATTCCGACCACGGGGACGTGCACGGCCCGGGCCGCCTGGTACACGGCCCGCAGCGCGATCGGCTTGATGGCCGGGCCGCTCAGCCCTCCCATCCCCGCCCCCAAACGAGGGCGGCGGCAACGCCAATCGACCGCCAGGCCCAGACAGGTGTTCACGAGCGAGACGGCGTCGGCCCCGCCGGCTTCGGCGGCTCGGGCCATGGCGGCCACGTCGGTCACGTTCGGCGTCAATTTTGCCAGCACGGGCATGGAGGACCGTTTGCAGACGCCCGAGACGACTTGCTCGCACAGGTCCGGGTTGACCCCAAAGTCGACCCCGCCGGTGACGTTGGGGCAGGAGACGTTCAACTCCACGGCGGCCACGCCGGGCACGCCGTCCAGCCGGGCCCCCAGCTCGACGAACTCCTCGTAACTCTTGCCCGCGATGCTGACAATGACAGCCGCTTCCAGCCCGGCCAGATACGGCAACTGACGCTCGATGAAGGCCGCGATCCCGTCGTTGTCCAGCCCGATCGAATTGAGCATGCCTCCGGTCGTCTCGACCGTGCGAGGTGGGGGGTTGCCGGGCCTCGCTCGCAGGGTGACCGTCTTGGGCAGAATCGCGCCCAACCGGTTCACGTCGACCAGCCCGGCCATCTCCCGGGCGTAGCCAAAGGTGCCCGAGGCGACCATGATCGGATTGGCCAATCGCAAGCGGCCGAGCTGCACGTCGAGTTGAACGTCGGCGGGACCAGCCATACACACAGCGTCTCGGCGTTCGACAACGGGTTAGCGCAACCTGGGGCAGCCGTCAGATACGCGAGACGTACCCTCCTTGACGGGTGCACGTGATCTGTCAAGACAGCCGAATCGGCGAGATCTCGCGCAAAGGGGGCCGGTGCGCGACCGCCAGCCGGTTCGGCGACGTGTCTGCGGGGTCGCGTTGGAACACGAGCGAGGCCCGCAAACCCACAATCTACTGGTCCGCCTGACGCTGGGCAACGGGCGCGACCGGGATGTTGCAGGCGGTCGTCATCCCGTCGGAGTGCCTGGCAGACCGTGCCCTGACGTGCTACCTGTCTATCGGTCAACCACTTAGCAGTCCGGCTCCAAGAAACGTGCAGGGTGCATGAGAGACACCGCCGGGCCGTATGTCTGTGCCCGATGCGATGTGTCTTACGCACCCTGCGAGAAGAGTCTTCCCGGTAGCGGCAGCACTTGGACGCAGGCTGGTCGTTGTCCGGCCAGCCTTCCAGGCCCACACGGGAACCAGCAACCCGAGTCGGGCACTGGGATCCAATGCCGACGAACGGTGCTCAGATTAGCCCGCCGTGCGTTCGATAGGGCGTGCAATGGTCGGGCTGATCGAGGTGCCAGGCCCGCTCCCACTCGTCCTCGATCAAACGGAGGTTCTCCGATGAGTAGATCAATTGCTGCACGCGGCGGGTTGGGTCCCCTGAATAGGCGGGGATCAAACACCCGACCGTTGTGCTGAATAGCAGTCCGAACGCAACCGCCAGTAGCAGCTTGCGCATGACAAAATCCTCCCTGAGACACAGAAGTTCGCGCCTGCGGCGCGCGTAATTCATTCCTTGGCCACCTGCCAGTGGCGGAGCGTTAGGGATCGCTCCGCACGGCGAGGGCGCCTAGCGATTGGCTTTACGGGAAAGGTCTCGAAGCCGACGGGATTGCTTCGATGGGTCGGGTCGGTGGAGCGGAAAAGGGCCGCTCTCGGCGAGAGCAAGAGGGTCGGCAGTGGTTGCTCTGGTCGGCGGCTTTGGCGGTGTTGCTGCTTGGGCGACGGGACCGAAGTGGGATGGGTGGGCGTCAGGGGCCGCCGAGGTTTGCGTTGTAACCTGTTGGAGTTCCAAGTGCTTCCGGCACGCCCGACGATGGAGGTTCGCTCGCGGCGTCGTGGGCCTGCGCCCGTTGTGCGACTGCGGCCCGCTCCAACTCGCGAATCCGCTTTTCCATTTCCTTGCCGGGCTTGAAGGTGACGACGAATTTTTCGGGGACGAACACCTTCGCGCCGGTTCTCGGGTTCCGTGCCTTGCGGGGGGCTCGCCGCTTGACCTCGAAGACGCCGAAGTTGCGCAGCTCCATGCGACCCAAAGGGACATTGGGCCCCTGTTGCAACCTCTCTTTCGTGTCTTCGACCAAGGTCTCGACGATCGCGTCGAACGTCTTCTGGACGATCTCCTTGGTCTTCAACTGCGTCAGCCCGATTTCCTCGGAAATGGTCCGGACTATCTCTTTCTTGGTCACGGCTCGATTCTCCCGTGAGAAGGTCCGCCGGACTCGCACGGCGACAGTCTCCCGCACACAACCCCGTCTCGCTCCAAGTGTAGGTGCCACAACGACTAGTGTCAAGATCAATCGTCCCAGCCGTGATCATCGCTTGGGATCCGCGTCCGGTCGGGAGGCGCCCGGCGATACCGGGGCCCGCGCCGGGTCGTTCTTCAGTAAGTCCTTGTTGTCAAAGAGCTTAGCCGCACGAGACGAATCCGGCGAGGCCTCTTTTCCTAAGTCGTTGTGCCATAACGACTAACGAAAATGGGCCTCCGCCGGTCTGCGGACGCGGCGGGGCCGGTCCGCCGTACCACGGCGGCGACTGAAAGCCTATATCGGCTCCCTAACCGGAAAACTCAAGCCAGACCGCAGAAACGCAAGAACCGTCAGAGTCGGCCGGAACGGCTCCAGGGGACGGGCCTTACATCCGCACGACGGACATTTGCGCTTCGATCTTCTCGATCGAGACGAGCGGGCCCCGTCCGCTGCCGGGGCAGGCGTGGCAGGTTCGCTCCCAGGCTTCCGCCGACCGCAAGTTCGAAGCCCAGAACGGCCACGTGCGGCACTGGCGGGGTCGGACCGGGTACACGCGGCACCGCCGCGAGAGATTGTCGTAGAATACGCAGTCGCCGTTGGGGAGCTCCACGAGGCTCTTGCGCCTACCCACCGGGCGCACGAACGCCTTTTCGAACTCCGAAACCTCCATCCCAAGCGCTGCGGCCAACGCCTTGATTTCCGATTTGATCACGTAGACGTACCCGGGTGCCCCCGTGCAACAGCGACCGCAGCCCGTGCACTGGAATCTCAGGCCGTCGTGATACCAGGGCTTGTCGTTCATGCGACATCGCTTTCAGGGAGACCGTCACTCTCAGACGGTGTCCGGGAAACGCCCGAAAACCGCTATGGGGGCACGGTCTCCCGACCGTGCCCCTGCGTAAACATTCGCCCAACCCGTCAGAGCGAACTCCCCTGGTTCCCAAGCTCCAGCTTGGGGACCTCGCGATTCGGGGCGACTAACGGGCAAACGTCAGTTCCCAAGCTGGAGCTTGGGAACCAGGGCGCGGGAACAGACGAGTTGGACGAATGTCCACGCCCCTGCCGGCGTAACGCCTTGCGACGGGAGACCTTCGGTCGAGCCGTCGGCGGGGTTGGGAGACCATCGCCGAACACGGGCGTCAGCCCCCAATTTGGTGCATGGACCGCCCGGTTCTCGAAAAACGTCCACTTCGGCAACCATGCTTCTTTCGCTTGGCGCGCACGGCCTCGATGACCAACTCGGCCAATGGTTCATCCGAGCCGCCGGCTCGCAACACGGCCCGGGCGTCCCACTCTTCCATCGAAAACAGGCAGTTCCGCACTTTGCCGTCCGCCGTCAGTCGCAGCCGGCTACAACGGTCGCAAAACGGGTCGCTGACGCTGTTGACCAAGCCGATGGGGGGGCCTCCGTCCAGAAAGCGGTACTCGGTGGCCGGGCCCCGCGATCCGTCCCGCGTGACCCGTTCCAGCGGGCCGAGGGCGCCGGCAAGGATCTTGAGGATCTGCTCGCCCGGAAGCACGCGGTCGGCATCCCACAAATCGTCGCCGTCCAGCGGCATGAATTCGATGAATCGCAACTCCATGCCGTGCCGTCGGGCGAACTGGGCCAGGGGCACGACCTCGTCCTCGGTGTAGCCCCGAATGGCCAGCGCATTGAGCTTGGTTCGCCGGAATCCGGCTCGCTCGGCCGCGGCAATGCCATCGAGGACTCGGGGGAGCTCGTCTCGGCGCGCGATCTGGTGGAACTTGCGCCGGTCGAGCGTATCGAGGCTGATGTTCAGCCGGCTGAGCCCCGCGGCCTTCAGGGCCTCGGCGTGCTCGGGCAGGAGAACGCCGTTGGTCGTCATCGCCAGATCATCGATACCCGGCACGGCGGCCAGCATCTCCACCAGCCGGCAGACGCCCTTGCGCACTAGCGGTTCGCCGCCGGTGAGCCGGACTTCCCGGATGCCCAGCCGGGCCGCCACCTGCACGAAACGTTGAATCTCTTCGAACCGGAGAATCTCGCCCGACGACCGGAATGCGACGCCCGCTTCCGGCATGCAG
>CAZDHR010000183.1:0-13324 GCA_964505295.1 uncultured Planctomycetaceae bacterium
GCCGCAAGATCGGCCGGCAAGTTCTCCGAGGTCTCGGCGAAGGGGACGGCCCCGCCCGACACGACCAAAGGCGTGATCTACTTGTACACGCACCGAGCCCCGACCCCCAAGGTGCTCGTCACCGACGTCCGGGTTGAGGGCGGTCTGCCCCCGCCTCCTCCTCCGCCTCCACCGCCGGTCCCGCCCCAGTACGACAAGCTCAAGGAGCTGCACCGCGATATCGCCTTGGTGCGAGACGGCAAGCCGAACGTGGCGATTGTCGCGCCGGCGTCGGGTGTGTACGAGACGGCGGCCGCGTCCGTCCAAGGGGCGATCGAGCAGCGGACCGGAGTGAAGGTGCCGGTTGTCTCCGATGACTCCCCGGAGGCGGCCGTGCCCATCCGGGGCAATCTGATCGTGCTGGGCAATCGCTCCACCAACAGGACGATGAACGCCCTCTACGACCTGTACTATTGCCTGGTGGATCTCAAGTACCCGGGGCCGGGGGGATACGTGCTCCGGTCGGTTCACGATCCTTTCGGCGACGGGCACGGCGTCGTGATCGTCGGCGGCAGCGACGCGGCGGGCGTCGAGGCGGGGGCCGGCGCGCTGGCGGGCGTCCTGGCCAAGGCGTCGTCGGCCCCGGGAGAGCTGGCGATCGGTTGGACCATGGAGACGAAGCTCGGTGGGGACCTTGAAGTGCCGACCGACATCAAGGAGTTCGAGACCTGGGAAGCCTCGAAAGGCTACGGCTCCTCGGGCTACTTCGGGTGGTGCAGCATCAGTAAGCGTATGGCCATGTACTACATGACGGGCGACGAGTTCAGCGCCCGGGAGGTCGTGCGATTGTCGTTCCCCGACGCGGAAGCGATCCGCGACATCGAGGAGATCGACGGCGAGCGGATCGAGAACAAGCACGACCCGCTGGCCGGTTTCTACCACTACAACGCCCACATGGCGATCCTCTTCTGGGACCTCATCGAAGAGAGCCCCGTGTTCACCGACGAGGAGCGGCTGAGGATCACGAATGCCTTCGCCCGGCAGCTCAACCACCGCAAGGGCGAGGGCGTGTATGGTCTCACGCAGCCGCGGCGTTCCGTTAGCTCCCGGCACGGCCAGTGGTCGGCCATCTCGTTGTACTGCCTCGGCCGGTACTTCAACAAGCACTATCCCCACCCCGTTTGGGCTCAATGCGTGCGGGGCGGCGAGCTGGCTTTCGGGTCGCTCCACGAGCACGCCTGGGTCGCGGGCGAGAGCGACAACCTGTTCTGGTACAACACGGGCATCGCGCCCATCTTCACCTACATGGTGCTCACGGGAGACCGCAAGCCGCTGGAAAACGGAGTGCTCGCCCGGCTCCTGCGCGGGCAGGAGGTCCTCATCTCCGGGGGGGTCCCCGACTGGGCCCTGAACTCCGCTTCGATGGGCTTTCTGAACAAGGCCGCCTACCTGACCGGCGACGGCCGGTGGATTGCCTACCGCGAGCGTACAGGCGTGGACACCAACGTCTTCCGGCTCGGGCAGTCTTTCTGGCCCGACGAGGCGCTGGAGCCGAAGCCGCCCGACGACCTGGCGGGCAAGTGGAGCATTCTCCGCTTACCCCAGCCGGCCTGGGACGCGCGGGCAAGCGGCCTGCCGTTCGATCAGTCGTTCTATATCGGCAGCTACCGGAGCGCCGCCGATGCGACCGGAGACTACATTTTGTTGGACGGCTTCAACGGCGCCTCGCGTAATCCCTACCACACGTTCGACGTCCTGGAGTTGCGCCTGGCCGGCCGGACGGTCCTGCAAGGTTACCACAACCAGGTGCTGACCAGCGCCGATGGCATGGTGGAGCCCGCCGTCGCGATGAACGCCGCCCTGCTCTACAGCGACGTGGTCGGCCCGACCGCGACGGCGGTGGGCGAGGTGCCGGGGGCCGCTTTCGCCAACTGGCGACGCACGCTGTCGCAGCGGACCGGCCGCTACGCGCTGGTCGTCGACGACCTTACCTTTCGCACCGACAGTCAGAACATGAAGGTCAAGACCACCTGGCAGGTACCGGGCGGGGCCTGGGACCCAAAGGAACAGGCCGTGCGTATCCGGACCGCCGGCTTCGAGCTGCGCTCGTGCGACCTTCAAGAGGTTCGCGGTGGCAGGGTCGTCACGATGAACTGGACGGGCGCCGTCGAGAAAAACTCGCATCGAGTGGCCTTCTATCTGATCGGGCAAACCGATCCCAAGGCGGCGAGCCGGTTGGCCTGCACTCGCGTGGCCGACAACGCCGCCGCCATGGCCCTGCCCGAGCCGGCCTTGGGAGTCGTCGGAGAGCACGGGCAAACCCAGGGAGACCTGGTCGTTCTTGCCGAGGATCATCTCCATGGGCACGCGTTGACCCGCGCGGGAATCGAGGACGTCCTCGTGTCGAGCGACGTGCCGGTCGACCTCGACTGGGACTTCACGAGCGGCGTGGCGAACGTGGTTGCCGCCAAACCGACGACGTTGCGGTTGAGCCTGGCCGCCGCGAACACGCTGCGCGTGGATGGCGAGCCGGCCAAGGCCCGGCACGCGAACGGGACGTGCAGCATCGAACTGGCCGAAGGGCGTCACGTTCTCAGCGGCGCGTCGCCGGCCGCAGAAGCCCGTGGCGGGCTGGCGGCCGCTCTCGAACGCCTGCTGGCGCAGGGCCAGAAGCTGCGCACTGAGGCGTTGGCGCCCGCGGGTCCACGGGCGGAGCCGACGGCTCCCGAGTTGCCGGTCGCGATGACCGCCCGGGTTGGCGGCAAGGTGGCCGACGTGATCACCATCGCCTCGCCCGAAGGCACGCAACTCGGCGTCGCCGAAGGGAGCACGATCCATCTTCTCACGCCCGAGGGCAAGGAGGTCCGCAAGCTCGAAACCGACGCCGCGATTCGCGTGCTCCGCTGGTGGGACGAGCCCGGCCTGCTCCTGGCCGGCTGCGTGGATGAGAAGGTCATCGCCTTCGATGGCGACGGCCAGCGCAAGTGGGTCTTCACCTCGGAGATGGACCCGGCCGTGTACGAAGCCGCCAAGACCTACTGGTTCAAGAGCGCCCCCGGCCACGAAGGCATCCACGGGCTACACACCGGCGCTTTTGACGAGGGGAAGAGCCGGTGTTTCGTCGGGAGCGCGTGCACCCTGGAAATCCTCGACGAGACCGGCAAGCTGGTCAAGCGTACGCCGGTCTTCTGGGGGCCGGGCCGGATGTTCTTGCTCGTGGCCGGTGGCGACGGCGCCCGGAACCTCCTCATCTCCCGTTGGCCCAATGGAAACGACACGCTCGCCGTCGTCAGCAGCAAGACGCTGGCCGTCACGGGACGAGGGTACCACGGCGTGCCCGCCGGGCACTCGTACGTGGGAGGGTGGACCGCGCAGAATCGGACCGGGCTCGTGGTCGATGACCTCGACGGCGACGGCAAGAAGGAGGTGGCCACGGCCATCAACGGCACTTGGAATCGGGTGACCGTCTACGCGGAGGATGGCAAGCCGCTCTACAACGCTCAGTTCGGGCCGGGGTCGAGCAACGCCCCGCGCGCTCAGATGCGCGACATGGACGTGGCCGACCTGGACGGCGACGGCAAGAAGGAAATCGTGGTCGGCACGTCCGAGGGCCTGGTCGTCGCCCTGACCGGCGCGTGTCGGAAGGTTTGGTCGACCCGCTTGCCCAGCGCGCCCGTCTCCCTCCAATGCGTCGATCCACCCGGCGCCAAGCTTCCGCGGGTCGTGGCCGGCTGCGACGATGGCACGGTCGTGGCCCTCGACGAAAAGGGTGTGCTTGCCGGAACGGCCAAGGTGACCGGCCGACCGGCACAGGCCGTGACGCTCGAAACGCCCCGGGGGCCGGTGGCCGTGCTGGCGACCGACAAGGGCGAGGTCAAAGGGTTCACAACCGGCGACTGACGCGCCGGGACACGCGCAAACGGCCCGTCCGGAATGTCCAGGCGCGGCCTCCCCGGGCGAACGGCTTGATGGGCGTCTGCCTTGGCGGACGTCGAGCGTGTCCCCGTTCGTGGTGATACGCTCAGTGTGTTCGTCCACCTTCAGTTTGTCTCATACGAAACGCTCACCACCAGGTCGGTGCACGACGAGCCCGCGGCCTGGGCCTTGACGTCGTCCCAGTAGGCCTCGCCCAGCATGCCGCTGTTGGCAGCGCCGAAGGCGACCTGGTTGATCGAGTAGCTCGACCGTGGCCCGAGCACGCCGGGGGCGTCGATCCGCAGCTCGCCGTCGACGAAGACTTTCAGATCCTGGCCTTTCAACTCCATGCGGTAGAGGTGGAAGTCGTCGGTGGTGTCCATCTTGTGCTGGAGGTTGGCGTGGTGGAACAGCTCGATGCGATCGGGCCACAGGCCGAGTCGCTCGCCGCCCGACCCGTTGGTGACGATGAGGAAGCTCGATCCCGACTTGACCTTGGCGCGGGCTTCGACCACGGCCTCGCCGTCGGGATCGGCGCCCCAGGGGAAGCGGTAGTAGAGGTAATCGCCCGAGACCTCGCCCTGATCGGCGATGAGAAGCGCGCCGTCGACGATTTCCTCGTGCGTGCGCGTCGAGCCGGCGTCGCGTTTCCAGGGGCGCCCCGGCGTCTTGCTGCCGTCGTAGACGGTGCTCCAGTCGTCGGGTCCGAGCGCGGAAGGCTCCGCGGCGATCTCGACCCGGTTCGTGCCGCGTTTCACCGAGGCCGGCGGCACCGGGTAGTCGACCCAGCCGTCCTTGAGCACGCCGCCGGTCAGTTTCGTGCCGTTCAGCTTGACGTGGAGTTGCGACGCCTTCCGGACGGCCGGCGTCTCCACGTGGAGCTTGACCTGGGGCTTGAGTCCCCGGCGCTCGGCCGCCGGCAAGTCGTCGCCGATCACGATCTCCAACTCGACCGGCTGGCTCGTCGTGACGAGCCGGGGGTGCGAGGGCCCGAAGGGGGGCAGCGTGCGATGGTCGCGCCCGGTGGCGAGCCAACTTCGCGGGTCGCCGTCGCGCACCGTGACGAAGTAGAGCTTGTCCATCGGGAGGAGCGCTTTGGGATCGCCGATCTCCGACCACATCGGCGCGTTGGGGTCAAAATAGTTGAATAGGTGCAACCCATCCGCGCCGGCGGCCCACGCGTTCATCGCTCGGCCGCGATAGCTCTCGGCGGAGGCCCGGCGGAAGCGCGTCTCGCCCCGCACGCGCGAGTCGCTCAGGCAGGGATAGACCGCCACGCCGTGCTTGTGTCCCAGCTCCACGCTGTACTCCCAGGGGTTGAGCCGGAAGTAGCCGGTGGTGATGAGAACGTCGAGGAGCCCCTCGCGCAGCCATCGCTCGACGTCGAATCCCATGTCGCTTGAAAAGCCGACCGAATCGGGCACGCGCACCGCGACGAGGATCGGCCGGCCCCGCTCGAGGGCCACCTTTTCGGTCATCTCGCGCACGCGGCGCATCAGGCCGGTCATCATCTCCCGCTCTTCGTCGCTCGCCGCGCCGCCCAGGGCCGTGCTCTTGAAGTAGCAGAGGTGGCGGAAGAAATCGAGCTCGATCCCGTCGAGGTCGTAGTTGCGGCACGCCTCGTCGATGTATCCGAAGGCCAGATCGCGAATCTGCGGAAGTGCGTAGTCGACCGAGCTCCACCGGCCGTGGGGCGTCCGCTTGATCGGGTCGCCGACGAGCCAGTCGGGGTGCTCGTACTTGAGCGGCGGGAAGAGGAAGTACGGCTTGTCGGGGTGGTGCGCCGCGTCGTGCGTGTCGTTCATCCGCATCGACCAGAACACTTCCATCGAGTGCTCGTGGCCGAACCGGACCACCGCCTCGAAGCAGTCGGTCCCCTGGTTGATCAGCTCCTTGGCGATGTTCCGCGTGTCGGGCTGGATTCCGAATTCCTCCCCCGATTTCGCCAGCAGCGTGCCCACCTTCGTGTCGTGCGTGAAATTGCTGAACCCGGAGCTGGTCGGGCAGAACGCGATGGCGCCGACGTGCGTGCCGGCCAGCGGCGTGGTGCGCTTGGCCAGGAACGCCTCGATGGTCGCCTTCTCCTTTTTCGGGAAGTACAGCACGTCGCACCCATCGTTGTTCATGATGATCCGACGCGGACGCTGGGCCAGCTCGCGGCGCGCCTGCCGCAGGTCTTCCAGCGACACCTTCCCGGCAGGCTCGCCCAACGCCGTCCCGGCGCCCCCAAACACCAAGGCCAGAATGGCCGCGATCGCCCTCGAAAGCAGAGCGTGATACATCGATCCGTTCCTCCTTCTCGCGTCAGGATGCTCGGGCGAACCGCAACCGTCCGGCACGGCGGCAAGATTCGCGACCCCAAGGGCAAGTCTAGAGAATCCTGCCGGGCGTGCAATACGCGTGGGCAAGGTGGGAGCAAAATCCAGAAGCTTCGGAAAGGCCTGCCAGACTGCCCGATCAGCCGCCCGACGACTCCTGACCGACGAACTCGACCCGCACCGGGCTCAGCGTGCCGGCCCGCCCCACGGTGCTTATGGAAGTGGCATTGCCAACGATCACCCGACTGGACAGGATCCTTCGGTCCCGGGCTTCCGGTGGAAGCCCTCCGTTCATTGGCCACGCAAGGCTCGATAAGAGGCGCCGGTGGGAGTCGAACCCACTTCAACCGGGTTGCAGCCGGTCGCCTTGCCGTCTGGCTCCAGCGTCACATGTTTTGGTGCCCCCAACACAACCAGTTCGGTTTCGCACGGCCGGCGAAACGTCTGAAGGGAGAAACCGGTCTTGATAGCGGCCATCAGTATCCTCGCCAGGAGTCGAACCTGGTCTACGACCTTCGCAAGGTCGCGTGCTTGCTCCGTCACACTCCGAGGACGTCCGTTGCTCAGTACCCCGCCGAGGAGTCGAACCCCGTCTTGCAGGTTCGGAGCCTGCCGTGCCGTCCGTCACTCTCGCAGAGTGTAATAGTCGAGTATCCCGACCTGGAGTCGAACCCACAGACACCAAGGTTTGAGCTTGGCCGCTATGCCTGTTCGCGTACCGTGCCATTTCAGCGCCCTCGACGGGATTTGAACCCGCGATCTCCACGTTGACAGCGTGGCGAGCACTCCGGACTGCTCCACGAGGACGACACACAAGGATGAATGCGGAATGATGAATGATGAATGATGAATTGTGGATGTTCGTCGCCACCAAGGGGCGGGCGATCAACAAGTTACCGGTTCTCTGGTGGAACGGTGGAGTAATGGAATGATGGAGTGTTGGAATGATGGAGTACACGACCAACCGGCCGAACAGGAATCGTAGATACCACGGCATTCCACCACTCCACCATTCCAACCCGCCCGAACCAGAGAGTGAAACCGGAAAGTTATTCTTCGGCCGCCACCAAGGGAGCTGCCTTTGCCACTAGGCCACAGGACTATCTTGGCGGAGTGACAAGGCGAGGGGGTGACAGGGTGACGGGGTGAAAGACATCTTGCGAGAGCTTTCATCCCCAGGCCGCGTCATCCAGTCACCTGGTCACCCCCTCACCCTGTCACCCCGTCACCCCGTCGCCCCGTCATCCGTCAGCTCCGGCGGGAGGAATCGAACCTCCAATCGTCGGCTTAACAGGCCGCCGCCTTACCGTTTGGCCACACCGGATCACGTCAGTCAGGACGGCGGGATTCGAACCCGCGGTCTCGTGCTCCCGGGGCACGCGGAATGCCAGGCTTTCCTACGTCCTGCTTCAAAGCGCGAGAGCGGGAGTCGAACCGGGCACCATCCGAAGGGTTGAACCCAACCTGCTCGGCTTGAAAGACCGATGACCTCACCCGAAGTCGAACGGGCCGTGTTATGCGCGTACCCTGAGCGCGAAGTGGGCCGAGGGGCGCTCGAATCCCCGTCTGCGGTGCTTCAGACCGCCGCTATTCCATCTCAGCTACCAGCCCAACGAAAAAAGCCCGGCGTCGCTTCTGACACCGGGCTCTTGTTAATCGTCCCGAAGGGGGTGGCCAAGTGTCACAAGCGCAGAGGATGCCCGAGCAGCGTATTCGCCACATAATCGGCGATGCGCTCCTGGCATCTCGGTTCGCCTGGAAAACTCGACCACAACGAAATCATCGGTCCTATCTCTTCACTCGATCGGCACGCGGTGCCGAAATCTGCCGCACCGAGGGCTTCCCCGCTTCTCCTATCGCTAATAGACGCTTGCCCCCGTCAGAAAGTTCGCGCATTTTTTCCGGCGGGCCGGTAAGGGGATAGATACCGTCGGGGCGGTGCTTATTCCCGGCAATTCCGGGAATCTTCAGGATGAGGCCGCAAGCCGCGTCGGCCCCGGGGCTCCGCCCGGAGCGGGGTTCCCGGGATGCTTGTGCTAATCGGAACGGATCGGCCGTCGCGAGCCCGGCGAATCGGCGCGCCGGTGCGACGAAACCATGGCGTGTCTCGCGATGAACTCGACGATCGGGGTGGGGTCGTCGAGACCGTGCGGATGGTGGCCGACGCCCTTCTTGGCGATCAGCTCGATGTGGCCGCCCAGCTTGCGATACCGCTCGGCCACCACGCCCGTGTTCTCGTCCCACGGGACCGTCTCGTCCGCGTCGCCGTAGACGTGCAAGAGCGGCACCCCGGCCTTGGCGAGCGGCTCCAGGTTGTCGACCGGGTTTTTGTCGTACGCGAGCGCTTCCGCCTCGTCCTGAAAGCCGTAGCAACGGAACACCAGCATCCAGTCGCGTTTGCTCCCTTTGCCTTTTCCCTTCCCTCCCGGCCAGCTCTTGAAGTCGCAGACCGGTGCGTCGCCGTAGATGCAGGCGACCTTCTCCGGGTTGGCGGCGGCCCAGTTGTAGCAATAGAGCCCGCCGCGGCTCAGGCCGACCAACGCCACCTTCTTCGCCAGGCCGTGTTTCTCGGTCAGCTCGCGGTAGAAGGCGTTCCAGTGCGACACCGCCCGTGGGCATCCCAGCATGTCGGGCACGCGCATGTAGACGACGTGGAAACCCTGGCCGAGCAGGGCGACGTCGGGATCGGGCCGGTGGCCGAAGAACTCGCCGTGCCATACCCACGGACGCCCCGGCGCCGGCCGTTTCGGAGCCACCACGAGCACGGGCTTGCCGTCGACCTGGAAATCAAAGCGGTCGTATCCGTTCCAGGTGCTCCTTTGCCCGGGGAACGACGGCCGGTCGGGAGGATTGCCGGCTCGCAGCGGCGCCGACATGGCGAGCGATACGACCAGGGCAAGCGAAAGGATGCCGGCTGCTCCTGCTGCGCGGCGCTCACGAGATGGTTGGTTGAGCATGACGAGGACTCCTTCATAGTCACTCAGACGACAAGCCTTCCGCGGTCAGCGGGCTTCCGCGTTGGTGAACCGCATGCCTCGCTCCGCCAGCGCGTCGATGTTCGGCGTCTCGTAGAACGTGCTGCCGTAGAGCGACGTGTCGCGCCACCCGAGATCGTCGGCGAGGAGGAAAACGACGTTCGGTCGGCCTGAAGCGGCCACGTCCTCCGCGCCGGCGGCTCCCGGCAACCAGGAAATGGCAACCACGGCGAGAAGCAGGGATCGAATCGTTGTCATCGTTCTGGTCTCTCCCAACGGGTTGCTAGGGCGCCGCGCCTCGGGACTTCGCTCGTTTGCGTTTGCGCCGCGCCGGTTGCGGCTGCGGCGCGCTGCGCGGATCGTGTGGCGTGGGCATCGGTGCCCCGATCGTCTTGCGCCACGCTTTGAGTTGGGTGTGGAGTTCCTGCACCTTGTCCGGCATGGCGGCGGAGAGATCCTTGCGCTCGCCGACGTCGTCGCGCAAGTTGTAGAGTTCCAGCCGGCCGTCCTCGAAGAACTCCATCAGCTTCCAGTCCCCGGTGCGAATGACGCCGACCGGGGTGGTCCGCCACGTCCCCTCGCCCGCGCCGAGGTAGCCCGGGAAATGCCAGAAGACGGCCTCGCGCGCCAGTCCCTTCTCGATGTCCCCGGTCAACAGGCCCGCGTAGCTCACGCCGTCGAGGGGGTGGTCCTCGGGCGGCGTTGCGCCGGCGAGCTCCAGCAGCGTGGGATAGAGGTCGACGCTGTTGATGGGCGTATCGCACGTCTGCCCGGGCGTGATCCTGCCGGGCCAGCGGAAGACGTACGGCACGCGCACGCCGCCTTCGTAGAGCATCCCCTTGCCGCCGCGGAGGGGCCCGTTGTCGGTCACCGTGCCGCCCCGGATGCCTTCTCGCAGGTAGCCGCCCACGCCGCCGTTGTCGCTGGAGAAGATGACCAGCGTGTTCTCGCTCAGCCCGAGCTCGGTCAGGACCGCGAGGACGCGCCCGACGCTTTCATCCACGCTGGCGATCATGGCGGCGTAGGTCGGGTCGTGGTGGCCCCCGACGGCCGGCTTGTCGGCGAACCGGGCGATCAGCTCCTTTTTGGCCTGATAGGGCGAGTGGACGCCGAAGTGCGGCAGGTAAAGGAAGAACGGCTTCTCCCGGTGCCGGCGCATGAAGTCGACCGCCTTGTCGGTGAGGAAGTCGGCCAGGTAGGTGTCCGGGGGGTAGTCGGTCTTTGGGCTGGTCTTGAAGTCGAAGTGCCTGCCCGCCGAGACGATCGCCTCGTCGAACCCGCGCTTGTGGGGATGATATTCGTCCTTCTGGCCGAGGTGCCACTTGCCGAACATGGCGGTGGCGTAGCCGGCGGCCTTGAGCGCCTCGGCGATCGTGACCTTCTCCAGCGGAAGGGATGTGACGTTGTCGACGGGCCGCAACGACCGGCTCCGCCAGTTGAAGCGATCGATGCCACCCACGGTGTAGACGCCCGTGCGCGGGCCGTACTGGCCGCTCATCAGGGCGGCTCGCGTGGGCTGGCAATTCGGCCCGCACGTGTAGCCGGCGGTGAAGCGCAGCCCCTCGTCCGCCATGCGGTCGATGTGCGGCGTCTCGTAATAGCCGCTGCCGTAGCAGCCCAGGTCGGTCCATCCGAGGTCGTCGGCCAGGATGAAGACGAGATTCGGCTTCGAGCCCGACCGCGCGACTTCGGCGGTCGGCGCTTGGACGGTCCACGTGAGCCCCGCGCCCACGATCAGTCCTACGACAAATCGACGATCCATATTCACGGCCCTTTCATGCTGAATTCCTAGCACCCGTTGTCAAGCGCTCCCTTTTCCGGTACTTGCGGCGGGGCGCCGTTTCCCGGCGGACGCTCCATCATACTCCGCAGCGGGGTCGTCGTCTGCGTGTCGCCGCCGGTTTGGAGGAAGAAACGGTCCTTCAAGACGCCGGCGTCAATCGTCTCCTTCGCTTCCCAGGTGGCCCCCGACGCGGTGAAGCGGGCCTTGACGAGCGGCTCCCATCGCCCCCCGGCTCCACGGACCCACCCGTTGCCGAAGACCGCCCGGCGGACCTCGTGCGCGCTCCGGCCGTCGCGGCGGAAGTCCTCGATGAACGAGTAGAGGCCCCGGAGCCGATCACCGCCGGTCGTCGTGCGAAAGGTGACCAGGTGCTTCCACGCCTTGGACTCGGGCAGAAAGAAATACGCGGCGTACGCCGTTTTCCGCTCAGAGACGGTGGCCCTGACCAGGAAACGGCAGGTCTCGCCGATCTTCCAGTCGTAGGGGAAGAAGCTCTGTGCCCCGGTGCCCTCGCCGCCAAAGCGCCGGGCGATGACGCCGTCCGCCTTGTAGAGCACCTCCACGCGGCGCTGCTTCGCGACTGCGTTGGGATCGTCTCCCCTGGTCGGGTCCCACACCGAGAAGATCACGACCTTCTTCCCGTCGACCAACTCCTGGATGCCGAAGTAGCCGTGGCGGAAGCCGCAAGCCATGAAGTAGCTGCCGGGCACGGAACGCTCGACGGTCAGCTCGTTGTAGAACCCCGCGGCGTCTGGGCCGGGATACCACAAATGAACCGACCGGGCCGCCCGGGGCGGTTGGTGTACCTCCTCTCCTGCTGCCGAAAGTGAAAGCCCAAGGATGACGACAATGGCTCCGCGCATGACTCTCGCTCTCTTCCTCAAAAACCCGGTCACTACCGCCGCCCCACGACGGCTCGAAGCAGCTCATCCCACGTCTGGCTGACGGCCGCCACGTCGAACCGCTCGACGGCCGCGGCGGCTTCCAAGGCCATCTGCCCGCGTCGGGCCTCGTCGCGCATCAGCTCCGACATGGCCGCGGCCAAGGCATCGGCGTCGTCGGGCGGAACGAGGACCCCGTCGACACCGTCGCGCACCAGCCCCGGCGACCGGCTCCAGCACTGCGTGGCAACGACCGGCAGGCCGCACGCCATCGCTTCGACCAGCGCGTTGCCGAAGCTCTCGCTCCGCGATGACAGCACGAACAGATCCGCCCGACGCAGCGCCGAGAATGGATCGTCCACGACGCCGGGAAGGCAAACGCGATCCTGCAACCCGAGCTCGGCCACGATCGACTCCAGCGCGGCCCGCTCGCTCCCCTCGCCGAGGATCACGAGCCCCCAGTCGGGCAGCTCGGCCGCCGATCGGGCAAACGCGCGGATCAGCACGTCGAACCCCTTTTCCGGCGCCAGACGCCCCATGCCGACGACGACATGAGGGCAGTCGATGGCGACGGGCGTGCCCCCCGCCGCGCGGATCTCGGCCAACGGAATCGGATTGCCAATCACCGCCCGCTTGGCTTCCGGAAGCCAGGCGAAGTGGTCGTCGACCCCGGCGCTCACGCTCACCACCCGGGCGGCCCGGCGATAGGTCACGCGCCGCAGCGTCTCCCAGGTCGGCTTGAGCCGGAACACGCGCGGATCGGCGTGCTCGGTGACGACGATCGGCACCCTGCTGCCCCAGCCGGCCAGCAGGGCCAGCACGTTCGTCTCCGGCATGAAGGAGATCACCACGTCGGGCGCAAGCCGGCCGAGCGCTCGGCGAATCGCGGCCAGTCGCCTCGCGTTGACCGCGACCTTCTCCACCAGCGACCGCGTCTCCCTGCCCAGGTCGAGCGCGACCCGGTCGACCCCCTCGGGCGTCGCGTAGAAATCGCCGTCCGCGCCGAAGATGGTCACGATCGCCACGCGGTGCCCCAACGCCGTCAACCCGCGGGCAAGAAGCACGGCCACCCGCTCGGCCCCGCCCGCCGAGAGCGACGAAATCACCATCGCGATGTTCATTGGCCTTCTTGGCATGAGGGGAGCCGCGCAAACGGTTGTCGACGGATCCGTCGAAGAGCCCACTGGCCGTTTCCCCGCCGGCCTCGTCCCGGCGCGAGGAGGTTCGATCGGTCGATCGCAGTCTCCTTGCGCGAGAAACGAGAAAGACGCACGGCCGCGGTTTCGGGCGGTGCATCTATGGTAATCGGGCCGGGCTGGATTGTCGACCTCGATGCCCTGCGGGTCTCCGCAAAGCCCTGCCAGACTCCATCGCGTTGCTCGCTTTGCCTCGCGAAACGACCGTGGCGAATCAGAACCCGGGTATTGCCAACAGCGTGCCCGGCGGGATAGGATTGGCCGTTCGTCTACCCGA
>CAZDHR010000184.1:0-13275 GCA_964505295.1 uncultured Planctomycetaceae bacterium
CGGACCGTCGCCGCCAGCAGCCCCATCATGGGAAGCGCCGCCGCGGCGCCCACGCCGAAAGCGGCGGGCGTCCAGCGGAGCGTTTCCAAGGGGGGGCAGGCCAGCCACCAGCCCAACGCCAAGGCCGCCACGCCGAGCCCCCCTTCGAAGACGACGGCCAAAAGGACCAGGCTCTCGCGTGTGGGTCGTGGGTCTTCCATCGAGTCGACTCGCGCCCTACTTCTCGCGATTCTTTTCGCGCTTCTTCCTGCCGCTGAAGAACAGGTCGAGGCTGAATCCCCCGGACCCGAAACCCAGGACCAGGAACAGGGCGCCCAAAAGCGCGAAGTTCTTCAGCACGTGGGTCACTTCGTCGGCGTGGGCGCGAAGCTCGGGCACGCTCAGCCCGCTGAGCCAGCTCCAGTCGCTGTGGACGAGCGTGTCGGGCACCAGGAAGACGATTAGCACTAGCGCGCCCAATCGGCCGCGGAATCCCACGACCAGCATCAGACCGCCGACCAGCAGGCAGACGACCTCGACGACCAAGAGAGGCACGGCGTACCCCACTCCCTGCCATTCCAAGGCCTGGCGTTGGCCGTGCCAATCGAGGAGGATGTGGGCCCCGTTCCAGAGGAAGAAGAGGCTCAAGAGCACTCGGGCCAACAGAACGGAGACGTGTTGAAACAGCGTGTGCATAGCTCACCCCCTCGACAAACGGGTCCTCAGGAAACTCGGCTCGACACACCGCACGGCACCCGCCGATGCGCTGTGCGCGGGTCTCACGACCCCGCACATGGTCCGACCGTCGGTCTCCGAAATCAAGGAGACCTGCGGTCCGCGGTTACGGCGAGGTCGGGAGACCTTCGCCGAGCGCCGACTTGGTGGAACCGTCAACCGTCGGCTAGCCGGCCGACCCGCCGCATCTGCCCAATATAGCCCAACGGCCCGCGAGTTGACACCAAGGGACGATCCGCGGGGGAAGAAGCTGCGCCGAGCCAAAGGCCTCCCGACTTCCGTAGCAGCCCACACGGCGTCTGCCTACTACTCCGTAAATGCGGAAGTCATTCTTCGGCCAATGCTTAGGCGCTCCATCGAGAGGTCGATGACGGCTTCTGAGGACGCGTTCTCGCCGGCTCGCCCTTCCTTGACGGTCGCCGTAGAGCCTGATAAATTGATTTGTTTACCTTCCTGCAAGCCGTTCTTGCGAGGGGGTTTGTGGCGTTTCGGAGGGGCTCTCGGACCTTTCGGACAAGGGACCCGGCAGCCCGGAGAATACTCACGCTTTTTCTTGACACCAAAGGCATCGAGTCATGGCAGAGAAGCACGTCTACTATTTCGGCCCGGAAGGGACCGACGGCGAAGCGGGGATGAAGAACCTGTTGGGCGGCAAAGGGGCCAATCTGGCCGAGATGGCCCGCCTCGGGTTGCCGGTTCCCGCGGGCTTCACCATCACCACCGAGGTCTGCACCCACTTCATGAAGGCTGGCGGCAAGTATCCCGAGGGGATCGGGGAGCAGGTGGGCGACGCGCTCAAAAGGACCGAGCAGGCCATGGGCATGAAGTACGGCGACCCGGACAACCCGCTCCTGGTCTCCGCCCGGAGCGGGGCGCGTCAGAGCATGCCCGGGATGATGGAGACGGTGCTCAACGTCGGGCTCTGCTCGAAGACGATCCCCGGCCTGGTCCAGAAGACCAACAACGAGCGGTTCGTCTACGACGCCTACCGCCGGCTGATCACGATGTACTCCGACGTGGTGATGGAGAAATCGGAGGGCATCGAGCCGGAGGAGGGCAAAAGCATCCGCCAGCAGCTCGAGAAGCTGATGGACGCGATGAAGGAGGCCAAGGGCTACCAGGCCGACACCGACCTCACGGCCGACGACCTGAAGACCCTCTGCGAGCAGTACAAGGCCAAGGTCAAAGAGGTGCTGGGCCGTGAGTTCCCCGACGACCCCGAGGAGCAGCTCTGGGGCGGAATCGGCGCGGTGTTCAAGAGCTGGAACGGCAAGCGGGCCGTCTCCTACCGGCGGATCGAAGGCATCCCCGACGAATGGGGCACCGCCGTCAACGTCCAGAGCATGGTCTTCGGCAACATGGGCGAGAACTCGGCCACCGGCGTCGCCTTCACCCGAAACCCGGCCACCGGCGAGAACAAGTTCTACGGCGAGTGGCTGGTCGACGCCCAAGGCGAGGACGTCGTGGCCGGCATCCGCACGCCCAACCCGCTCAACGACGATACCAAGAGTGCGCAGAACAAGCACCTGCCCTCCCTCCAGGAGAGCAGGCCCAAGCTCTACGCCGAGCTCGACGCGATCCGCACCAAGCTGGAATCGCACTACCGCGACATGCAGGACATCGAGTTCACAATCCAGGAAGGCAAGCTCTGGATGCTTCAGTGCCGTTCGGGCAAGCGGACCGGCACCGCCGCCTTGAACATGGCCATGGACATGCTCGCAGAGAAGCTGATCGACGAGCCCACGGCCGTCACGCGCGTCGCCCCCGCCCAGCTCGACGAGCTCCTGCACCCGATCGTCGACCCGAAGGCCGAGAAGAAGGCCAAGCCGTTCGTGTCCGGGCTGCCGGCCGGCCCCGGCGGGGCCAAGGGCAAGATCGTCTTCACCTCGGACGACGCGGTCGCCTGGACGAAGAAGGATGAGGACGTGGAAGTGATCCTGGTCCGCGAAGAGACCAACCCGGAGGACGTCGAAGGCATGCGGGCCGCCGCCGGCATCCTCACCGCCCGCGGCGGCATGACCAGCCACGCCGCCCTGGTCGCTCGCGGTTGGGGCAAGTGCTGCATCGTCGGCGCCGGGACGATCAAAATCGATCTGGCCGCGCGGACGATGACCGTCGACGGCAAGAAGTTCGCCGAGGGCGACGTCGTCACGCTCAACGGTACCAAGGGCGTCGCCTACGAGGGCGCCCTGGACATGATGGACGCCACCGAGAACCCGCGGTTCCAGACGTTCATGAAGCTCGTCGACAAGCAGCGCACGCTCGGCGTGCGCACCAACGCCGACACCCCCGAAGACGCCCAGCTCGCCCGGGAGTTCGGCGCCGAGGGCATCGGGCTCTTCCGAACCGAGCACATGTTCTACGGGGCGGGGTCCGAGCAGGCGCTGTTCGTGCTGCGGAAGATGATCCACGCCGGCAGCGACGAGGAGCGCAACGCGGCCATCGACGAGCTGGCCCCGTTCGTCAAGCGCGACATCAAGGCCACGCTCGAGGCGATGGACGGCCTGCCCGTCACCGTCCGGCTCCTGGACCCGCCGCTCCACGAGTTCGTGCCCCAGGCCGAGGCGGCCCGGGCCGAGCTGGCCGAGGCGCTGGGCGTCACCGTCGACGAAGTGAAGGACCGCGGCGCCGACCTGCACGAAGTCAACCCGATGATGGGCCACCGCGGAGTGCGCCTGGGCATCACCTATCCGTATCTGACCGAGATGCAGATCCGGGCGATCTTCGAGGGGGCCGCCGAGCTGAAGAAGTCGGGCAAAGACCCCCATCCGGAGGTCATGGTTCCGGTCACGTGCAGCGTCGCCGAGCTCGATTTCGTCAAGCCGATCTTCGACCGCGTGAAGCAGGAGGTCGAGAAGAAGGCGGGCGTCGAGGTCGAGTGCCTCTACGGCACGATGATCGAGATCCCCCGGGCGTGTCTGACGGCCGACAAAATGGCCAAGACGGCCCAGTTCTTCTCGTTCGGGACCAACGACCTGACGCAGATGGGCTTCGGCTTCTCGCGCGACGACATCGGCGGCTTCCTCTCGGACTACGTCGACGAGGGCATCCTCGAAGCCGACCCGTTCCAGACGATCGACCAGGAGGGCGTCGGCCAGTTGGTCGAGATGGCCGTGGAGAAGGGCCGCGCCACCCGGCCGGAGCTGAAGATCGGCATCTGCGGCGAGCAGGGCGGCGACCCGGCGAGCGTCGAGTTCTGCTTCAAGACCGGCCTGAACTACGTGAGCTGCTCGCCCTACCGTGTCCCCATTGCCCGGCTGGCCGCGGCGCAGGCGGCGATCGCGGCGAAGAAGTAACACGACCAGCCACAGGTGGCGAAGAGTATCCCGAAACCAAGCGGGGGCCTCGCGGCCCCCGTTTGCGTTTCCGGCGTGCCGGGTCCCTTCAGCACGACCGGGAGAGCGTAAGGCCAATCACACTTTCTGGCGATCCCCATTGACCTCGACGGAATCTACCGGAGAGTCTTATGACGATCGAAGAACTGCTGAGCCACAACCGCAGCTACCGCCGTTTCCACCAGGACCAGGCGCTCGATGAGGCGACGCTCGTCGGGCTGGTCAAGCTGACGCAGCTCTGTCCCTCGGCGGCGAATCGGCAGCCGCTGAAGTACATGGTCTCGTGGGAGACGGAGCGAAACGCGGCGATCTTCTCGCATCTGCGTTGGGCGGCGGCACTGGCCGATTGGCCCGGCCCGGCCGAAGGCGAGCGCCCGACCGGCTACGTGATCATCCTCGGCGACACGCAAATCGCCGGGGATTTCTTCTGCGATCACGGGATCGTCGCCCAGAGCATGCTCCTGGCGGCCGTGGAGCAAGGGCTGGGCGGCTGCATGGTCGGCTCGATCGACCGCCAGGGCCTCCGTCGTGCGCTGCGGATCGCCGACCACCTCCAGATACTGCTCGTTCTGGCCCTGGGCAGGCCGAAGGAGACGGTCGTCCTCGAGCTGGACAAAACCCCCGACCAAGTCCCCTACTGGCGCGACGCCGACGGCGTCCATCACGTGCCCAAGCGGCCGCTCGACGAGCTCTTGGTGCGGCCTTGACCCGCCCTGGCCGTTCACAGCCCGCAAAGTAGCAGCCCACACGCCGTGTGCCGTCCGCCCGGCGCTAACATGGCGTGCTCGAACGTGTTAGTCCGAAACGTCCAAGTGCTTTCGTACCCCGGGCTTACGCGGGTGACCTCGTCCAAGAAGAACGTTTTTCCCCTACCTGGCGTGCACGCAGGTGGCCTGTGGCCCGGTAGCATTTCCCCTCGGATCCCAGCGCATGGCCGGGTGGGAGGTCACTTCTCGAGGATGGCCGTGGGCGAGTGGGGGCGGGTGGCGACGTCGGGCGGGTCGGGCAGGAGGGTTTCGGTGAAGCGGGTGACGTAGTGGAGGCTGCTGGCCGGGTTGTTGGGGGTGAATCCGACCACGCGGCGGTCGAGGTCCATCTGCTGGCTGAGGACGCGGCCGGCCTCGAGGTCGAACCGGATCGTGCCCGTCTGCTCCCGCTGGATCAGCTTCGCTTCGAGGGCCGGATCGTGGAGCGGCGTGAGGATCTTGGTGCCCACCTCGATGGTGGCGACGCCGGTCTTTACGCTTTGGAGCTTGAACTTCTGGAGGATCTTGACCTTCTTGACGGTGCCGTTTTCCAGCGGCAGGTCGACGTCGCACGGCAGATCCCAGGTGTGCCCGATGGCGATCGGCTCGTCGGGCAGGGGGATGGTCATCAGGCCCTCGTTATTTTGGGCGGCGGCCTTCAGGGGCTTTCGCTCGCGATGGAGGATCTCGCCGAGACAGTCCATCTTGACCACCGCGATGGGAACGCCGATCGACTGGGCCAAGTTCTCAAACCCGGGCGGGGGCTGCTCGTCGGTCGAGCTGCGGTAGCGGACCTCGGGCTGGTCGGTGAATTGGTGCCGCATGTCGACGCTTTCGACCAGGTGCTCGAACGTGGTCGTGCCGTCGGGCTCGACATCCTTCACCCGCCATGCCTTGACCGACTTCGTGACGGTCTCGGCCACCCGGGTGGTGCCGCCGAGGGTGGTCCGCACCCGGGCCTGCTGGAGGACTTCCCAGCGAACCGTCTCGCCGGGGTGGAACTGGTAGCGAAGCGTGTACTTCTCGGAGCCGGAATCGGCCCGGGCCGCGGGGGAATCGTCGGCCGAGGCACGGGCGGCGACGATCGCCAGAACGAGGAGCCCGACGCAGAGGGCGTAGGTGGCCTTCATCATGCTCGCTTCCTTTCGAGTTGATGGGCAAATGGGTTGTGACGCGGGGGCGCGGCGTGCCGGCGGTAGTCACGGCTTGGAGCGATCCTTGCGCAGTCGCCCGCCCCAGCCGAGTTTGTCGTGAAGGGTGTGGTAGTAGCTATGGCCCGGCGCGGCGACCAGCTTGAACTGGACGTCGGCACGTTGGATCCGGACCCGATCGCCGGGGGCGATCGTACACAACACCCGGCCGTCGAGCATGACCGGGGTCTGCTCGCGGGCATCGGAGATAACCATCTCGTAGACCCGATCGGCGGAGTCGACCACGGGGCGGTGGGTCAGCGTGTGGGGACTGATCGGGCAGATGACGAACGCCTGGAGGTCCTTGCGCAAGATCGGTCCACCTGCTGAGAGGCTGTGGGCGGTCGATCCGACCGGGGTGCTGACGATGAGGCCGTCGCAACTATAGGTAGTTACCAACTCTGAGTCAACGTAGAGATCGACGTCCATCATGGCAAAGGGCGGCCCGGCCTGGACGGCCACCTCGTTCAGGCCGATCCGCTCGCCGCGGACCTCGCCGGCGCGGGTGACCCGGCAGTGGAACATCAGGTGCTCGACTACCGGGAGGTCTTCGAGCGAATGATGGGCCAAGAGGTCGATCAGCTCGTCGGGCGAGAGATCGGCCAGAAACCCCAGTCTTCCCAGATTGACGGCGATGACGGGCAACTGGCGGCGTCCCATCTGCCGGGCCGCCTGGAGGATCGAGCCGTCGCCGCCGAGGACGATCGCCGCATCGGCCTCGACGCCGGAAAGGTCGGCGCGGCCGGTGAAGTCGGCCAGCGCGATCTGGGCGTGCCGCTCGATCAGCGGACCGAGCCGCTCGGCTTCCCGGAGCACGTCGGGAAGCTCGCCTGGGCCCAGAAGGATAACTCGCATGGGGGGGTCCTTGTGAGTCGGAGGCCATTTGGTGCCGGTCCTGATGATAATCGGGACCGCCGCCTGGGGAAACCGCACTCGACGGGCCTGTCAAACCTTGACGGTTCTACCGGTTGTGTCTGTGGTTCTGCCGCTAATGGCGCTATCGGAGAGGGAAAGCATGATTGCTGCAACGATTGCAGGCCGACAAGGAATCACATAGAGGGGTCGTTCCGATTGTGAGGAGGAACACTGGAAGGGCCCCGAATCAGCGCGAATGCTGCGCGCAGCCGGTTCAGAGAGACCATTCCAGGCCATTCGTACGGGGGAGCCTTCATGAGGAACACAATGTCAATCGCCGTTGGGCCGCTTGTGGCAACGTTCATTCTTCTGGGGATCGCCGTCGGTGCGGAGGTCTTTGTGACCGACATGGAGTTGACCGGCTTCGCCGAGCCGCCGCCGGACGACGCCTATTCGGCCGGAGACGAGACAGGCTGCTGCGACCTGGACAACTCATGTTGTGGATTCGCCTCTTGTTGTGGTCCCGTCTGGACCGTCACGGCAGGCACGCTGATCATGGATCGCAGCACGCCGGACGACGCCGTCCTGGTGACCGACAGTTACGAGCCGGGTGGGAACGTGTTGCTGGACGCGGGCGAGTTCGACTTCGATGATTTCCGCGGGGGCTGGGAGGTCGGCGCGATCCGACACAACGTCTGGTGCACCTGCTGGGACGTGGAAGCCCGGTACGCCCGAATCGACGGTTGGCGAGCCGTGCGGGATTACGTCTACTCCGCGAACGGGTCGG
This sequence comes from uncultured Planctomycetaceae bacterium, assembly GCA_964505295.1. Taxonomy (GTDB): domain Bacteria; phylum Planctomycetota; class Planctomycetia; order Pirellulales; family Thermoguttaceae; genus DATKZH01. The sequence goes on from CAZDHR010000184.1 coordinate 7,628, forward strand.
TGGTCCAATACGACGGAACGCCGATCGGCTCCCAGTTTCCCGCGCTGGTCGGCGCCGCCTACGAGTCGCACTTCGACAGCCTGGAGTTGAACGTGCGTCAGTCGTTCTGCTGCGACGCGCTGACGTTGGTGGCCGGCTTCCGTTTCGCCGAGCTTGACGAGCGCGGCATGACCATCCTCCGAGTCACGGATCCCGGTCCGCAACAGAACGTGGCCACGACCCGAGTCGGCGCGATCAATGATCTGTACGGGTTCCAATTCGGAGCCGACGCGCGCATCTGGCAGTGGGGCTACCTGAGCCTGGACGGGAAGCTCCGGGCGGGCGTCTACTCGAATCGGGCCGTCAACAGCGTGCGCCACACGCAGACGGCGAGCCCCGAGACCTGGGCCTCCCGTGCCCGCCAGTGTCAAAGTTCCTTCCTGGGAGAGCTGGGGCTGACCGGGACGTGTCAGCTTTCGGACGACTGGGCGCTGAGGGCGGGCTATCAGGTGATGTGGCTGGAAAACGTGGCGGTGGCTTCCGATCAAATCGCCGTGTCTGATCCGGCCGCCGGGGTCGCCAGGGTCGACACCCGGGGCGGCGTGTTCTACCACGGCGCGGTGATCGGCTTGGAGTTCAGCCGGTAAGCGCCGGCGGGCCAACGGAAGGGCGCGAAGCCCGGCGATCCTCGTCGATTCACCGGGCCCGAGAACTCTCGACGGGCGCGAGGAGGTCGGGGCTTGCGGCCAACCGGCGGCAGGCCTCGGCGATGCCCGATTCGTCCAGACCCAGATCGGCCAGCAGCTCCGGCCGGTCGCCGTGTTCGATGAAGCGGTCGGGGACGCCGAGCCGACGGATACAGGCCGCGTTCAATCCGGCGTCGGAGGCCGCCTCGAGGACCGCGCTTCCGAACCCGCCCATCAGGGCCCCTTCTTCGACGGTGAGGACGAACGGGCTGGTTTCTACGGCGCGGAGGATCGTCTCCGTGTCCAGCGGCTTGGCGAATCGGGCGTTGATGACGCCCAAATCGAGCCCTTCGCGGCGGAGCCGATCGGCCGCGCGCAGGGAGCAGGCCAGCGTGGCTCCGCAGGCGACGATCGCGCCGTCGTGGCCGAGGCGGAGGGTCTCGGCGGTGCCCAGCTCGATGGGGGCCGGGTCGCGGTCGACGGTGTCGGCCGGGGCCTTGGGATAGCGGATCGCCGCAGGGCCGTCGTGAGCCAACGCGAACTGGACCATCATCGATAGGTCGAAGGCGTCGCCCGGGGCCATCACCACCATGTTGGGCAGCGGTCGCAGGTAGGTCAGGTCGAACACGCCGTGGTGCGTGGGCCCGTCGGGACCGACCACGCCGGCGCGGTCGAGCATGAGGAGGATGGGCAGATTCTGGAGGGCCACCTCCTGAAAGATCTGATCGTAGCTGCGTTGCATGAAGGTGCTGTAGACGTCGACGATCGGTCGTGCGCCCGACTTGGCCAGGCCCGCCGCGAAGGCCACCGCGTGCGATTCGCAGATGCCCACGTCGAAGAAGCGTTCCGGGAACTCGTCGCGCACCGGCTCCAGCATGTTGCCCTGGCACATGGCGGCCGTGATCACCACGACGCGCGGGTCCTGGCGCATCCGGGCGAAGATGGCGTCGCGGGCGACGTTGGTATAGCAGGTGGAGCGTCGCCTTGCCAGCGGAACGGCGGACCCGTTTTCCCGGGAGAACGGGGCGGGGGCGTGGTAGGTGACCGGGTCCTCGACGGCGGGCTCGAACCCGTGCCCTTTTTCGGTCACCACGTGCAAGAGGACCGGGCCCTCGAAGTCGCGGACCATCGCCAGGTACTTCTGCAACTGGCGGAGGTTGTGCCCGTCGACCGGGCCGATGTAGCGGAACCCGAGATCGTCGAAGAGCATCCCGCCCAGCATGCCCGCCTTGATGCCGTCCTTGATCTGGTGCAAGAGCCTCTCCATGGAATTACCCACCACGGGCACCCGTTGGAGCATCTTCTGCACTTCGGTCTTCAGGCTGGAGTAGGAGGCGGTCATTCGGAGCCGATCGAGGGACTCGGCCAGCCCGCCCACGCGAGGGCAGATCGCCATCTTGTTGTCGTTCAACACGACGGTGATGTTCTTCTTCAACCCGCCGGCGTTGTTCATCGCCTCGAGCACGATCCCGGAGGCGAATGCCCCGTCGCCGATCACCGCGACCGCGTGCCGGTCTTCCTCCGGGACGACCAGATCGTCGCCGCACTTCAGCCCGAGGGCCGTGGCCACGCTACAGCCGGCATGTCCGGTCATGACCAGGTCGTAGGGGCTTTCAGCCGGGTTGGGATAGCCCATCAGCCCCCCCTTGGTCCGGATGGTCGCAAACTCGCGGTAGCGGCCGGTGACCATCTTGTGGGGATAGACCTGATGGCCAGTGTCCCAGATGAGGCGGTCTCGCAGGAAGTCGAAGGTGGTGTGCAGGGCGAGCGTCAGCTCGATCACGCCCAGGTTCGAGGCGAAGTGGGCGCTTCGAGTGCCCAGCAGCCGGCAGAGGGCCTCGCGCATCTCGCCGGCCAGCCGCTCCAGCTCGGCAAGCGAGAGCGCCGTGAGGTCTTCGGGGGACCGGATTGTCGAAAGGATGCCGTCCATTAGCGATTTCTTTCCAACACGTAGTGGGAGAGCGCCTCCAGATTGCCCGCTCGCGGCCCCAGGGGATCGAGCGCCTCGCAGGCTTCGGAGACCAGCCGTTCGGCGCGCCGCGTGCTCTCGGCCGTTCCGAGCAGGGCGGGGAAGGTGAGCTTGCCCCGATCGGCGTCCTTCCCCACGCGTTTGCCCAAATCCGCCTCCCGGCCGTGGACGTCGAGCAGATCGTCGGTGATCTGAAACGCCAAGCCCAGTTTCCTCCCGTACGTTGCCAGGGCCGCCGTTTGCTCGGGGTCGGCACCGGCGACCGCCGCTCCCAGCCGGAGCGAGACGAGGATCATCGCCCCGGTCTTGCGGTCGTGGATCGATTCGAGCCGGTCGACCGACGCCGGTGCCGCGCCGCCAGCCAGATCGTCGGCCTGGCCACCCACCAAACGGCAAGGCCCGGCGGCCTCAGCAAGCATAGCACAACAGACGGCCGCCACTTGGGGGGGGTGGATGTCGCCCGCCAGGGTCTGAAACGCCAGGGCCAGCAGGCCGTCGCCGGCCAGGATGGCGACTGCCTCCCCAAACCGCTTGTGACAAGTCGGTTGCCCTCGCCGCAGATCGTCGTCGTCCATGGCCGGCAGGTCGTCGTGGACCAGGGAGTAGGCGTGGACCATCTCCACGGCACAGGCCGCCGGCAAGGCCGCCTCGATCGACCCGCCGCAGGCATCCGTGGCCATCAGGACCAACATCGGTCGCAGCCGCTTCCCCGGGGCCAGCAGGCTGTAGCGAATCGCCTCGCGCAGCCCGGCGGGACACCCGTCACGCAGCTCGGCATACTCGGCCAGCGCGGCGTCGATCCGGGCGCGGAGTTGGCCGGCGTACTCGACGAACGTGGAAACAGAGGTCTCTACCATCAAACTAGGAATATGCGGGACCTGCGAAAGATGGCGACGATGCAAGAACCTCCCCTTGCCGGGTCATCCGTGAGCGCCGGAACTCTAGGGAGACTTACTATTCTAGGAGAACCTTCCGGGCGCGTCCATGTCGGTATCCCCCAGCTACACGCCCCCTCTTTCGGGTGGGAGAACGGAGTCGCCGCTTGAGCGCTTTCGGCCCGGTGCCCTGTCGTTTGGGGACGGTGGGGGGTCGTCCATGGGCGTGGACACGGGATTTCCCTCCCCATCGATCCCGCTCAACAGCTCGATCCGCCGCTCCGCGCCTTCGAGTAGGTCGTAGCACCGCCGCAGCAGCTTGACGCCCTTCTCGTACTGCTCGATTGCCTCGTTCAGCCCGATCTCGCCCTCCTCCAATTGGTGGACGATCGTTTCGAGCTGTTCGAGCGCCTCCTCGAAGGTCGGCTGCCCGGCCATTTCCTGTTTCGACTGCTTCTTCGCCAAGACGTGCCTCCGACGAGTTGGCCAAACGGCGGGTGGGGCAAGCCCCCATCATCTTACCTGGAAGGGCACGGTCCTGCCAAGCGCGACGCCCGCTCCCCCCGCGCCGAACCGTCGTGGGGAAGTTGCACGGCCCCATCGCCCGGACTACCATGAGACGCGAAAACGCGGCAGCGCAGCCGAGCCAGGTTGAATTGGAAGGCCCTGGTCCGAGTACGCCGCATCTCCTTCCCTTCGGAGGACGTGTCGATGCATCCCACGAAAACCTCATGTGCCGCGAGTCTCCTGCTCGCGATCGTCTTCGCGTTTCCCGTCTCTGCCCAACGGCCGGAGACCAACTACGACGAGAGCAAGGTGCCCGAGTACAAGTTGCCCGACCCGCTCGAGCTGGCCGACGGCCATCGCGTGACCGACGCCCGCACGTGGCTCCAGCGCCGCCGGCCGGAGATCCTCCGCCTGTTTGAGGAGTACGTGTACGGCAAGGCGCCGGGGCGACCCGAAGGCATGAAGTTCCAGGTGAGGTCGGTGGCCGGCGACGCCCTGGGCGGCAAGGCGACGCGCAAGGAAGTGGTCGTCCTTTTCGCGGGTGACCCCGACGGCCCGAAGATGGACGTCCTCATCTACCTGCCCAACGCGGCGAAGAAGCCCGTGCCCATCTTCCTCGGCTTGAACTTCGCCGGCAACCACGCGATTCACAACGACCCGGGCATCACGCTTTCGACGTCGTGGATGCGCGACCGGCCGAAATCCGGCGTCGAGAACCACCGGGCGACCGAGCGGTCGCGCGGCGCGAGCAGCTCGCGCTGGCCGGTCGAGAAGATCCTCGACCGGGGCTACGGTCTGGCCACGATCTACTATGGCGACATCGACCCCGACTTCGACGACGGCTTCCAGAACGGCGTCCACCCGCTCTTCTACAAGCCGGGCCAGACCAAGCCCGAGCCCGACGAGTGGGGCTCCATTGCAGCGTGGGCGTGGGGGCTGAGCCGGGCGGTCGATTATTTCGAGACCGATCCGGACGTCGACGACCGGCACGTCGCCGTCCTGGGCCATTCGCGCCTTGGCAAGACGGCCCTTTGGGCGGGCGCCCGGGACGAGCGGTTCGGGCTGGTGATCTCGAACAACTCGGGCTGCGGTGGGGCCGCGCTCTCGCGGCGGCGCTTCGGCGAGACCGTACGCCGGATCAACACCGTGTTCCCCCACTGGTTCTGCGACAACTTCAACCAGTTCAACGACCGCGAGGACGAGCTGCCGGTGGATCAGCACATGCTCATCGCCCTGATTGCCCCGCGCCCGGTCTATGTGGCCAGCGCCGAGGAAGACCGTTGGGCCGATCCCCGCGGCGAGTTCGAGAGCGCCAAGGGGGCCGATCCGGTCTATCGCCTGTTGGGAACCGATGGGCTTGCCGCCGACGAGATGCCCGGCCTCGAGCAGCCGATCACCAGCACCATCGGCTACCACATCCGCCGCGGCAAGCACGCCGTGACCGACTACGACTGGGAGCAATACCTGGACGCCGCGGATCGGCACTTCCACAGGTAGACCAGCACGGTGCCGCGAGGAGGTCTATGCAAAACGCCCGACGGGGTCGCGTGGGACCTCGCCGGGCGTGCTTGAATCCGGGTATCTGCTCAGCCATCTGAAGTAGATGTAAGAAGAGGGAAAATGGAAAAGAGG
>CAZDHR010000185.1:0-13243 GCA_964505295.1 uncultured Planctomycetaceae bacterium
CCTTGATCGGAACACTCACGTTCACCTACTTGGACAAAATCCTCAGCATCAACGGCATCGATCTCTACGGGCGGCTGATGCTCACGGGCGTAATCATTGTCGCCGCCGTCCTCATCCAAACGCGCCGGCGGTCATGAACGCCGTCAAGCCAAAGGGGAGCTTCAAGATGAGATCCAGCCTCTCGATTCTCCGGGGTTGCCTGTCGATCGTTGCGATGGCTCTGCTTGCCGGATGCCGCCCGGCCGACGCTCCGGATGCCGGCGGCACGGGCGGCGCGTACACGATCGGCATGAGCCAGTGCAACCGCAACGAGCCCTGGCGCGTGCAGATGGACGCGGACGTCAAGGCAGCCGCCGAACAACACGCGAACCTGAAGGTCGTCTTCAACGACGCCCAGAACGACACGCTCACGCAGCGCTCGCACGTGGAGGACTTCGTCAGTGCCGCGGTCGACCTGTTGATTATCAGCCCCAAAGAGACCGATCCGCTCACCAAGCCCGTGGCGGAAGCGTACGACGCGGGGATTCCGGTGATCGTGCTCGACCGGGCCGTCGGGGGAGACAAGTTCACCTGCTTCATCGGGGCCGACAACGTCGCCATCGGCCGAGCCGCCGGCGAGTGGATCGTGGAGAAGCTCGGCGGGAAAGGGAAGGTCGTGGAGCTGAAGGGCCTGATGACCACCGAGCCAGGCAAGGACCGCCACAAGGGCTTCCGCGAGGCCATCGCCGGCACCGCCATCGATGTGATCTTCGAGGCCGACATGGAATGGCTCGAGGACAGGGCCCGGCAGGAAATGGAATCGGCCCTGGACCGCTTTCCCGATATCGACGCCGTCTACGGCCACAACGATCCCGCGGCCCACGGGGCCTACCTGGCCGCCAAGGCGGCCGGCAGAGAAGAGGACATGCTTTTTGTGGGCATCGATGCCTTGCCCCACGAAGGCGTCAACTACGTCAAGAAGGGTATCCTCGACGCCACCTTCCAATATCCCACCGGCGGCGCCGAAGCGATCGACGTGGCCTTGAAGATCTTCGGCGGCGAACAGGTCCCCAAGAAGATCACGCTCGGCTCCCGGGTGTTCACCGCCGAGAACGTGGCGCAGGGTGGCGAGGAGCTGAAGATGGGGGAGGGGGCCAACCCGTAGGGTCGACGACGCGAAGCGCCGCGGCCGTCCGTTACGACGCGGAAGCGTGGGAACGATGCGACGTGCGTGGGAACGATGGGCGAACGGAGTCTCCGAGCCACGGGACGGACCGCGATCGGGAATCGGACGCCCGCCGTTCAGAACCGGAACGGCAGCCCCTTCGAAAGGCCTGCGGGAAGCACGCCCTTGGGCAATCGGAGCCGCTGGGCAATCGCCTGGTTGAGCTCTCGGACTTGGGTGTTGTTCAGGTCCAGCTTGGCGAGTAGCTCTTGCTGCTCGGCCAGGATTTGCCCTTCAAACCGGGCAAGCTGTTCCTCGACTTGCCCGCGCACGTACGCGGCAAGCTCCTGGCGACGGGCTTCGAGCTCACGCTCGAACATCCCGCTCACGGCCGAGGCGAGCTGCGGGCCGAGGTTGGACTGAAAGCCCCACTCGGGCTTCTCCAGCGTGCCCGAGAGGTCGACCACCACGCGTATCTCGCGGACCTCGCTCATCGCCGTTCGCAGGCTTTGGGCAAGCCGCGGCTCGACGCGAAGGGCCGCCAGGTCGGGAATCAGCTCGACGGGCCCCTGTCGCACGAGCATCCGGCCCGAAAGCTCCTCCCCTTCCAGGTCGAGCGATACCCAGAGGTGCGTGTTGCCGGGCGAGACGGCCACGGCCAACTGGTCGGGCCGGCCCAGCACCCGCTCCGGCTGCTTCCAATCGGGGCAACTGACGGTGATCCGGTCACGGGGCGTTTCCCCTGTGTGGTCCAGCACCGCCTCCAGGGTGACCTCGGTCTGGGCGTTGATTCGGGCCTTCACGACCACGGGCCGGCCGTAGAGCTCGGGCTGCGTGGTGATGCCGGCTGCCGTGCCGAGGAAGCCGACGCGGCGGCCGCCCAGTTGGACTTGGCCGTCGAGCACCAGCGACTCGATCAGGAAGTCGGGACGCCGCCGAATGCCGCGGAAGAGGACGTCGACCCCGCGCCCGCGAACCGGCTCCGCCTGCTCGACGTCGGTCGGCAGGTACTGTCGCCCCCAACGGACCCACCCGGCCAGGCTGCGGACCGTCTCGCTCAGCTCCTCGCCCAGGAGGTACTCGGAGAGGGTCTCCGCGTCGAGGCTCTCCCCCTGAAAGGTCTCCCGGATCTTCTCCAGGTCGCGGTCTTTGGCGAGGACGACGGCGTCCTTGTCGTTGAGCGCCTGGCGGCGGAGCCGTTCGATCTCGCCGCGGAGATCGATGATCTCCTGGCGCATCGCCTGTAGCTCGATGGCGGCCTGCTGGCAGGCGCCGAGCGTGCGGAGCGGGTTATCGGCAAGCGGGTTGTCTCGCACCGTGTCGGACAGCGCCTTCAGGCTCTCGACCCGGCCTCGGAGCGAATCGGCCCGGGCTTCCATGCGCTCGAACTCGACGGGCCACCGCTCGTAGAGTTCCTTGGCCAGGCGCACCGATTCCAACTGCTCGGCCTGCTCGATGACTTCTTGCTTGAGGAGATCGGCCAGTTGGTCGAGCTGCTTCCGGCCCAGATCGCCCAGCTCGGCACGGGGGAGCTCGACGTCCCAATCGATCGACCAGTCGAGGGCTCCGGACGCGTCGCGGTCGGTGCCGAACCGCAAGCCGCTTACCCGGCCTTCGCGCACGATGAGCTTGCGTCGCAAGAGCGAGTCGGAATCGAGAGCGAGGGTGACCTGATCCGCCTCGAAGAGGTTTTTCATCGGGTCTTGCGGATTGGCCACGCGGACGTCGGTCAGGTGGACCCTCGCGCCGAGAAGCGACGTTTCTGCACGGTCGATATCGACTTGGGCCGTGGTCACCGCCTGGCCCATCCAGGTCGCGGTCCAGCGGACCAGCGGGTTGAGCCCCGCCCACAGCGCCAGCATGAGCGCCCCGAGCAGGAGCAGCCTGGGGATCACGTAGCTCCAACGAATCATGGGGCCCTCCAACCGGCGAACACCTCCGCCCCCCCGAGCAGTTGCCCAATCCGATACTTCTTGAGCCAATCGACCACCCGGGGCTGCCCGTAGGCAAACGCCAGCTCGCTCAGGCGGTAGAAGGGGTAAAACAGCCACAGGCCGAGGAGCAGGCTTCCCAGCACGACGGTGTTGTTCAGCGCGGTCCAGGGGGCGAGCGGCAGGTCGTAGAGGCAGGCCCACATCGGCTGGACCGACTCGTGGGTGAGAAACGCCTGGCCGATGCGGTGCGAGAGCGGATCGATGAGCATCCCCACCCAGGAGAAGACGGCCGCCCCGATCATGCCGGTGCCCAGATTGACCCGGCTGGCGAGCAGGATCACCCCGAGCAGGACGGCCGTCAGGTTGCCCTTGGGAACCAGCCCAATCAACATCCCCACGGCCAACCCGAGGGCAAGCTGTCGCGGCGTGCCCGCGGCCGTAAACAGTCGGGCCAACACGCCCAGAGGTCGAATGCACCGCAGAAGCATCTCGCGTCCCCCAAATTGGGTATGGCCGTAGCGCCGGCGTAGACTCGCTCGTCGTCAGAACCGTATCGACCCGCGCAAGCGTCAAACTTGAACAAGCTTGGCCGTCTCAACGCCGGAGAATGGCCAGCCGCTTGCGGCTTCGCCCGGACGCGATAGAACCTCGGCCTTGTCGGCAAAGCCCATCGGCGCGACGCACACCAGCAAGATACGCCCCATCGCCGGCTACGCCTGCTCTTCCCAGCGCTCCAACTGGCGCTCTGCTTCCTGGCGGGAAAGCCGGACTTGGGGGATGGGCGTGGTGGGGTCTTCCGGCTCGTGCTCTTCGGCAGCTCGGGATCGGACGCGGACGACTTCGTCTTCCAGGGCCTCCAGCCAGGGAGGGACCTCGAAGCCGACGCCGCTGGGCTCCCGGGTGAATTGGGCGACCTCCCGCTCGAGTCGCTCCAACGAGCGCGAGGGGGAATCGCCCTGGAGCTCCTCGATCGCCGGACGCACCAGCGCGCAGAGCCGGCCGATGGAGAGCGGTTGGACGAACCGCTCGCCCAGCCGCTCCGCGATGCTCGGCAGCCGCATGCCGTACTGCTTGCTCAAGCGCTCGAACCGCTCGATATGGTCGTCGGCCACCGAGGCGGTCCGCCCGGCCACCATCTCCTGCCAGGCTCGGGCGGCTGCGTCGCGCCCCTCGCGGACCATCACCTCGTGGGCGACGACGATCGGCTTCATGTTCCAGGCGACCCGATCGTAGCTGGCCAGAAGCCGGAGGAAATCGAGAAGCGTGTAGAGCATGTCGCCGCGGTCGGACTGGGTCGTGGTGCTGTTGTAGTCGATGTATTCGGAGTAGTTCTCCACGACCGCCTCGCAGGTCAGCTCGAGCCAGCGGGCGGCGTCCTCTCGCGGGATCCCGCGGTCCAGATCGTCGACCAGGCGCAGCGCCCCTTCGGCGTCCGGCTCCTCCTCGAGCGAGCTGAGATACGCTTCCGCCCCCTGGTGGAGGATCGCACGGAGGTTGCCGTAGTTCATGAACGACTGCGTGAACAGGTCGTGTCCGTAGGTGCGGATGAACTTCTTGAGCTTTCGCCAGCGCCCGTTGTCGGCCACCGTTTCCAACACGGAGATGCGGATGTTGCGGCTGTGGTCCATCCAGCACTGGAGCAGCAGTTGCGTGGCATGTTCCAGGCAGTCGACCAATTCGCGGTCCGACGGTTTCGCCGGGCGTCGCCGTCCGGTCGCCCGTTCGCGCCAGTCCTGGGACGAAATCACCAGGCACTCGCAGATCCCCCGGCAGCCGATCTCGAAAAGCCGGTCGAACTCGGTAATCGCCCCCGGCCCGACCGCGTGGCTCCGCTCCATCTCCTGGATCGTCTCCAGCAACTGGTACGTCTCGGTGATAAGACCGAGGCGCGGGGCGTACGTCAGCAGGCGGACGAGCGTCCGCTGCACCGATCGCGAGGCAACGATCCGCTGGGGGTTTCCGCCCCGCGACGTGGGAACGTACAACAGCGGCTGCCCGCTCAACGCCACCAGCAGCTCGGGCCAGACGGCACGCGCCGAATCGCCGTCGCCGCGAAACACGGCCCGCAACACCTCCCGGGCGGGTGCCTCCCAAACCGCCAGCGCGTCGATGGGTTCCTCTCGATCGACGGCGGCCAGGAGGAAGTGGGCCGCATCGGCCGTTTCCACGCACGCGGAGATGATCCGCTCCAGAAGCGCGTCCCTGATCACCCGGCGCCGGTCGTACTCCACCATCGCATCCAGCGCGCTGGACGACGACCGGATGCCGTAGCCTTGCACCGCCCGGGCCAACTCGAGGAGACGCCGCCGATTGGCCAACGCACGCGACCGCCACCCGGCCAGAACCTCGTCGCGATCCTCGCCCGCGACGCCGGGCGCCCGCGACGCCGCGGCGGCCCACTTCCAGAGCCGGGCGACCGTGGCCAAAAAGGCCAGGCGCCGGCTGATCCGGTCGGCCTCCAGGGCGAGCTCGAAGTCGGTGGTAGGCATGCCCCCCTCGAGCATCTCCCCTTCAAAGCCGTCGTCGGTCGTGTCGCGGTAGGTCACCTTCTCGTACGCCGCGCTGAACAGACCCTCCGAATCGTCGTCTCCCGGCTCCGCTTCCCCACCGTTCGGGGCCGACTCCCCGATCAACTCCAGCCGCGGCACCTCCCAGTACTCGTCGGCGTTGGCCTCCAGGTAGTCGAAGAACTTCTGGGTAAGCGGCCATCGGTCCTCGGGCCGGATGGCACGCGCGCGCGGCGAGGCCTCAGACGGTCCGCTCACGCCGCCGGGCCCCCAAAGCCCGTCCATCCAACCGACGGCCAGCGCGTGAAACGAGTAGTCGACTTCGGCCAACGGGACTTGCTCGGCCCGGCTCAGCCACAGCATCAAGAGGGCCCTCGAAGCGACCAGGTCCCCGCGTTCGATGAGCGTCTCCGTCAACAGGGCAAACGCCTCCGGGGAGCTGAACGGCTCGACGTGCTTCTTCCAGAAGGCGACGTCGCCGGCGCCCGTTCCCGCCTCGTGCCACGCGGCGATCGCCCCCGCGACCTGCCCGGCCGACACCCACGCCTGGCGACCCGAAACGCCCTCCACGTCGCCGACCTTGGTGCTGGCGAACTGGTCCCACCACCGGGCCAGCGAGCCCAAGCCGTCGGAGAGCCGTTTCTGTAGATCCGAGCGACCGGCGGCGGCCGCCTCCTTCTCGATTCGCGCGTAGAGGGCGAACAACTCGCTCACCAGCTCGATCAGCTCGTCGATCCGGTGGTCGTGAATGCTGTTCTCCACGGCCGGAAAGAGGCTGTACTGCCCGGCGAACCCTAGGATGTTCCAGGGATCGACCATCGCCCCGCACTCGATCGCCCGATGCAGGAGGTCCTCGATCTGGGGCACCAGCCCGGCGGCCGCATCGAGCCGGCCGCGATCGACCTCGAGGTGGGCGGCGCTCAGGCGGCAGTCCATCTCGCACCGCATCCGCGCCGAGGCGACCGGGACCACCTCCGTCTGACGCCCGGCCGCTTCCGCGTAGCCCATCCGGGCGAAGAGCCGGGCGAGATGGACGTGCTGGAGCTGCTCGGCCCGGCGGCGGGCCAGCGCCTGGTTCAGGTGCTGCCGGGCACTGCCGAACGGCTGCCTCAGCGCGGTTGCTTCCGACCGCAGCCGTTTGGCGTGGGCGGCCGGCAGTCGGGGCAAAAGCCGCTTGTAGAACGCGTCGCGGTACGAGGCGATCACCGGCAACAGCGTGGCCAAGGTCGTCGACGAGTCGTGCGCGCTCGGCCCGCTCCCCGTGATCCCCGACCCCATCAGCATCGTCCCGGCCAGCACCGCGGCCGCTTCGAACAGCACTTCGTCACGCGGCAAGTCGTCGCGCTCCTCCAGCCGGGCCAACAGGGCGTCGAGCGTCACCTGGTGGACGACGAACCGCCGGTAGCGGCCCCGGTTGTCGATGTGGTGCGGGTCCCAGCCCCCAAAGTGGTAGTTGGGGCGACGATTCACCGGGTGGTCGAAGTCGTACGCCCGGGGGTCCAGGGCCAGCTCATCCAGAAGCCCCAGGTCGAACCAGGCTCGCTCCAACAGCGACCGATCGGTCGATTCGAGGATCGAGAGCGCCCCTCGGACCACGTCGTGGTACCGCCCCACGGCCGCACCGGCACCGGCCACGAACAACGGGATCGGCCTCACCCGCTCGTGGGCGTAAGGCTGGAGGTCCTGTTGGGTCTGGAGGACGGCCACGGGCCGATGGCCGAGGAAGTCGTTCAGCCGGCCCAACGCCCCCGAGACGACCCGCTCCGACTCCTCCCAAGGCCCTCCTTCGGCCAGCACCGCCTGGCACACCCGACCGATGAAAAAGGGCTGGAACAAAAACTCCTCGGTCTGGTGGAAGAGCAGGTCGCGATGGTGCCGGCGGTAGGCGGGCAGGACTTCGTCGAAGACCAGCCGCCGCACGGCCTCGGCCTGATCGAGCTGGCGAAACGCCTCGGTGTTGCCGCGGAGCCCGGCCAAACCGGCCTCGATCAGGCCGGCCAAGGCGCGCCAGGTCGGCTCGGCGCGCGACTTCCCCGCCTCGGGACTTCCACAAATAGCCCCAAAGAGGGAGTTCAAGTTGGCCAAAAACCGGGGCTCCTCCGCCCCTGAGGAGAAATTCAGGTATCCGGCGATCTCCTCCAGACGTTTCCAGGCTTCGGGCCCCAGGTGGTCCGGGTCCATGTGTCCTTCCTTTTCGGGGGCAACCGGAGAAAAGCTCCTTTTCCGACGTCATGTTAGAGCCGGCGGCCCGGACTGTCCAGCTTCAACCATGCCCCCATCGGGAGAGGGGTGAATCGCTGCCCGGCTTGCAGTTCGCTATCGGGGGCCGTTTTCTGCGTGCGATTCGCGCCGATTGTGATTATCATGAAACCACTGGGTTCTTCCGAAAAACCGGGTGCCCCGGGCGCTCTGCCAGGCATGCCGACCCTCCCATACGACCATTCGGGGGCCGTCCATGATGCGTTCCTACGCTTTCGTCTTGGCGCTTGTCGGCGCGCTGGCTGCATCGGATCGGCCGCTCGCGGCTACCGGCAGCCCAATCATCTCGGAACCGGCCGCCCGGCGGCACGGGCTGACCCGACCCTGGTTCACGCAGATCCAGATGGATCGGGCCCGGGCCCGGATCACGCACGTCGTCCTCGACGCGGGAACTCTGTTCGTCCAGACCGATCAGGCCGTGATGCACGCCATCGATGCGGAGACGGGCCAAACGCTCTGGGCCGAACAGGTGGGCCGCCGCGGACACCCCAGCTTCGCCGCCGCCGCCAACGAGTACTTGGTCGCGGTGGTCAACGGCTCCTATCTCTACATCCTCAACCGCGAGAGCGGGAAGCTGCTCTGGACGACCCAGTTGGAGCAGGCCCCCGGCGGCGCCGCCGCGATGAGCCCGCGACGGGTCTACGTCCCCACGGTCAACGGGCAGGTCCTCTCCTACCTGCTCGAAACCTTGAAGGACCCGCTCGCGGAGCTCGGCCTGGTCCGCGAGGAAGAGGAACTCTCGCCCGAGGGAGAGGAGCTCTCGCTCGAGGAAATCGAAGAGGTCGCAGAAGCCCAGCGCCGGGAGGCGATCCGGCTCAGCCAGGAGCACGTCCCCACGTTGGTCTGCCAGTCGTATGGCCGCGCCGTGGTGCAGCCGCTCGTCACTCGTTCCAACGAAGACGAAGAGTACGTAGCCTGGCCGACCGATCTCGGCTACCTGTTCGTCGGCCACGTCGTCGAGCGCGAGGAGCATTTCACCATCCGCTATAAGCTGGAGACCGAGGCGGGAATTGCCGCCCGGCCGACGTATTCGCCCCCGAACCCGAACATCGTGCCCGATTCGGCCGTGATCTACGCCGCCTCGCGAGACGGCTTCGTGCACGCCGTCCTGGAGCAGGAGGGCAGCTCGTTATGGCGGTTTTCGACGGCCGAGCCGATCCTCGAGCGCCCGGTCCCCATCGGCGAGAGCCTCTACGTGATCACCCAGCCCGGCGGGATGTACTGCCTCGACGCCAAGACCGGGATGGAGAAGTGGTGGACCCACGGCATGGCCCAATTCGTCGCCGCCAGCAAGGACCGCCTCTACGTGGCCGACAAGCTCGGCCGGATTCTCGTCCTCAGCGCCGCAAGCGGCGCCCGGCTCGACGCGATCCCGGCCCACGGGCTGGATATCAAGCTCCTCAACACCCAAACCGACCGCATCTACGTGGCCACCGCGACCGGGCTGATCCAGTGTCTGCACGAGATCGAGCTGGCCGAGCCGATCCTCCACCTGGAGCCGCCGCAGGCCCCCGCGCCACCGGCCCCCGCCGAGGAGCAACCGGCCGACCAACCGGCGGCCGACCAACCGGCCCCATCCGGGGTGGACCCGTTCAGCGGCCAGGCAGCACCGAAAACCCCCGCTGGCGGGGACCAGGGTAATCCATTCGGCGCCCCGGCCGACGATCCGTTCAAGTAGCGCGACGGGCCCCGCCTCGACCCCGTAAGTGGGGATCTCACCTTCCCTCCGGCCGCTTCGACCGCGGACCCTCCGCCCGGGCCTCGCTCGGCTATAATGTCTCGGTGGAAATGCGACGGAGTTGAGCGGGACAAGGAAAAGCCTGCAAGGTCGGATGCAACGTCGGGGGCCACTGGCGACTCGACAGTGCATGGGCAAGATGCCCGTGGCGCCCTGCTACGCCGTGCAATCCAGAGTCCGTCCCGCCTGGACCCACGCCCCCGGCCCGACTTGGCTGCCACGGGGCTTTTCGGTTGGGAGGTCGAGCGATCCCATGCTCTCCGGTGTCAGTATCATCTGCTTCGCGGCCAGCTATGGCGTCACACTCGCCCTGGAGATCACCCGGCTCCTCTTCCGCAGCGGACTCCGCGGGGCCATCATGCTCGGGTTCGCCGGGGCCGGGCTCTTCGCCCACACCGTCTACCTCTACTACCGCGCCATCCATGCGACGGGCTCCCCCCTTTCGAGCAGTCAAGACTGGTGCCTGCTGGCCGCATGGGTCCTGGCGGCCACCTATCTCTACTTGACCTACTACCACCCCGGCACCGCGTTCGGCCTGTTCATCCTCCCGCTCGTCCTGGGACTGATCGCAACGGGAACCTATCTGGCCGATCCCCAGCCGTTTGCGCGCGAGCCGGCCTCCAGGGTCTGGGGTATGATCCACGGCGCGTCGATCCTGCTCGGCACGGTCGCCGTCCTCGTGGGGTTCGCCGCCGGACTCATGTACCTCGGTCAGGCCTACCGGCTCAAGCACAAGCTGACCCCCAGACGCGGCTTGCGCCTGCCCAGCCTCGAGTGGCTCCAACGAGCCAACAGCCGCGCGATCGGAGTCGCCGCGCTGATGCTCGGCGCGTGCATCCTCTCCGGGGCAATCCTCAATCTCATCAACCGCCGGCCCGACACCGAACGACTCCCCTGGCACGATCCCGTCGTGCTCAGCACGCTCGTGATGTTCGTATGGCTCGTCCTCTGCACTGCGATCGGGATCTTCTACAGGCCGGCTCGGCAAGGGCGCCGAGTCGCGCTGGTTACCTTGTTCAGTTTCGTCTTCCTCGCCGTTGCGCTGGCCCTCTTCCTGTTCGGCAAGACTCAGCACGGAGGGCAGAAGCCGTTGGAGGGTTCGGGGTTCAGGGTTCAGGGTTCGGTGTTCAGGGTTCAGGGTTCAGGGTTCAGGGTTCAGGGCTCAGATGCCGCGGCATGCTCGGCTGGTAGGAATGAGCGGAGCACTGCCGGTCGGGCCAGCTTCAGACCAAGCGTTGCACGTCGCACCCACGAGCCGAAACCCGTCGGCTTCGGCTCACGCGAGCGTGCGCTTCTCGTCTCTCTCCACTCCCCACTCACCACTCCCAACTCCCCACTCCCCACTCCCAACTACCCGCCGTGCTCACGGAGGAACCCGTCATGAACGTGCAGGTAGTCGGCCTGAGCCACCAGAACGCGTCGATTGCGGTGCGGGAGCGGCTGGCGTTCACGGGCGAGCAGACGTCTGCCGCGTTGGACCGGCTGCGGCAGCAGTTCCCCGGCGTGGAGGTGGTGTTGCTGTCCACGTGCAATCGCGTGGAGCTGTATACGGCGACGGAAGGCGACTCGGCGCCGACGCGGGTCGAGTTGGCCGAGTTCCTGGCCCGATTCCACGGCCTGGAGTCAAGCGGGCTGGCAGAGCATCTCTACCAGCGGACCGACGAGGCGGCCGTTCGGCACTTGTTCACCGTCGCCGCGAGCCTCGACAGCATGGTGGTCGGCGAAGCGCAGATTCTCTCCCAGGTGAAGCAGGCCTACCAGTTGGCGACCGAGCACGAGTGCACGGGGCCGCTCACCCATGCCGCTTTCCAGGCCGCCTTGAAGGCCGCCCGACGCGTGGCCGGCGAGACGGCGGTGCACCAGCGCCGCGTAAGCATCCCCAGCGTGGCCGTGGCCGACTTCGCCCAACAGATCTTCGAGCGATTCGACGACAAGAAAACCCTGGTCATCGGGGCGGGCGAGACGGCCGAGGAGACGCTCCGCTATCTTCAGGACCAAGGGGCCCGGGACGTTACCGTGATCAACCGCCACGCCGAGCGGGCCGAGGAGCTGGCGCGGCGCTGGCGAGGCCGGGCGGCCCCGTGGGAGCGTCTGCCCGAGGCGTTGGCTCAGGCCGACCTGGTGATCAGCACCACCGGCGCCGAACAGCCGATCGTCACGCTCGAACGGTTCCGCACGATCGAGGCCTCGCGCCCCCCTCGCCCATTGTTCGTCCTCGATCTGGCCGTCCCCCGCGACTTCGATCCGGCCATCGGCGATCGGCCGGGCGTCTTCCTCTATTCGATCGACGATCTCCGCCAGGCGTGCGAGCGGAATCGCCGGGCGCGCGGCCGGGAGCTTCCCGCCGCCATGCGGATCATCGACCAGGAGACCCGCCGCTTCATGGCCGACTTGCACCATCGCGCCACGGGGCCCGTGATCCAGCGGCTCCGCAAGGGTTGGCAGGAGCCCAAGGAGGAGGAGCTCTGCCGGCTGTTCCACAAGCTCCCCGACCTGGACGAGCACGCCCGCGACGAGATCCGCCAATCGTTCGACCGCCTGGTCAACAAGCTCATGCACCCGCCGCTGGAATCGCTCCGCGACGAAGCCCGGCACGGCATTCCCCACGCCCTGCTGGAAGCCCTGACCAAGCTGTTCCAGCTCAAGGACTAACGAGGCGAGAGGTCGGGGGTCAGGGTTCAGGACTTGGAGTCCCACGTGAGCCCTGAACCTCAACCCCCCCAAGGCGCTCGTCGGGCTGAGACTCAGGCTCACCAAAGGCTGCGCATGCTTCCAAATCTACACGGACTCCCTATTGTCACTGGTTTGCCAGGCCGTCGTCCAGTTTCGGTCAAGTGAAACGCCGGGTCGAGCCGATTTGGAAACGCGGGTTGACTTTGACGGCAAGGGGGTCAGGGAGCAGACTATGTTGATGGGCGACGCACACGCGCCGGGCTGGGAATACTGCTACGTGGGGCCTGCCGATTCCTTCCAGGGCCTCGTAGGCGAGCTGAAGGCCAAGGCCAGTGAGGGCTGGGAGCTCAGCGGCATACGCAACGAGTCGTCCCAGGTCTACGCCACCGTGAAGCGGCCCGTCGTCCCCGCGGAACACCGGGCCTTCTGAGGGCGAAAGCACAACGCCCCCCGTTCCGCTCGCGCCGACCTCTGCCGCGCAAGGACCCCCGGAAGCGCGCCGGGCAGGTCATCGGCAAACGCCGCCACCTACCCCTTCTTGGGAAACAGCGGGCCGCCGTATTGAGCCCCCGTCCCGAGCATCTCCTCGATCCGCAGGAGCTGGTTGTACTTGGCGATGCGGTCGGTGCGCGAGGCCGAGCCGGTCTTGATCTGGCCGGTCCCCAGGGCGACGGCCAGGTCGGCGATCGTGGCGTCTTCGGTCTCGCCGCTGCGGTGGCTGATGACGCTCGTGTACTGGTTGCGTCGGGCCAGCTCGACCGCGGCGATCGTCTCGGTCAACGTGCCGATCTGGTTGACCTTGATCAGGATGCTGTTGGCGATTCCCTCGTCGATTCCCCGCTGGAGCCGCTTGGTGCTGGTCACGAACAGGTCGTCGCCGACCAATTGGACCTTTTTACCCAGGCGCTGGGTCAGCTCCGCCCAGCCTTCCCAGTCGTCCTGGTCGAGGGCGTCCTCGACGCAGCAGATCGAATAGCTCTTGTTGTCG
>CAZDHR010000186.1:0-13203 GCA_964505295.1 uncultured Planctomycetaceae bacterium
CACGCGTAAAACTGGCAAAAATCTACCCGTCAATCGAAATTTGACATGGTACTAGGCCGAAGTTCCCCCTGCCGGTTTGCGGCAAGCATTTACGGGCGTTGGAGTTCGGTCGATCTTGGGCACGCAGGTGTAGTCATGTAATTGTGTGCAGAGATGTTGGATCGGAAATGGCGTTCTGCGTTATGCCGGCAGGTACGTCGCCCGCGTTCCCAACCGGTCCAGCCCGCCGACCACTGAACGTGTAGTCCGCTCCCGCGCATCGAGCAGGAGCGTAACCCCTTGCCCGACAACAAGATCCCGGCCGACAAACGGTGGAACTTCGGGCTAGTCGGTGCCCCGCGGGTTTCTGCCGGATGAATTCAAGGGGCTGATCGCAGGCCGAGAGATCATCCCGTCTCGCTTTGGTCCGTCACGAGCGATTGTTGCACATCGGGCACCGTGAGCCCAACGGGCTTCGGGGGAGCCGGCGTCAATCGTTCGGCTCAGCGGCAGCAAAGCGCAACCTGCGGCGCATCTTGCGCAACCGGGGCGTCCACGAACTCGTTTCGCTCGTAGAAGGTGGGCGGTTCATAGACCCAGCCCCGGGCGAGCCGCTTTTCCTCTTGCCGCGTATTCCACAGCACGTAGGGCCCGCCGAACGCCGCGGCAAGACGCGACTTCCATCCGAACTCGCGATACAGGTCGTCCAGGAGCTGCGACATCTTCGCCCGCATGGGCGGGTTCTTGCGGTAGTACCGTTTCATGGCCCAGATGACCGCGGAGAACGTGGTGGGCAATTCCTGGGCCTCAAAGGCGAAGCGACGGCGGATTCGCGGGTCCGGGTGGTTTTTGTGCCGTTTCCAGCCGGCCAGGGTGGTGCGGACGATCCGCGCAATGCTGGGGCCGTTGACGTCGAAATCGCGCTGGAATGCCCGCACCATCATTTCGCCTTCCAGGCCGTCGTGAATGTGAGGGTGCCGGTAGTTGAACACGAGCTGCCCGTGGATGTCGCCCGGGTGGTACTCGCTCTCGTCCTTCATCCGTCCTTGAGCCGACAATTCGGCGTGAAGCGGCGTGCCGGGAATGGGGGTGTAGAGCATGAACTGGTGGAAGTCGGTATCGTACCGGACGGCGTAGTCGATCACCTCATCGATGTTCTGCGGCGTGTGATCTTCCAGCCCGATGATCGTCGAGCCCAACACGCGGATTCCGTGCGACTGGAGCTCGCGGACCAGGGCGAAGGCGTCGGTCCCGTGGAGTTTGCCGTATTGGCTGTCTTTGCCTTCCAGTCCCATCCAGACCCAGGAGATCCCCATCGAGACGAGTTGCTCCATGGAATAGGAGCGCAGCACGTTGGCGGAGCTGAAGACGTAGAGGGCCCAGGACTTGTCGTTTTGCTCCATCAGCTCCAGCAGGCGCAGCGCCCTCGCCCGGTGCAGAAGGAAGTTCTCGTCCATCACGAAGAAGGACTTGACCTGCATCGCGCTCTCGATCCGGCACATGACGTCGAACAGCTCGTCCCCGGTCTCGTAGAAGTTGACGAACTTCCCTTTGCCTCCGAACATGGCCGAGGTGGAGCAGAAGTTGCACCCCATGGGGCAGCCGACCGACGGGATGAGCGCGGCCGCCACGGAGTCCGGCTTCACGTTCGGAGTAATGCCCATGTTCCGGGTGCCGATGCCCGACTTGATGAGCGGATGCCGGATGGGTCGATCCCGGGCTTCGCCAAGGAAACCGCGGAACCAACGTACGCCTTCCCCCTTGACGATCTGGTCCGCGTCGATTCGCTCATCGAGGTCGGGTATGTTGGCGATATGGCCGCCCACGACGATCGTTGCGCCCGGCTGATATTGGCGCACCAGTTCGCACATCTTCTTGACCTTGAGCAGGTTGGGGGTGATGCCGCTGATCCCCACCACGTCGTACTGGTTGTCGCGGATCTCTTCGATGAAGCGATCCAGCGTGGGGAAGTCCAAAACCGTGCACGGCGCCTGGACGTTGGCCTGGATGAGCATCAAACCCCACGAGCGATGGAACATCCGCAGCGAGAACGGCCCCTGAACGCGGGTCACCTGGTTGTGATACAGCTCCATCGGGTTGAGCGCCCGGCTGCCGTACTCGTCGTCCTGGGCGTACGGTCCGAACACGCTCGCCAACAACACCTTGGCCCGGGACCCCAACGGATGGATCGCGTCAGGCGGGGGAACAACGGGGCGGGTATCAACAGGCTCACTGATGGTTAGCATGGTCGGGATTCCCTTTGGGCAATGGTGGCTTTGCGTCTGTTTGTATCTAACATCGTGGAAGCGAAAGCCCCGGTGTTGGACCGAAAACCGATCCGCGTGCTGCGCAACAAGGCGTCTGGTCGGTGTTTCGGCGTCGCGACCGATCGCCCGGGGGCACAACCGTGCTTGCACAAGTCCTCAAACGTCCCCCCGCGGGAGAACCATCCTCCATCGAAGAGGATCGTTCACCGTGACGACAAATCGCTCCATTATTATACGGCCTATCGTGTCCAAGCTCGTCACGACTGTGTGCTACTTGTGTAATACGTGTGTAATTCTCGGGCCGCCGGAAGCGTGCCCCGCGTCGATCCCCGGCGGAACTCCCAGCCCAAACCCCACAAAGCGATCGGCCGAGCGCGGCGGAAAGACGCCAGGGAGGCAATTGCGGCGCTTGGGAGGCAGACGAAGAGACGCCGGAGCCCCTGACGAAGAGGCGTCCTTGCGCAACAAGCGCCCCTCGCAGCGGGCCGATCGGCGGGGTCACGGATCCGTTGGACCGCAGCCGGGCGTGCATGGCCGCGGAGCTTCCGACGGCCCGATCGCCTCAGAAGGGCAAATCGAGGGCTTTGCACAGAAACCGCATGAAGGGCCGGCCGGCGGCGAACGACGTCGCCACACGGCCCACAAACCCTTCGTCGAGCGCGTCTTGCTCGCCGAGTTCACCAAGCGCCACGAAGTCCGTCCGTTTCAGATCCTCGATCAGCGGATGATCCGCCGGGAAGCCGCGGGGCGCGCGTTTCAGGCGGGCGCCGTCGAGCGCGAAGTGCTTGCGGAACTCGCGGTCGCGTGTTGCCCGTCGCCAGCGGTCGCCTCGATCGACGATCGCTTGCCGGATCCGGCCCAACGACGCGCGGTCCGGCCGCCACACGCCCACCGCCAGGAAGCACTCGTCCGGGGCAAGGTGGACGTAGAACCCGGGGGCGTGCACGTCGCGGCCGAGCTCGTGCCGGAACTGGATCCCGACGTTGGTCTTGTAGGGCGTCTTGTCCTTGGAGAACCGCGTGTCCCGGTACACGCGCATCAGCGAGCCGCCGATCCGCCGGTCGCTTGCCACGAAGGACTTGGAGATCCGCACGAGCCGCGGCTCGAAGGCGCGAATAAAGGCCAGGCAAGGCTCCAACACATCGCGCTCGTACCGCCACTTGTTCTCCCGGAACCACGGCCGGTTGTTGTTGTCGGCCAGCTCTTCGAGGAACTCAAAGATCGTCGGCTCGAATCCTCGAAACTCCACGTTGCGGGCTCCTCTCGCGCCGAATCCTCGTGCCAGGGCAGGATTGCGTGCGTCCTACCGCCACGCCAACGTCGGCGCCGAGCGTCCCGGAGGTCACCGCGTCGTCAAGTCCCGGACGGTGGGACCGACGGATCCCGCTCGCAGGAAACCGGCCTCGACCGGCTTGATGTCGTCGATAACGCTAGTGCGATCCTACCGCGACAGGCCGACGAGTTTCCCGCCGCCGGGCGGCAGACGCAGCTCGGTCCGCCGGCCGTTGGCCGCAGACCAGGTGCCGGCCGTGGCGTCGAACGTCTCGAGGTTGCCCGGCCCGATCAGGCCGACGACCGCCTCGGCCTTGTAGTCCAAATTGACCGCGACCACACGGCTCGGCCCCCCCGCCTCGCCGAAGTAACCGAGCAAGACGCCGCGCACCCGCTCCGGCGGCTGGTAGGCCAAGCCGGGCAAGGGTGGATCAAGCCGGAACGGGGCATCCCCGGGCAGCGGCACGGCGCCCGGCGGCGTCATGCCCGCGTGATAGACCGCCAGCGACCGAAGCGGCTGAAGCTCCCCCGCGATCGCCACGAACTCCCGGTTCAGTGACTCCAGCGCGTGGTAGATCGGCGTGGGCGTGCCGTCTGCCAGAGCGAGGCCTCCCGTGTGGCCGGGATGACAATAGACGTAGTACGAGATCCCCTGGGCTCCATAGGCGAGCGTGGTGTAGAGGAGGTATCGCATCTCGTCGCCCTGCGGCACGCGCCGGACCGGGGTCCACGAGCACGCCTGCACGATGTTGAGAAACGGGAGGTCCGCCTCTTGCGAAGCCCGACGGATCATCGCCAGGTTGAGGAAGTAGCCGTCGAGGTCGCCGCCGGTTGCGAACTGGTAGTGGTCGTAGCTCACCAGCGCCGGCTTGACGATCTCGACGTACTGCCGGAGGTGTTCCCGGTAGGCCGTGACCGTATCCCCCTCCGTGCCAAGCTGCTGGTTGTTGGCGTACGTGGGGTAGAGATTGATGTAGGCCATGTGGGCCGGGTCGCGCTGGCGAAGGAACGCGAGCAGCTTGCCCAACCCCGGGAACTCGGCCGCGTTGGGCTCGTCGGTGATGAAGTAGCTGTAGAGCGCGGGGTGGTTGTGAACCCGGTCGATCAGCGCACCGAGCTTCTCCCGCTGCTCGGCGTTGTCGAGCGTTTTGGGCGACAGCAGCCCATCGCGAAGCAGCGCCCGCAGGCCGTGGCGCCCGGCCACGTCGAGCTCCTTCTCGGTGCACCAGACGAGATTGAAGCCCCCGTCGGCCATCTGCCGTGCGACCGCATCGGTCATCGGCGGACCAGCCCAATAGGTCACGATCGGGGTGCCCACCTCCCACGCGCCGGCGCTCTCCGGCTCCGCCTCGGCGGCGATCGCCGGTTGAGCGATCTGGTGGACGACAAGCAGCAAGAAGGTGGCAGTCAAGCAGGTCCGCATCGCGTTTCTCCTCTCGGTTGATTCGCGCGCCCGCCACCATCGTACGGGAAGGCCGACCGGCGCACAATGGGGGCGCGGAGTCTCGCCCCGTCATCATGCGCGCGGCGTGCGAGCATCTTGTGGAGTACGTTTGCGACGTGCCACTGAGTTGCCGGCACGCGGCAAACGTCGTCTGCCCGTCGCACGGACGCTCACTCGTCCTCCGCGCCTTTGATGCCGAGTCGGGCGAGCCAGCGGCCGCGGGCAGGCTTTTCGGGGGCTTGGGAGTCGTCGGGCTGGGCGCCGGTTTCGCGCCCGGCGTCGCGATCTTCGAGCGCGCGTATCTTCTCTTCGATTTCGGCGCGATCGCGCGCGATCTTGGCTCGCTCGACGGAGAGATCGATCTCGGCCCGGCGGAGCTTCTCCTCCCACTCCGCTTGGAGCTTTTTGAGGTTCTCGCGTTGCTCGCGGATGACCTCGTCCTGGTCGAAGATTTCACCCAAGGCGGCGGCCCCCACGGCCACGCCCCGCAGACTGCTGCTCTGGTTGGCAAGGAGCTGCTGCAAGTCGGCGATCTCGCGCTTGTTCTCGGCCAGTATCTGATCGGTCCTCTGGACGACTGCCTCGATTTGGAGCCGCTCGGCCTTTTGCTCTTCGTCCTCTTCGTCGAAGTCGGACTCCAGGGCGGCCAGGATGCGTTGTTTCTCCGCCTCCCAGTCGAGGGCCCCGACGACGGCCGACGGGGCCTGGGCGCCCTGGGTCTGAGCCTGGGCGAGTTGGCCTTCCAGCTCGGCGTTTTGGGCCTTCAGCTCGCGTAGGTCTTCCATCGCCATCTCGAGGCGTCGCTTGAGGTCTTCGTCAACGGCCCCGCCGGCGCCGTCCGCGGGGGCCTCGGCCGCCCGCTTCTCCGCTTCGGCGAGCTGCTCTTCCGCCTGGGCGGCCCGGTCGATTGCCCCGGCCAGGCGACGTTCGGCCTCTTCGAGCCGTTCGGCGATCCGGTTGCGCTCTGCCTGGAGATCCCCCAGCTTTCGGCGGAGACCGTCTCGCTGGCTCATGACTTCCTGAAACGCTTCGTCTCGCTCGTCCGTCCGCCTCGTTTGCAGGGCTTCCAGATCGGCGCGCTCGCGTTCGATTTCCGCACGCCGGCTTTCCAGCTCCGCGTGGCGGCTCTCGATTTCGGCTCGCTCCGATTCGATTTCCGCACGCCGGGTTTCGACAGCCGCCCGATCGCCTTCGACCTCCGCGCGCTGACGCTGGATCTCTTTGAGCTGGCCTGCCCGTTGGCCCCTCAGCTCTTCGGCGATGCGGCGTCGTTGGGCCTGGGTGTGGGCGCGATCGGTGGCCAGTTGCTCCTGCTGTTCGGCGAGTTGGGCGAGCCGTTCTTCGAGCTGCCGGCGGAGGGAGGCAACGTGCTCGACTTGGGCCTGATGCTCCTGGCAGGCCAGCTCGAACGCCTTCTGATCGTGGTGCAGCTTGGCTTCGGCCTCGTCCACCTCGGCTCGGTTGCCCTCGATATCTTCGCGGGCCCGATCGAGCTTCTCCCGTTCTCGCTGGAGGCCGTCGATCTGGTGGTCGAGCCGCTTCCGCTCTTGCGCGATTTCGTCGAGCTGCTGCTGGATCTCCCCGGTCTGACCGGAGGCGAGGTTGGATAGCTCAGCCCGCTGGCGTTCGAGTTCCTTCAGGTGGGCCGCGCGCTGGGTCCGGAATTCCTGGGCGATGCGTCGGCGCTGGGCTTCGGTGCGGGCTCGATCGGCCGCGAGCTGCGCGCGCTCGGCGGCCAGCTCCGCGGTCTGCTCTTCCAAGCGCTGGCGCAGCGAGGCGACGTGGTCGACCTCGGCCTGATGCTCTTGGCGAGCCAGCGTGAAAGCCTGCTGCTGCTGCCGAAGCTCGGCTTGGGCCGCGTCGATTTCGGCCCCTCGCCGTTCGAGCCCCTCCAGGCGTTGGGCCAGTTGCTCTTCCTGCCGTTCGATTTGATTGGCCAGTGCCTCGAAGTGATTGGCGGCACGCTCCTGAGAGGCTTCCCAGTCTTTCTGCCTGGCGCCCAGATCTTCGTTCAGTTGCCGGAGGTACTCCGCCTGCCGATCCAACGCTTCGGAGCGATGTTCGACTTGTCCGCGGGCATGGGCGCTCTCCACGCGGTTTCTGCTCAACTCCTCGGAGATCCGCCGGGTATGCTCGGTCAGGCTTGCCTGGGCCCGCTCGATACGCTTACGCTGCGCAGCCAGAAAGTGCTCCACCCGAGTACGTTGCTCGTGAAGCGCCTGGGCGAACTCATCGGCCCAGTTTTCGTCAGGGAGCGTCGGAGAGGACGGTTCGTCCATGGTCACCGGCCGGAGGCAAAGAACACTGGTACGGAGCCGTGGCGGACGCATAACCGCGCAAACCCCTAGACCGCTGTCACGGTCCTTGGGGGACCGGACACGCCCATCTACCATTCCTATACGCCACGCCGAAGGGGCAGTCAAAGCAGATGGCCGGTCGTAGCGGTTGACGGGGTGACATGGCCTCGGCCGCAGGCGATCGGGCCGAGCGATCGGTGCGGAGCCGGGCAGATCCGATGGTGCGGGCGTGGACACAAGCGTGCCGCAAGAGGGGCTCGAAACGCCGACCCTCCCGCTACGGCTGCGACTCGGCGGCCCGGGCGTCCGAGGCGTCGACGGCGGCCTCCGGCGTCTCGTTCTCCGGCGAATCGGAGTCTTCCGGCTGCCGGCCCGGCAGGTCGACGGACGCCCGAAGATGGGTGATCACCTCTTCCATGGACTGGTGGCGGTCATCGGGGTCCTTGGCCAGCATTTGCTGATAGACGGCGTCGAGGCTCTCGGGGACGTCGTCCCGCCGTTTGCGCAAGGAGGGAATCGGCTTGACCCGGTGTGCGCGGATCCGCTTGAGGATCGTGGATCCGCTGAAGGGCGGCCGGCCGGTCAGAAGGTGGTAGAAAGTACACCCCAGGCTGTAAATATCGGCGCGATGATCGACCGACTCCGGGTTGCTGGACCGCTCCGGGGGCACGTAGTCCACCGTCCCCATGACCTTGCCGTTCTGAATCAGGGCTTCGGCCGGGGCGCTCTCGATATCACTGACGAGGTCGTCGATTCGGGCCAGGCCCATGTCGAGAATCTTGATCGTGCCGCTCTTGTCCAGCAGGAGGTTTGCCGGCTTGATGTCGAGGTGGATGACCTTCTGCGAATGGGCGTACGCCAGCCCAGTGGCCGCCTGGAGCACGTAGTCGACGGCCTTGTCGACGGACAAGGGCCCTTGCTCCTTGACCAAGGTCAGAAGATCGACGCCGTCGATGTACTCCATCACCAGGTAGTACCGGCCGCCCGCTTCGTCGGCATCGTGGGCCGTCACGATGTTGCGGTGCGACAACCGGGCGGCGGCCTTGATCTCGCGCTCGAAACGGCTGACGTCCTCGGGCGATTCCCGGGCCGCGAAAGGGAGGAGCTTCAAGGCGACGATGCGGTCCATCCGTCGGTGACGCGCCCGGTAGACTCGCCCCATGCCTCCCTGCCCGATCTTCTCCAACACGATGTAGTTGCCGATGACCAAACGCCGGATCTTGCCCTTGAACATCAGGTCCGCCTGGAACTTGGTCAGCTTGCCGTGCCGGAGCATCTCCTCGACGAGTCTCCGGGCACTGTGTGGCTGCTTGTTCAGCGGAAGCTCGTCGAGGAAGTCCTGCACCTCGTCGGCCGTCATGAAGCCGACCTCCGAGAGGTATTCGATGAACTCTTCGAGCGTAACAGCCATGCGCAGACCCGTCCCTACTGCCCCTCTTCGATTCTAGTGGCCGCAATCGGCGGAAGTCAAGAGACCGGCGACGACGCGGCGAAGCGCCGTCGACGATTCGTCGTTGAGGGGGGCACGTAACGCCCTATTCCGGCGCGACCGCGATCAGCTCCTGGCTGACCGCCTCGAGATGGCCGCCGGAGAGGGTGCGGCGCCCTTCCGCGTAGCCGATCAGAAGCGCGAGGTCACTGAGCCGGTTGATCCGCCGGGCCACGCCATGCGTGAGACGGTGGAGCGTGGGCAGGGCGTCGGCCTCGAAGAGGGCTCGCGTCGCCCCGGCCACCTTGAGCCGATGGGAGACGTAGTCGGCCGTCTCCCGCTCGGTGAACGGGCGCAGCAGGCATTTCACGCCCACCCGCTCTTCAAGCTGGGGCATCCGGTCCAACGTCGGGAGGATTCCCGGCTGGCCGGCCAACAGCAACGTCAGCCCCGGGCGGCCGGCCAGCTCGAAATTGAGCAACAGGCGCATGGCCTCGAAGGCACGGCCGTCGTCGATCAGGTGGGCTTCATCGACGGCCACGACCGCGTGCCGCCCGTCGCGCGTGTTGTCGGCCAGGAAGTGCTCGATCCGGCGAATGCTCTTCTGCACGTCCGACGCAGGCGACCCGTCGCCCGAGCCGGCCAATTCGTCGGCCAGGGAGGCCAGCAGTTGATCCGCCGACATCTGCGGGAATACGAGGTGCACGAAGGGGACGAACTGCTCGGCCAGCGTGCTCCGCAGCATGGCCACGATCAGCGTCTTGCCCGAGCCCGAAGGCCCGGCCAGGATGGCCCCGCCCCGTCGGTTCTCGATGGCGTATCGCAGCTTCAACAGCGCCGCCTGGTGCGATTCGCCCGGAAAGTAGAACCGGGGGTCGCAACAGTTCTCAAAAGGCTTCTCGTTCAACTGCCAGTAGGATTCGTACATTCTCGATGGGCTTTCATGGCTCGGGCGGCGACCCATCCCTGTGGGACTTGATGCACTCGCCCCACCGCGCTCTCGCCAACGACTTGTTGCAGGATCGTGCCATACCGTTCCGTGCGACTAGAAACGTCGATAATGAGCCGACAAGCTAACGGTCCTTGTCACCCCCTCACCCCGTCACCCCGTCACCCCGTCACCTTGTCACCCCGTCACCTTGTCACCCCGTCACCTTGTCACCCCGTCACCCCGTCAGGCCGACTTCTGAACCTCGACGAAATTCTCGGCGATGCCGGCCTCCACGAGCCCGGCCGCTTGGGCGCGGCGCCTGGTCCGATTCAACTCGTCTTGCGAGGTAGCACACACGTTGTGCACCAACACCATAGCGTCTATCCAGTCGATCACGGCGCGGGCAGCCCCGTCGCCGTTTAGCGTATCGTCGCCCAACTGCCCCAAATCGACGAGCACCAGGTCGTACCGTTCGCGGAGCACGTTCAGGGTCGAGGCCGGGTCCGGGAGATCCTTGGCCGGACACGCCCGGCACGGAACCGACCCGCACAAGGGCAGCACGGCCAGCCGCTCCTGGACCGACTCGATCATCACTTCTTCCACCGGCAGCCGCGCGGTGAAGAGCTCCTCCCAGCCCACTTCGGGCAAAAGGCCCAATCGCCGGGCAAGTAGGGGATTGTCGAAGTCGGCGTCGATCACCGCGATCCGCAAACCCCGCTCGGCCAGTCGCCGGGCGACGCACAACAGCAACGTCGTGCATCCGTCCCCCCGGCGGCAACCGCTCATCGCCACCACCTGGCGGCCTTGCTCCCGCTCCCCGGCCAGCGAGTCGGCCAACTGGTCGATCTGCTCCCCGGCCACCATGCTCAACCGCGTGCAACCACTCGGCCAGGCGAAGCTGTCGACCTGAAACGACGGCTGGAACCGCTCGTCGTCCGGCCCGATCGCGCCGACTTCAGGCGGATCGTCACCGGAGGGGCCTGCGCCGATGCCCCGGCCCGACGGCCCCTGCGACGTCGGCTCGAGCGGCTTCTTAGGCGGCGGTTTCCGCTCCCACGGATCTACCGGGACCGGCAAACCCCACCCGCATCTCCGTGAAGGGCACACGCCGTCGCTCCCACAAGGGTACGTCCCGTCGACCGAGTAGGGGCACGCTTTGGCGACTCCTTCGGGCGCCTCGTGAACGGGCGATTCGTCGCACACGTCGGCAACCTCGTCGTTGAGCTGCTCGGCGGGCGGATCGGCCGGTGGCTCGGCACTCGCAGGCTGTGGCGCCGCTGCCGGACCGGCGTCTTGCTGCCCAAAGGCCCTAATAAACGCTTGATCGATAGTCGTCATGAACTTCAGTTCCCGTTGGCTTCTCAATCCCCCCCCGGAATCGGGCAACTCCGGGCTGCGAAAAGCGCGGATAGCCCCCGGCGTCGTGGCGCGCCGCCGGGCTCACCCCAACCGACGGATCGGTCGCGCCGTATCGCGGATCGACGGTCGAAGGTCGGTCCCCCGCCGGATAGGTGCTCACCCGGGTGGAACCATCCGGGGCGATGACCGCGGGAAGTTGAGTTGCCGGATACTGCGTTTCCGGGTAACTCAAGGGTGGATACGCCGGGTAGCTCGTCGCCGGAGCGGTGCTTGCCGGCGGACCATTCGTCGGAAACGCGCTCCGGCCGGCGGTGTCTTGGTCGGCGGACCGATCGTCGACGGCGGCGCCTGACCAGGGATTGGCGCGAGCGTCGGCGGCGCGATACACGGGCTGGGCGCTCGGTGATTGATCGGCCCCAGGGTCGAGCGCACCCGCCTCCGGATACGCATGGATCCGCACCGAACGGTTCACGTTGATCCGCGGCAGAGGGGACGCATTCGGGGCCCGAGACGACTCGTAGCTCGACGCCGCCGGACGGATCGTCTCGTCGTCGGCCGTCGGCCGCGCCGCCACTCCGGCCACTGGTGTCTTCCTGGGCCGGTTGGCGGCGGCTGTTGGGAGCGACCCGCCCGAGTCGACCGTCGGAAAGGCCGATCCGGTTCGACCGTCCCAAACCGTACCGGGAGCTTGAGGCTGCTGAGCCGTTCGGTATTGGGGAGCCGGCCATCGGGGTGTCTGGACCTCTTCGTTCCATGCCCCGCCAGCCTCGCGATAGACGCCCGGTGCCGGACTCGGCTGGGTGCTCCATGCGGGCGCGTCGCTTGAAGGGGCTCCGACAGCCACGTCGCCTTGGCCTCCCCACACGGCAGAGGCGTCCTCCGTGGCCGCGTTCCATTGCGGCCGGTCGTCGGTGAGCGCCGTGTCCGGACGCCCTTCCCAACCAGGCGTCGCAGGCTGGTCGGTCGAAGTCTCCGCACCCGACGCAACGTCCCAAGTCGGAGCCTTGGCGGCGTCATCCCAAGCTTGGGCTTGGCTCGACGCGTCCCAGTCCAATGGGGGCGATTTCTCGCTCCAAGCCGAAACGGCGGGTGCTTGGGCCTGGGGAGCCTGGGGCTCGCTCGACGGAAGCTGCCAGCCTGATGCACCATCGGATGGACTGTCCCACGCCGGGGCCAACGCCGCGGATGGCGCCGGCCGATCCGGCCCCCAAGCGGGCGAGTCGTCCTGGGAAGCCGACTCCGGGCTTTCGGATTTACCTATCAAGAACGGCAGTGCCAAGGCCGCCACAAGCAACGCGACGCCCCCGACCCCCAAGAGCCGCATGGACCACCGGGAACTCAGCATTCGCCCGTCCTCACCCGCCGGCGGAGACTCGCCAGCCAACTCCGACTCGGCCGACTCCAAGTTGGGCACCCGGGCCAGCACCTTGGGCGATTCCGAGGCGAAGTGGGGGCCCTTGATGGCATGCGACCTCTGCTCGGGGGATGACTCGCACGGGTGCGGGGTCGGCGCGTTCTCGCTCGTCGCCTTGTCGTTCGACTGGTTCTCACTCATCGTGCCGAGTTCCTCTGCCAGACAGCCCGGCCGAGCCCCCACCGCGCAGGGCCCGACCCAACAATCCATCGTTCTCGGGATTTATCGGTTCGGATTGTGCCGATCTTGAGTTTTACTCAGCCTCTGCCGGTTGATGAGGTTCGGGTGCTTGGAAATACTGGGTTCCACAGCGAAATTTGGCACTTCAGCGAACATAGGGGGCGGCCGGTTTCAATCACCGGCCCCCAGACAGGTCCGATCCGGCCGTCGCCGATTGGCCCAATGTCCGCAATACCGTTGACAGTGCACGTTGCGCCAATTCAAATGCCCACGGACCGGATTCTGTGTTGGAGGCAGGCGCAGGGGCTCTGTGGGGCCGAGCTTGGAGGAGAGAAACGGTGAGCCGCAGACTTTCTCGACGAGACGCAATGCGGTTTCTGGGCAGGTCAGGGCTTGTCGCCGGGATGCACGGTATCGTCTCGGCCAACGGGGCGAATGCCGACGTTACCCAGACTTCGGGGGCCCTGCCCGACGGTGAGGGTGCCGGCACGCCCCATCCACCTGCCCTGGTGGTCGATGGCGAAGTGGTTCAGCCCCAGCGCGAGCTGCCGGTCGTGCACCACACGGATGTGCTGGTGGTCGGCGCCGGCCCGGCGGGTGTGGTCGCCGCGTTGGGGGCCCGGCGGGCCGG
>CAZDHR010000187.1:0-5759 GCA_964505295.1 uncultured Planctomycetaceae bacterium
TTGGACAGAACATACTTGTATTCGCCATAGTGCAGAACTTGCACGTTCCCCTTAACCCGTCGCAACATAGCTACAAGCCCGTCCTCGGAAGGGATCCCGTCGCTTCGATAGGAAACAACAAGTATCGAATCTGCATACCGGTCGAAGAGACGAGAGAATGCACCGCAAGTACGTCTTGGATCTGACCAAGGCGATCGCTCGCCGGTTAGCGGTAAGTGCTTCTTGCGTCTGTTGATTCTCTGTGGCCATGAGGGATAGTCAACCATGCCTTCTAGGAAATGATAAAAGTCGAGGTAGTCTACCCCGACGCCATTCCTGCTGACATACGGCGTATCAATGTAGACAAGATCGTATTGTCCAGAGAGGTCAAGCGCGTTATCGCATACCGTCTTGCACCGCACACCTGAATCGAACACGGCGCTGTTTGCTTCATCGACGAATTTGCGGAAATGTCTTTCGAATGGTGTATCCCAAGTCGCCTTGTTTCCAAAACTACGCTTCACATCGGACGTGCGCATGTAGAGATTCTTGCGGTGAAAGAGATTGTATGGACGCTTGATTATGCAAGACTGAAAGAGAGCGTAGTAAGCCATTGCGCGTTTGAATTCGTCATCAAGCAATGGGATGTTCTGGCAGACTACATCCAACCATGAGTTCTCCTCCTCAGTGAAGAACACATCAACAAATGTTCTCGCAATGAAATCACCGTATTCAATGCTAGGTTGCTCGGTAAGAACAGAGTGAACGTCGCTTTCTGAAAGCCGCGTATGTGCGTTCTCTATCAGTGCGAGACCAATGAGGTAGTTGAACTTGAGGTAGTCATTGTAAGTAACACGCTTGCCCTTGCACTTGAGCATGTACGACACGCATCCAGTGCCCCCAAAGGCATCAAGCGCAGTGTCGAATTCCAGGTGGCGAACACCCTCCCATATCCATGGTAACAACTTGAGTTTGCTGCCCTGGTATCGTGTGGTAGGCGGCCTCGTGAATTCCTCATCATCGAACAGTGCAAGTTGTTGCTCTCTGACGTTCGCATCATGATTTGTCATCTTCGAGTGCTCGCACGAGTGCTTGAAGGTCTGCTTTTCTGTAAAGTCGATAGCCATTCACGGGGTGTCGCTGTGCTCTTAGCTTCCCCGAACGATCCCAATTGCGCAGCGTCGAGGCCGAAACCCCCAGAAAAGAGGCCGCCTCTCCTATCGTGAGGTATTGCGCCAACCCCCGGCTTTCTTGGCGATCCTTGCTCAATCTTACCAAACCTTGCCAAACTTTGCAACGGGTCACCCGGCTACTACGGGGAAGCTTAGCAAAGTTTGCAGGTTTCGTCACTGTCAGTTGTGTCGTAGGCACCTAATCACCCCCGGCACCGCGCGCCGGACGTGCCCTTGGATGCTGAGCGGAAACCAGCGCTGTGTGCCCGCTGCGCGCGTAACGCGCCCCGACGGAGCGCGGCTCGCGCCGGCTCGGCGACCTCTTCGACCTCTCCCAGCCTTCCGACGGTCGTGAGCGGTCCCGGGAGACCGGTCACGCGAGGGGCCCTAAGTCCAACTCCAGCAACAAGATACGTTGCTGCGCCCAGGCGGAGTCACGGTCGTCCGCGAGGGACGCGATCATGATCCGGACGGCCGAGCGGGGCCAGCCGGCAGTCGCGCCGCGCAAGCATCACGGCCGCGACCCTCAATCTGCCTAGCGGCATAGCCCCCGACCTGACCCACGCGTCCCGAGTTTGTTGGTTGACATTGCACCGGGCCGCTTAGGACAATTAAGGGATATATAGCCACTCCGCGATTCGAGTGACCACCGTAGACATCTTGCCAGCTTTGCTTTTCGGGCTCATCTCCAACCCATCGCGCACTGGTAGGAACCGGGGACGAGTGGGCGTCGGGACCGGGCGGCCGGTCGGCGGCTCCGCCGTATCGGAACACTGCCGACCTTGCCGCTTGACACGGGTCCTCGGCAACCCGGCCGCAACCTTGCTGCCACAGCATCCTAGTTGGACAGCGCCACTTTAGAACCTGGGTAAGCTCTGTCGCCGTAAGTCGTTATTTGTTGGTTGGCTCATCTTGCCTATTGTGAAAAGTGGCGCTGTCCAACTAGGAACGGGTTCATTGCGGGGAACTGATCGAATGCGAATCGTGGCTTGGCTCCAGGGACTGTTCAGAACTCGCCCAAGCGACGTGGGCAAGCCCCCGCCCCGTCGCCACCACGACGAGCTCTTCCCCAACCTGTTCGTCCGGCGGCTCGAAGACCGGCGCGTGCTCAACGGGACGACGCTGGCGTGGGACCAGGGCGCCGAAGAGGCCACGATCGACGCCGGGGCGCTGGCCGACGATGGCCTGGCGGACACCTTCCACGTCGTTCGACAGGGAGACGAGGTCCACATCTCGGTCAACGGCGAGGAAGTGTACGTCGCGCCCTTGGAGGACCTCGAAAACGTCACGCTCAACGGCTCCAGCGACAGCGACACCCTGATCGTCGACTTCTCCGGCGGCGACCCGTTTGCTGCCGGGGGATTGACCTTCAACGGAATGGACGGCGGGCAGGACTGCGTGCTCGGCGAAGGCGGTTCCTTCGGCACGCCGATCGACACCGTCACTTACCGGTTCGACCGCGTCGGCGACGGCTTCCTCCACGTGACCTGGGCGGGGGACGACTCGGCCAGCGCCGCCGGGCTCGCCTACACCGGCGTGGAATCGATCGTCGACACCACCACCCCCGATCAGCTCGTCTTCCAGTTCGCCTCGGCGGCCGAGACCGTCACGATCTCCGACGACGGCAATCTCGGCGATGGCCTGTCGACGATTTCGTCCACGGGCGGCACGGCGGTGACGTTCGCCGCTCCCCGCGAGTCGCTCGTCGTCGAGACCGACCTGCCGGGTGGAGGGAGCGACACGGTCAACGTCGACGGGGTGGACGGCGACCTGGGCGCCGACCTGATCGTTCGCGGCGACGCCGACGACACGCTGAATTTCGCCGGGGAGGTCGACCTGGGCGGCAACAGCCTGGTGGCCACCGGCGGCACGATCCGAGTCGACGGGACGATTGCCAGCCGGGGAGGAACGGTCGAGCTCGACGCCGGCAGCGACGGAAGCCTCATCGTCTCCGGCACGATCGACGTCTCCGACCCCGCGTCGGGCCAAATCGGCGGGACCGTCCATTTACTCGGCGACCAGGTGGCTCTGCTCGACGGCGCTCACGTGGATGCCTCCGGCGATGCCGGGGGCGGCACGGTCCTGATCGGCGGCGACTACCAGGGGAACAACCCCGACGTGGGCAACGCCACGCTCACCGTCGTCGCCCCCGAAGCAACGATTCGGGCCGACGCCCTGACCGACGGGGACGGCGGGCGGGTCATCGTCTGGGCCGACGACAGCACCTATTTCTATGGCCGGCTCACGGCCCGGGGTGGCGCCGAGTCGGGCGACGGGGGCTTCGCCGAGATCTCGGGCAAGATCAACCTGGTGCAACACGGCAGCGTCGACCTCCTCGCGCCCCACGGTACAACCGGCACGCTCCTGCTCGACCCACTCGACATCCAAATCGTCGGCGGCACGGCCGATGGGGACGACGACCCCGACGCCAGTGCCTTGGCCCTCATCCACGCCGCCGGCTCGAACACCGACGGTACAATCACCCTGGAGGACGAGGGAAACGGCACGCCTCCTCCCAATCCCTTCCTCGTTTACGAATCGGAGATCGAGGCACAAAGCGCAACGGCCAACATCATCCTCGAGGCGAGGAACAGCATCACCGTCAGCGGCACCTTCACGCATGACGCCGACGGCGCTGGAAGCGATGACCCCGGGCGCAACGTCGTCCTGATCCAGAACGGAAACAGCCTCGTTCTCCGCACCAGGAACAAGACCGGCGACGGCAGCGACGGAATCGACCTCACGGCGCACGGGGACCTGAGCAGCCTCGTCTTCCGGACCACGGACTCCGGATCGATCACGATCGAGACGGGCAGCGACGGCTCGGCGACGGGGGCGGCCCCGGTCACGCTCGGCGTGCTCTTGACTGCCAGCGGCGACATCAACGTCACTGCGGAGGGGACGCTCAGCATCACCGGCGACATCATCGCCGGCGGCGACGGCGACATCCGGCTGGTGACCACGGGCGGGGGCGACATCCACGTCGAGGCGAACGTGACCGACGTGGGGGCCGACAACCTGGTGGTGCTCGACGCGGACGATGCCATTACCCAGTTGGCCGGCACGCTGATCACGGCCCGGTCGCTGCGATTGACGGCCGATAACGCGATCGGCGCGGCCACGGCTGGCTCGTCCGATCCGATCTTCACGTGGGTCGAGGACTTGTCGGCGGCCCTGGATGGGGCAACGGCGTCGGGCCGGATCGTGGTGGCCGAGTGGGACGACCTGAACGTGACGACCGTGGACGGGCAGTCGGGCGTGACGGCCACGAATGGGCGAGACATCGGGATCGACAGCTTCGGCGGGTCGATCATTGTGCTCGACCCGATCGTCACCAGCGGGACGGGCCGGATCGCGGTGGGCGTGGAGGGGACGACCGAGAACGTGGTGCTCGGGGCCGACCTGCAAACCGGCAGCGGCGCGATCGCGATCGGTGCCCGGGCGAGCATCGTCGGCAATGGCGGGACGATCGTCGCCACGGTCGACGGCTCCGGCGAGCTCCGGCTGGACGCGGGCCACGCGATCGGGACGGCGGCCGACCCGATCCGGATCGACGTGGCCGAGGTGGCGGCCCAGATCGTCGAGCCGGCGGCCACGGGCGGGGTGTACCTGGTCGAGGTGGACGGGTACCAGGGCGATCTGGTGATCGGCTCGGTGTTGGGCGTGGACGGGATCAGGACGCTGAACTCGGGCGCCGTGTGGGTCGAGACGCTGGCGGGCACGCTGACGGTGGCGCAGCCGGTCACGGCGGCCGGCTCGGGTGAGGTCACGCTCACTGCCCAGGGCGCGACGAGCGACGTGGTGACCATCGCCGGCACGGGCGGCGTCCAGACCGGGACCGGGGACGTCACGGTGACGGCCGGCCGGGCGATTACGCTGGGCGACCTGGTGGCGACGGGCGGCGGGCAAGTCACCCTGACCACGGGGACGGGCGACACGGGGCGGCTGACGCTGGGCGCGTCGGGCGGAAGCGTCGCATCGGGCGGGGGCCCGATCGTCGTGAACGCCGACGACCTGGCGATCGAGAACACGTCGCCGGGAGCGATCGACGCGGCCAGCGGGCGGATCACGATTCGCCCGGCCGACTTGACCGACGGCGGGCGTGAGATCGATCTGGGGACCGACACGGCCGGGCGGCTGGGGATCACGGCGGACGAGCTGGGCCGGATCACGACGACCGGGGTGGTCGAGATCGGCGCGACGTTCGCCGGGGACGTGATCCTGTCGGACGACGTGACGGCGACGCACTTCAGCACGCTGCGGCTGATCTCGTCGGAGAGCCTGACGACGACCGACGCGGCCAACACGCTGGTGGTCCCGAGCCTGGCGATCGACGTGGATCACCACGTGGGGGCGAGCGGGCTGGCGGTGTCGATCGACGTGACGAACCTGGCCACGCGGAGCAAGGTGTCGGGCGACGTCCACCTGGCCGACACGGGGGGCGGGGCGACGATCACGACGGTCGACGGCGTGACGGGGATCAGCACGGCGGGAAGCCACATTCATCTGACGGTCGTGGGCGACCTGACGATCGCTGCGCCGATCACGGCGGCCGGCGACGGCGACATCCGGCTGGTGACCACGGGCGGGGGCGACATCCACGTCGAG
>CAZDHR010000187.1:5859-13195 GCA_964505295.1 uncultured Planctomycetaceae bacterium
GGATCAGGACGCTGAACTCGGGCGCCGTGTGGGTCGAGACGCTGGCGGGCACGCTCACCGTGGCGCAGCCAGTCACCGTCGGCGGCCTCTCGGGGATCACCGTCACGGCGAGCAATCTCGATCTGACCGTCGCCAGCGACTTGACGATCGAGGCGAGCATTGTCAACTTCAGCGCGACCGGCCACATTGAGCTGACCGCCAGCAACGACGCCGCCGTGGGCGCGCAGGTCAAGGCGTTCGGCCCCGTCGTGCTGGACGTCGGCGGAGACCTCCATGTGGCCGATGTCCCGTCCTTACCTTCGGGTGAATCGGAGATGATCGGCGCCAGCATCGCCGCCGACGCGGGGGGGACGATCACTATCGACGACGGAGCGGTGCTCGAAAGCGCGACGGGCAAGGTGACCAACGCCCCGCCGGTTCTGCGAATCGGCGAGGAGGACCCGGACAAGGTCATCGTGCCCGGCGACACGTTCCAGGAGCTGGTCGGCAACGCCGGCGGAATCCCACCAGGAGAG
Source organism: uncultured Planctomycetaceae bacterium (assembly GCA_964505295.1). Lineage (GTDB taxonomy): Bacteria > Planctomycetota > Planctomycetia > Pirellulales > Thermoguttaceae > DATKZH01. The sequence goes on from CAZDHR010000187.1 coordinate 6,375, forward strand.
AATCTGGAGCTCGGCGAGAATTTCACGATCACCGTCACGTGGGACGACGGGGTCCGGAACGTCGTCACCGGCGTGGACTCGAGCCAAGAGCTCTCCATACAGGTGGCGACAGACGGCACGGCGACGGTGAACGTCGGCGACGACGGCACAAATTACATCGAGCTGGACGTCAGCCGCGAGTACTCGGTCACGTACCTGAGCACGGTAACGGCGAACGATGTGTTCGCCACGATCGAATGTGAGAACGATCCGAACATCCGGTTGAGCGACTCGAGCGGAGTCGACCTGAATACGGTCAGCCGGGTCGTCGCCACGCAACTAGGCAGCCGGGAATTCCAGAGAGCGCGGGGCGTGCCCATGCAATTGCGCGAGCCGGCGCCGATTCCCGTGCCGCAAGTGACGGCACCGGCCCCGGTCTCCGTTGCCGTGCCGCCGCTGTCTCGGGGCCGGACGACGGACTTGCAGGTGCGGGCTGAAGAAGTCGTGGAGGAGGAAAGGAAGCTCTATATCGTCAGAGTGGGGGCAGACGGCGAGGAGGTGGACAAGCGATTCCTGCCGGAAGGCGCCCTGTCGAACCTGTCGGCCCTGCTGGAGCGGTTCAAAGGCTCAGCCGAGGAAGGGAGGGAAGGCCTGCCGAACGGCCTTTATCGGATCTACCTGGAGGAAGTGGGCTTCCCCCGGCGAAAGGTGATGGAGTTCTACAAGTCGGGCGACACGCTGGGAGAGCAGGTTCGCCCGCCCGGCCGGGGCTCCATGCCGATTCTGGACCAGGGTCCGGAAATCCCGGGGAAGGAGCCCGACGGAGGCGCGGCCCACGTACCCCAGGCCGATGGCGGCCACGACCCCGCGGCAGCCCAGCCTCTCCAAGGGACCACGCCGGCGACATCCGCGGAGCAGACGACCGCCCCGACCGGCTCCTCCGTCGACGAACTGGACCCGGCCGGAGACGGCGCTTACGCCGACGCGTACGTGCCGTTCCACGGTTGGGCGCGTCGCGGGGGCGGAGCCGCCGTGCTCGCGGCCGGCAGTCTGGCCGCCTATCCGGCGCTGGGCCGTTGGCAGCAGAGCATCGATCGGGCGATGGCCGATTCCGACGAAAGGTCGTTCGGCAAGGCCGCGCGGTTGCGACGACGTTTTCTCCGATAGTCGCCGTCGCCTGGGGGCGGGGGCCCGAGCAGCGATGGTTGCCCCCGCCGGAGAAAAGAACAAAAATAACCAGAAGTCCGCTTGAACGTGTGCCACCGTCTTCTCCCGACGGAGAAGGTGGAGGCCAATAGCCAGTGCGGGCACGGGCGTCACCGCCTGTGAGGGAGAGTTGCCATGTCGATTTGTCCATTCTGCAAAGCCCCGCTCAGCCAGACCGATCTTCAGTCCGGACGGTGCCCCGGCTGCCATCGGGCGCTGCCGCCGGAGACGACGGGTGAGGTCGGCAAGACGCCCGGCGACTCGGCCGGCGAGGGGCCCGCGCCCCCGTCGGACAAGCAGAAGAGCACCGCCGAAGAACGGCGCTTCGCCGAGACGATCGAGGCCGACGGCGCCCCCGTACCGCCGTCCCGAGAGAAAGGCAAGGGCACCGCCGAAGAGCGCCGCTTCACCGAGACGATCGAGGCCGACGGCGCCCCCGTGCCTCCCACGCCCGTGCCGCCGCCCCCGGAAAAAGGCAAGGGCACCGCCGAGGAACGCCGATTCGCCGAAACGCTCGATCCGGGCACGGCGCCGCCTGTGCCCCCGTCGTCCGACCAGACGAAAGCAACGCCGGAGGAACGCCGATTCGCGGAAACGATTGAGCCGAGTGCCCCTCCCGTTGTTCCACCAGCGGAAGAGGACAAGGGCACGGCCGACAGCCACCGGATCGCCGAGACGTTCGACAGCGGCGTGACTCCCCCCGTTCCGCCGCCGGGCAAGGACGCGGGCACGGCCGACAGCCACCGGATCGCCGAGACCTTCGATGCGGGCGCTGCGCCGCCGGCTCCCCCGAAAGACGCGGGCACGGCCGACAGCCAACGGATCGCCGAAACGTACGACGCGAGCGGGCTCCCCCCCGACCAGGCCGAGGGAATCTCGCTCGTGTGGTCCGGCAAGGTCCGGCCCGATACCAGCCCCAGGACGTCGATCAAGACCGACGCCCAATCCGTCGAGTCGTCGTCGCACCTCGTGATCCAACGCCGAGTCGTGCGCGAGGTCGATCGGGCGGGGACCGCCCAGGCCGATTACGAGCTGGGGGATCAACTGGGTGAAGGGGGCATGGGGGTCGTCCACGTCGCCCGGCAGGCCTCGATCGACCGTGAGGTTGCCATCAAAATGCTCAAACCGGCCGGGGCGGACGATCCGGAAGCGCGCGGAAAGTTCTTGTCCGAGGCGGTCGTCACCGGCGACCTGGAGCACCCGAACATCGTGCCGATTTACGATCTCGGCCGGAGTGAGTCGGGCATGCTCTTCTACTCGATGAAGCACGTCCGCGGCACGCCCTGGGGCAAAGTCATCGCGACCAACTCGTTCCAGGAAAACCTGGAAATCCTGATGAAGATCGCCGACGCCGTGGCCATGGCCCATTCACGCGGCGTGATCCACCGCGACCTGAAGCCCGAAAACGTCATGCTCGGCGACTTCGGCGAGGTGTTGCTGATGGACTGGGGTCTGGCCGTCTCTATGGGGACTTCCGCCACGAGCACCGGCATGGGAGGCACGCCCGCCTACATGGCCCCCGAAATGGCCACCGGCCCGGTCGATCGAATCGGACCCGCCGCCGACATCTATCTTCTGGGGGCGATTCTCTTCGAGATCATCACGGGCAAGCCGCCGCACACGGGCGACAACGTGATGCAGTGTCTGTTCGCGGCCGCCAGGAACGAGATCCAGCCCACCGACAAGTCGGGCGAGTTGCTGGCGATCGCCCTGAAAGCCATGGCCACCAAGCAGGCGGAACGCTACGCTTCGGTCGGCGAGTTCCAGGACGCCATCCGCCAGTATCAGGCACATTCCGAAAGCATTTCTCTCTCCGCCCGCGCGGAGGAAGATCTCGACGAAGCCGAGGCCCAAGACGATTACCAGAGCTTCGCCCGGGCCCGGTTCGGGTTCCAGGAAGCGCTCGATCTCTGGGAAGGAAACGAGCGGGCTCGAGCCGGCGTCTCGGAGGCGAGTCTGGCCTACGCCACCAGTGCGTACCGCAAGGGCGACTACGATCTCGGCGTTTCGCTGCTCGACCCCGAGGACCCGGATCACACGGAACTAATCCAACAAATCCGCGAAGCCCAAACCGAACGAGACGCCCGACAGGGACGCCTGAAAGCGGCCAAACGCCTCGGCGTGGCGCTGGCCGCAATTCTCTTCGCCGTGATCACCATCGCGTTCTTCTGGATCCGTGCCGAGCGCGAGGAGGCGGTTGCCCAGCGGGCGAAGGCCATCGAGCAAGAGCAAATCGCGAACGAAGAAGCCAAAAACGCAAGAGAGGCGGAAGCGGTCGCCGAGGACAGGCGTCAAGAGGCCGAAATCCAGACGAAAGAGGCGATTCGACTGAAGGGAGTGGCCGACCAGAAAACCGACGAAGCGAATAAGCAGCGCGACGAGGCAGAGAAGCAGCGGAAAGAGGCGGACAGACAAAAGGAAATCGCCGTGACGGAGCGCAAGGAGGCGGAAAGGCAGAAGGAAATCGCGGCCGACGAGCGCGACGAGGCGAGAAAACAAAGAAAAATCGCGATCGACGCCCAGAAGAAAGAAGAGTACGAGGCCTACATCGCCAAGATCGGCCTGGCCGCCGCCAAGATCGAGGAGAACGCGTTCGACACGGCCTACGCGCTGCTCCAAGACTGTCCCGGGTACCTCCGCGACTGGGAGTGGGGCCGCCTGGCGTACCTCTGCACGCAAGACGTCCGCGCGTTCGATGCCCGGCAGCCCGTCGACGCCGTGGCCTTCTCGCCCGACGGCTCCCACTTCATCACCGGCGGCTGGGGCGGCACCGCCCGCATCTGGGACACCGAATCCGGCAAAGAGCTGCTTCCCATTCCCACGGGCGGGCAGTACGTGTTCGCCGTGGCCTTCTCGCCCGACGGCAAGCAGGTGGCCACCGGCATCAACGACCGGCCCGACTACGTGAAGATCTGGGACGCCGAAACCGGCGAGCTCGTGAAGGCCCTGCGCGGTCACCGCGACGCCGTCCTCAGCGTCGCCTACTCCCGCGACGGCAAGCGCCTCTTGACCGGCTCCTACGACAACACCGCCCGGCTCTGGAACCTCGAAACCGGCGATCTGCTCAACACCCTCCAGGCGCACGACTGGTGGGTCTGGTCGGCCGCCTTCTCGCCCGACGAGAAGTGGATCGTCACGGCCAGCCAGGACGGGTCGGCGATCGTCTGGTCGGTGGAGACGGGTAAGCCGGGCCCGCCGTTTTTGGGGCACGCCGGCCCCATCTACTCGGCCGCGTTCTCGCCTGACGGCCAATACGTAGCCACGGCCGGCTACGACAAACGCGTGCTCCTCTGGAAGCCCGATGAAGTGAAGCCCTTCGACTACCACGCCCTGTTGAGCGAGCGAAAGCCGCAGGCGCCCGCCTTCGACGCCTGCGAAGGCCACACCGCGGCCGTTCGCTCGGTTCGCTTCTCGGCCGACGGAAAGCTACTCCTAAGCGGCGGTAACGACAACACCGTGCGCGTCTGGGACGTGGCCACCCAGGGCCTGTTGAAGACGTTGCGCGGCCATGCCGGGCGCGTGCCGGCCTGCGTGTTCGCCCCCGACGGCCGGCGCGTCCTCTCCGGCAGTCACGATCACCAGGCCAAGCTGTGGAGCATCGCCGGGTACGAGGAGGTCCGCGTATTCCGGGGGCGCGTGTTGGAGGGACACGGCGACGCCGTGCTGGGGGCCGCTTTCGCGCCCGACGGACGCTCGATCGTCAGCGCCAGCCGCGATCGCACCGCCAAGACCTGGGATTTCGACTCCGGCCGCGAGATCCGCCAATTCAAGGAAGGGCACGACTTCCTCGCCTCCCGGGCGATCTTCTTCCCCGACGGCAAGAGAATGCTCACGGCCGCCGTCGACAACACCACGCGGATCTGGGACGTCGCCACCGGCACGCAGCTCGTCGCCCTGGAGGGGACCGGCCCCAGCGCCGCCGTGGCCCTGTCGCACGACGCCAAGTGGATCCTCACCGGCAGCGCCGAGCGAACCGCCAAGCTCTGGGACGCCGAGACGGGCAGCACGGTGCACACGCTCGAAGGCCACATCGCCGAAGTGAGCGCCGTTGCCTTCTCGCCCGACGACCAGCTCGTGCTGACCGGCGATACAAAGGGCCGATGCCGGCTGTGGCGCGCGGCCACGGGTGAGGTCGTTTGGAAGGCGGCGAGTCATTCGCGCGGGATCACGGCCGCCGCCTTCCCGCCCGACGGGAAGCGCGTCCTGACCGCCAGCTTGGACAACACGGTCGCTCAGTGGGACGTGGCCACGGGCCAAGAGGACGTTTCGCTAATCCTCAAACACCCCAGCGCGGTGACCACGATGGCCCTCTCGCCGGACGGCCGGCACGCCCTGACCACCTGCGCCGACAAGACGGTCCGGCTGTGGGACGTGGCGACCGCCCAGGTCGTGCGCGAGCTGGTGACCGGCGACGAGATCGTCAACGCCGTCGCCGTCTCGCCCGACGGCGGACGAGCGCTCACGGCCAGCTCCGACAACCGGGTCCGGCTTTGGGACCTGGCGACCGGCGCAGAGATCGCCCCGCCCGGCGGCGGAGATCGTGCGTTCGTCGACCTCTCGGCCAGCGGAGGCGTGGTCTGGTCGGCCACGTTCTCGCCCGACGGCGGCTACCTGCTCACCGTCGGAGGCAACGAGGCCCGGCTGTGGGACGTCGATTCCGGCCGGGAGATGATCCGGTTCAGCCCCCATGCGTCGGTCGCCTCGGCCGCGTTCTCCCCCGACGGCAAGCGGATGGTCACCGGAAGCTGGGACAACACGGCCCGCGTCTGGAACGTCGAGACGGGCCTTTCCGAGTTGAGGCTCGAAGGCGAGCACACCCGGTTCGTCAATAGCGCCGTCTTCTCCCCCGACGGCACCAAGATTCTCACCGCCAGCGACGATAAGACGGTCAAGCTGTGGGACGCCAAGACCGGAGAGTTTCTGAAAACGTTCGTCGGACACACCGACCGCGTTCGCACCGTCGTCTTCTCCTCCGACGGGAAACGCGTGCTCACCGCCTCGAACGACAAGACGGCGCGGATCTGGGACGCCGAGTCGGGCGAAGTCCTGCACGAGCTGGCCGGCCATGGGCAGGCGGTCCTGGCCGCGGCCTTCTCCGCCGACGGCGGCCGCGTGATCACCGCCGGCGAGGACAACGCGGCCAAGATCTGGAACGCCGCCACGGGCGAGGAGCTGATCACGCTCGAAGGCCACACGGCCAGCGTCACGTCGGTCGCTTTCTCCCCCAACGCCCGGCGCGCCGCCACGGCCAGCCAGGACCATTCGGCCAAGATTTGGGACGCCGAAACCGGCAAGGAGATCCTCAACCTCCGCGGACACGCCCAGGAGGTCACCTTCGTCGGCTTCTCACCCGACGGCCAAACCGTGCTGACCGGCAGCCTCGACGGCACCCTCATCCTCTGGCTGGCCACCGACTGGCGCCCGCCGGAGCCCGCCCCGGTTTCCCAGGCCGCTGGGGCCGTGGGGAGCGTGACGAGGTGACGGGATGAGGGGGTGACAAGGTGAGGGGGTGCATCGTTCCCACGCTTCGCATTGCAAACCCGTGGAGTTTTGTTTTCTTGGCAAAGTCTAATGCTGCTAATTCGACGGTCTTAGATTTGCCTCTGGCATATGTTCAAGGGCGCCAGACGGTTACG
>CAZDHR010000188.1:0-13064 GCA_964505295.1 uncultured Planctomycetaceae bacterium
ACAACCAGATTGCGAACGGCGACGGCACGAGCGAGCCGGAGGGCATCTTCACGGCGTCCGGCACCACGGCGGTAGCGTCGGAGTCGGGCACGGCATCGGCGTACACCGTGGGCGACGTGGAGCGGCACGTTTTCGGCATCGACAAGCAGTATCGGGTGAACGCATGGAACCCGCGCTTCGTGATGTCGGACACTGCGTACCGGCGCATGTCGCAGGTGCCCGTCGGGGCCAGTGACGCCCGGCGCGTGCTTCACCCCGCGATGGACCACGAGAGCTACACGCTCATGGGCCGGGGTGTCAGCATCCAAAACAACATCGCCAACGGGTATAGTGCGTTCGCCGCGCTCAAGAAGGCTTACCGGCTGTGGCGCCGGCAGGGGGCGGAGATGCGCTGGAGCGAAGAGGGGGCCACGCTGATGCGGGCGAACACCGCCTTGCTGGCGGTCCGCGCCCGGTTCGGGGGCAAAGTGGTCGATCCCAACGCGGTGGCCGTGATGACGGACGGTGATTCGACGGACGGCTAATCCGCGGTGCAACTTGTGCCCCGGGGGCGATTGTGCCCCCGGGGCGTTTTCGGATTCATTCTTTCTTGTGGGAGGTGCGAGCTGATGGCAAAAAACGGCGTATGCGAAGTCCTGGTCGAGGGCGACCATAACGAGTCGGTCCGATTTCCCGCGCTCGGAGACAAAAAGATCCGGGGCACCCTGAATTTCACCCGCATCCCCGCGGCGACGGCGATGGCGCTGACCCGGCGATACGGCCGCGAGATCCCCGGGCAAATCCTGGGATTCGACCCGGGGCGAAGGACGGGGTACGTCAAGGAGCCCCTTCGTGAAGAGAGACATCGGGATCTGCGCGAGAAGCTGGCCGACCGGCTGAACTGCGATTTCGCCCCGGAGCGCGAAGATGTCAGCCTGCCCGACGACGACCGCGTGGCGACGTGGTGCTACTGGTTGGTCCGCCTGGTCGAGTCGGGCCACGCCCGGGTCGTGCGGGGCGAGCTGCCCGACATGGCGACGATGCCCGGCACGCCGCGAAAGCGGATGTTCAAACCACAGCCGGATCGGCAAGAGCGGCTTCTGGAGGGCATCCTGGACATGATGCAATCGCAGGGCAAATTGCTGGAGGCGCTGGCCGGCAAGATCAAGGCGTGAGTCGATGTCCCGGCGGCGAAAGGACCCGAGCCCGGCCGAGATAGCCCGGGCGTGCGCGGCGATACGCGCCACGTGGAGCCCGGCCGAGCGGGCGGCGCGTTGCCAAGTGCCCGGCCCGGTGCCGTGGACGTTGCCGGTGTGCCCGTGCCCGGCGTGGGCCCGGGACTTTGAGCCGGCGGAGTACGCCACCGCGTCGGCCCGGGAGTCGAGCTACCAGGCCATGACGGCGGGGAGGCCGACGGAGTGACGCACGGTCGGGTGGCCCAGCTATGTAAAGAAATACCGAATTCGGTAAAACTTTACAAATCGCGTCTCGCCTCCGGCGTCCCGGTCGTGTCGCCGGCGTCGGCCGACTACGCTGTCGATGCTCGGATGGACGCAGGAGGAGATCGGGGAGGCCGTCGGGCTGACGCAACGAAGAGCAGGGCAGATATTAGAAGAAATACCGAATTCGGTAAAGCTTCTAAAAGCGCGTCTCGGTGGAGGCGGGGGGCACAAGTGAACATCATCGACGCAATAGGCGTTTTGCACGAGTGGCCCGAAGAGAAGCGGCGCGAGGTGTTCGACGTGGAGTGCTTCGCTCTGGACCCGGACGGCGAGCGGGTCGATACGTGGTGCGAGGCGGCCGTCGGCCTGTTGGACCTGTGCGGCCGGGTCGAGCTGTGCGACACGCCGGCCGAAATTGAAACCGCCCTGCGCGAGTGCGTTGCGAGCTACGTGGAGAGCGAAATCATCCCGATTGCGCGAGTGCGGGATCACGCCCTGAAAATCATCGCAAAATTGCTTGCCTGGGGCGACGCGGCCGTGTGCAACTGACGCGCAGCGGCCGAAACGGGGGTGCTTCAAGCTACTTTTCGGGCTGTTTGCGTCCGGGAACCTGGGTTCTGGCGCCCGGATTCTGCCGCGGCACCCCGACAAATCTTCTATGCGCATAGAAGATTTTCGGAGAGCAAGTGGGGATGACACGACAGAACGTGGGCAAGGTATTACAACGAATTGGCAAATGCCAAATCGTTGTCATACCCGGCCTGTTCTCCGAAAACCTGCCTCCCGACTCCAGCGGGCGAGCTGAAGTATGGGCGAAAATTGGCAAATGCCAAATCCCGACCATACCCGGCCTATTCTCCGAAAACCTGCCGCGGTGCTCAACCTGTACTTGCAGTGCTACACGCAACGGGAGATTTCCGAGGCTGTGGGAATGCCACTTATGACCGTGAACGAAGTATGTACGGCAATTGGCAAATGCCAAATCCCGTACATACCCGGCCTGTTCTCCGAAAACCTGCCTCCCGACTCCAGCGGGCGAGCTGAAGTATGGGCGAAAATTGGCATTTGCCAAATTCCCCCAATACCCGGCCTGTTCGCGGATTATAACCATTGGCCACGTGGCCAGTTGTTATATCTCTCGCCGTCCACCGACCAGGCGTCGGCCCGGGCCGGCAGATGGGAACCATTAGCCACGTGGCTAGTGGTTCCTTTTTTTGCTGTCCACCGAGCGGGCGGGGGCCCGGGCCGGCGGATGGTAACCATTGGCCACGTGGCCAGTTGTTACATCTCTCGCCGTCCACCGAGCAGGCGTCAGCCCGGGCCGGCGGATTATAACCATTGTTATCGGTAACACTTGTTATATCTTTCGCCAACAGGTAGTTGACAGCCCGGGGCCGGCCCGGGTAGACTGCCGAAGCGTTCAAACTGCCACGGCTGACGTGAAGGGCAACGCGATGATTCGACAGAGACCGTTACCCGGTCGACCGTGCGTGAGCGGTGACGCCACGCGGGTGCTCTTCACGGCGCCTGAACGACGATCGACCGGGTAACGGTCTCTGTCATTTCTTGGAGGGCAACGCGATGATTGCAAGCAAGAGACTGCGGGGCGCGGCGTACATCCGCTATTCGTCCGGCAAGCAAGAGGGCTCGGACTCGCAGCAAGAGGGCGAGATTCGCAGGCTGGCCGAGCGGGAGGGCGTGGAAATCGTCGCCACCTACTGCGACCGGGGCATCTCCGGCGACACGGGCCGGGAGCATCGGCCGGAGTTCGCCCAGATGCTGGACGCCGTGGAGGCCGGGAAGTATGACGCGGTTCTGGCCTGGGACACGTCGCGCCTCGGACGGCAGGATTCGGCAGACGGGACCGATCTTCTGCGCGCCTGCAAACAGAGCGGGACAGTCATATTGACTTGCCGCGACGGCAGGATCGACCCGCGGGAGTCGATGGGCCGTTTGCAGTGGGCGTTCTCGGCAGAGGGAAACCACATGGAGAACCGGCGGCGGGCCTACAACGTCGTGCGGGGTCAGATGAAGAACGCCGAGTCGGGCAACCGGAACGGCGCCAAGCCCCCCTACGGCTTCGACCGGGGGCAGTATGACGCGGCCGGCAAGCTGGTCCGGGTGCTGGGGCCGAAGCAGTATGTCGACTGCCGGGACCACCATGTCCGGCTGGTCCCCTCAACGGATCCGGGGAAGCTGGCGGCCGTCCGCTACATCTTTCGACGGTTCGCCACAGCCGACGTTTCGATGCGTCAGATTGCCCGGGAGCTTGACGCCAAGGGCTACCCCGGCCCCACGGGCGTCGGGTGGAGCGCCGGCATGGTGGCGAAGATACTTCGTAATCCGGCCTACTGCGGCGACAGCCGATGGGCGGACCAGACCCGACGCGGCGGCAAATATCTGACCGTGGCCGGGGGCGGCGAGATTGTCTCAATAGAAGACGGCAAGCCGGCAGGCGACGCCATGCTCGTCAAGAACACGCACAAGGGCATTGTCACGCGCAAGGTGTGGCGGGCGGCGGCACGAAAGCTGGCCCGGCGGGGGAGGCGACAAGGCGGTCGCCACGCGGTCTACCCGCTTTCTGGAGTCGTCATCTGCGAACACTGCGGAGCACCGATGACCGGGCAGAGCGGCGACGGCAAGCGGCGATACGTGTGCTCCACCTACCGGCGGGACTCGCGCCAGTGCGCGCACCACGCGGTCGACGCGGCTGCTTTGCTGGCGTGGCTCGTGCCGAAGCTCCAAGAGATAATGACAGGCCCGGGGCGGGACGAGCTTGTTCGGCGGACGGCCAGGCGGCTTCGCGAGAACGCCAAGGGGGGCGACGCGGCGGCCAAGCGACTACGAAAGCGGCTTGCCGAGCTCGACGGCGAGATTGCCAACCTCGTCAAGGCGGTTCGGAGGGCGGCCGACGTTGACGAACTGATAGCGGAGCTATCGGTGGCGAAGCGCGAGCGGGCGGCCGTGGCCGACGAGCTTGACCGGACGGGCTCCGTGGCGTCCCCAGGCGACGCGACACGCGAGGCGGAGCGGCGGGTGGCCGAAGTCTTCTCGCTGGCGGAGGTGCTCGGCAGGGCCGATCCTGCGACGCTGCGGGGCGTTCTGCGGGAGCTTGTGGCACGGATCGACTGCCGATGGGAGCCGGCCCCCGAGGGCGTGCGTGCGAAGCGGGTGCTTGTCGAGGGGCGTGTGAGGTTGCGCCCGAACCCGCTGCTTGCCGCGTCACTTATTGGCGCCGACGTTGAAGCGTCGTAACGAGGTCTCCAGTCTTCTTCCTTCAAGTCTTCTTCCGAGTCTTTCCCCTTTTCCCCCTTTTCCTTCTTCCCTTTTTACACGTCTCCGTTTTCCCTTCCTCCACATCAGTCCGGTCGAAGCCCCTTCAGTGGCCGGTCGGCGGCGCGCAAGAAAAAAGGCCCCCGGAAAGGCTGCGTCCCAGGGGGGCAAAGGACACTTGACTTTTCCGGGAGCGATTGGATGGTTCGCAATCGGGCCGTGGGCTACCGTTGCGCAGGGGGATGATACCGCCCTAGGTTTTACCTCGAAGCGCACCCGGAGACCTCCGTGCCTCGGGCATGGCGCTTCGCGGGTCGCAGGCACGTGCCACGGCACGGCCAAATGCAGACCCTCAGGCTCGAGAAGCCTCCCGGCTCCCCGATGCCGCCCGTCCCTGGGCGGCCAGTTGTTTGCTCAAGGGCGGCGAGAATATGGAATTTGCCGAATCGAGTCAAGGGCGGTTTTTTTGGGGACTGGATTCGGCTTTTCTCGCCCTACGGGTGCAGACCTCCGGCGCGGCGTGCGTCGAATTGCGCCCGGCCGCGAGGCATCCCGTTCGCCGGGACCGCGCGCACGAGGGATTCAGCCGGCCCCGTCGTCGGTCACTTCGGCCGGCGTGGGGCTCAGGGCGCTCTGCGAAGCGAAGCGGCCGGGCCGCCCTTGCGCAAGCTCTGACGGGCCGACGGGCAGCGTTTGCGTGTCGAACGCTACTTGCACACGCTCAGCGTGCCGTAGTCGGGAAACCGATCCTGCACCGCCTCGACGGCCATCTCCTCTTCGCGCATGGCTTCCATCGCCCGGACGGCCGCTTCGGCGGCTTGGATGGTGGTGAGGCAGGCGATGCCGTGGGCGACGGCCGCGGCGCGGATCTTGCCTTCGGCGGTTCGGGCGCCCTTGCCGCTGGGGGTGTTCATCACGAGTTGAAGCTGGCCGTTGAGCATGTAGTCGAGCACGTTGGGGTGGCCTTCCTGGATTTTCTTGAGGCGTTCGACGGGGATGCCCTCCTCTTCGAGCCGTTTGGCGGTTCCCCGGGTGGCCAGCAACTCATAGTCCATTTGGTCCAGCCGTTTCGCCAGATCGACGGCGAGGTCCTTGGCGCGGTCGGCCACGCTGATGAAGACCCGGCCGCTTGGGGGCAACAGCGTGCCGGCGGCGAGTTGGCTCTTGGCGAAGGCGACGGGGAACCGCTCGCTGATGCCCATCACTTCGCCCGTCGATTTCATTTCGGGCCCGAGAACGATGTCGACGCCGGCGAACTTGACGAACGGGAACACCGCCTCTTTGACGGAGATGCGGGCGGGGATCGGTTCCCGGTCGTAACCCTGCTCGGCCAGCGTGAGGCCGACCATCACTTTGGCGGCCACCTTGGCCAGGGGCATGCCGGTCGCCTTCGAGACGAACGGGACCGTGCGGCTCGCCCGAGGATTCACCTCGATGACGTAGACGGCCGGGCGCCCGTCCTCCATCTTCACCGCGTACTGCACGTTCATCAGGCCTTTGACGCGGAGCTCGCGGGCCATGGCCCAAGTGGCCCGGCGGATCTCGTCGACGACCGCTTCAGACAGGCTGTACGGCGGGATGGCGCAGGCCGAATCGCCGGAGTGGACGCCCGCCTCCTCGATGTGCTCCATCACGCCGGCGACGATCACCTGCTCGCCGTCGGCGATGGCGTCGACGTCGACCTCGGTGGCGTCTTCGAGGAAGCGGTCGATGAGGACGGGCTGGCCCTGGGCGGCGAGGAAGGCCTCGGCGATGAACCGCTCGAACTGGGCGTTGTCGTAGCAGATCTCCATCGCCCGACCGCCCAAAACGAAGCTCGGGCGCACCAGGGCGGGATAGCCGACCTTGGCCACCTCGGCCCTGGCTTGCGGCATGTTCCGGGCGATCCCGTTGGCCGGCTGCTTCAGGCCGAGCCGTTCGAGGAGGTTCATGAACTTCTCGCGGTCCTCGGCGTCTTCGATCGTGTCGACGCTGGTGCCGATGATGGGCACGCCCGCGTTGGCCAACGCCCGGGACAGGTTCAGGGGCGTCTGCCCGCCGAACTGGACGATGACGCCGTCGGGCTGGACGCGGTCGCAGATGTTCAGGACGTCCTCGGTCGTGAGCGGCTCGAAGAACAAGAGGTCGCTGGTGTCGTAGTCGGTGCTGACCGTCTCGGGGTTGGAGTTGACCATGATCGACTCGATGCCCAGCTCGCGCAGTGCGAAGCTGGCATGGCAGCAGCAGTAGTCGAACTCGATCCCTTGCCCGATGCGGTTCGGCCCGCCGCCGAGGATCATCACCCGGCGCTGGCCCGGGCGCTTGGGCGGGGTCTCATCCTCGTCCTCGTAGGTCGAGTAGAAATAGGGCGTGTAGGCCTCGAACTCGGCGGCGCAGGTGTCGACGGCCTTGAACGTGGCCACGATGCCCCGGCGGTTCCGCTCGGCGCGGACGTCCAGCTCGGTCATGTTCCAGATCGCAGCCAACTGCCGATCGGAGAAGCCGAACTGCTTGGCCTTGCGCAGGAGGGCGTCGCTTGCTTTGCGGGCCGGGCCTTGCTGGCGAAGCACGTCTTCCAGCTCGACGATCTCGTAGAGGTTGTCGAGGAACCAGGGGTCGATGCCGGTCAGCTCGTAAATCTCGTCGACCGACAGCCCGTACTTCATCGCGTATCGGAGGTGCCACACGCGCTCGTCGCCCGGCCGGGCCAGCTTGGCCAGGACGTCGTCGAGGCTGGGCTGCTCGGGCGTGCCCCAGAAGTCCTTGCCGTCGCAGCCGAACCCGAAGCTGCCCACCTCGAGCCCGCGCAACGCCTTCTGGAACGACTCCTTGAACGTGCGGCCGATGGCCATCGTCTCGCCCACGCTCTTCATCTGCGTGGTCAGCTCGGCGTCGGCCTCGGGGAACTTCTCGAAGGCGAAGCGGGGGATTTTGGTCACGACGTAGTCGATCGTCGGCTCGAAGCAGGCCGTCGTCTCCCGGGTGATGTCGTTCGGCAGCTCGTGGAGCCGATAGCCGACGGCCAGCTTGGCGGCGATCTTGGCGATGGGGAAGCCGGTCGCCTTCGAGGCCAGCGCACTGGACCGGCTCACCCGGGGGTTCATCTCGATCACCACCATGCGCCCAGAGTCCGGGTGGATGGCGAATTGGATGTTCGAGCCGCCGGTCTCCACGCCGATCTCGCGGATGACGGCCAACGAGGCGTCGCGCATCCGCTGGTATTCCTTGTCGGTGAGCGTCTGGGCGGGGGCAACGGTGATCGAATCGCCCGTGTGGACGCCCATCGGGTCGAAGTTCTCGATCGAGCAGATGATCACGACGTTGTCGTCGGCGTCGCGCATCACCTCCATCTCGTACTCTTTCCAGCCGAGCACTGCCTCTTCCAAGAGGACCTGGTGAATCGGCGACTCGCTCAGCCCGCGGGCGACCAACTCGTTGAACTCCTCCCGGTTGTAGGCCACGCTGGAGCCGGCGCCGCCCAGGGTGAAGCTGGGCCGGACCACGCAGGGCAGCCCGATCTCGGCGACCACCTTCTCGGCTTCGGCCAGACTGGAAATCGTCTCGCCGCGACAGACGTCCAGCCCGATCCGTTCCATGGCCGCCTTGAACTGGTCGCGCTCCTCGGCCTTGGCGATCACCTCGGCCGTGGCGCCGATCATCTCGGCGCCGTATTTGTCCAGCACGCCGTGGTGAGCCAGGTCCATGGCCAGATTGAGCCCCGTCTGGCCACCCAGAGTGGGCAACAGGGCGTCGGGCCGCTCGGCCTCGATCACCTTGGCGACCATCTCCCAGGTGAGCGGCTCGATATAGGTCCGGTCGGCCATCTCCGGATCGGTCATGATCGTGGCCGGATTCGAGTTGACCAACACGACCTCGTACCCCTCCTCCCGGAGGGCCTTGCAGGCCTGGGTCCCCGAATAGTCGAACTCGCAGGCCTGGCCGATCACAATCGGGCCGGAGCCGATGAGCAGGATTTTCTTGAGGTCGTCACGACGTGGCACGAGGCAGTTTCCCTCAGCAGGAGTGAAGAGGGGGCATCCCAGCCGACCGGCGGGTCCACCCGCCCCAAATGGACCCCCGAGATCCAAAATCTCCGAAACATATCATACGCGCCGGACGGCGTTCAAGTGGCCACGGGCTAGCTGGAGTGCCGCGAGACCGGGCACAGACACGTGGTGTCTGGTCGACAGCCGATCTGCGGGGGGGCCGCATCCTTCGTGCAGAGCGTGACTTACGACCTCTGACCGGGTTCGACCACGGGGCTCGCTCTGCGTGGCTTTGCTCAGATGGCCTGGTGGACAGGCCGGCCAGATGAGCGTGACGCATTGGCGGCGTTTCCGAAGTAGACGAGGCAGAGCCGTTCGTCCGCCCGCGACGGCAGGTCCGCCGCCAGATCGCTCGTTGACATCTCGTCGTAAGCTGTTTAGAGTGGCCGTAGGGTGTGTGAAACACACCACATCAAGGCGCGGTACCGAATCGGTGCGTTTCACACACCCTACGTTCCCTATGCGCGTTCGTTGAGGCGATTGTGTCTGAGAAGGCTTGGGGTGGCGTTTTCGACGAGGCGACGGATCGCCGGGTGGAGGGGTTCACCGAGAGTGTGAGCTTCGACCGGCGGCTTTATGCGCATGACATTGCCGGCTCGGTCGCCCATGCCCAAATGCTCGCCCGTGTCGGCCTGATCACCGCCGAAGAGTGCCGGCAGATTGAGCAGGCGCTGGAGGAGATTCGCCAAGAAATTGAGCAGGGACAGTTTGCGTTCCGCGCGGAGCTGGAAGACGTCCACATGCACATCGAGCGGGCGCTGATCGACCGGATCGGCGACACGGGGCGCAAGCTCCACACCGCACGCAGCCGCAACGACCAGGTCGCCACCGACCTGCGGCTCTGGGTCCGCCACTGCATCGATCGGATCGACGGACAGATCGCCGACCTCCAGCGGGCGTTCGTGGGCCGGTGCGAGGCCGACGCCGACGTGATCCTGCCCGGCTATACGCATTTGCAGCGTGCGCAGCCCGTCTTGGCGCCCCACTACTGGCTGGCCTATTGCGAGAAGCTCGAGCGGGACCGCGGGCGCCTGGCCGATTGCCGGCGCCGGGCGAACGTGCTCAGCCTGGGCGCGGCGGCCCTGGCCGGGACCAGTCTGCCGATCGACCGGGAAGACGTGCGCGAGCGGTTGGGGTTCGACGCCGTGGCGGCCAACAGCCTCGACGCCGCCAGCGACCGCGACTTCGTCCTGGAGTTCGCGTTCGCCTTGGCGGTGATCGCCGAGCATTTGAGCACCTGGGCGGAGGAGTGGATCCTCTGGTCGACCGTCGAGTTCAACTTCATCAAGCTGCCGCAGGCTTTCTGTACGGGCTCGTCGATCATGCCGCAGAAGGTCAACCCCGACGTGCTGGAGCTCGTGCGAGGCAAGACGGCCCGCGTGGTGGGGAACCTACAGACGTTGATGGTTCTGGTGAAGGGGTTACCCTTGGCCTACCATCGCGACTTGCAGGAGGACAAGCCGCCGATTTTCGACTCCTTCGACACGGTGACGGCTTGCTTGCACTTGGCCGCGCCGCTGGTCGCCGGAGCCGAGCTGAATCGTCCGGGAATCGCCGAGCGTCTGGATCGTGGGCACCTGGACGCCACCACGCTGATGGAGCACCTGATCGGGCGGGGCATCCCCCAGCGGACCGCCCACGGGCTGGTCGGCAAGCTCGTACGCAAGGCGCTCGACCGCGGCGTGCGGCTTTCGGACCTCTCGCCGGACGAGCTTCGCGAGGTGCACCCCGACCTGGACGAGAGCGTCTACGACGTGCTCGGCGTCGAGCAGGCAATCCGGGCGATGCGAAGCTACGGATCGACCGCGCCGGAGGAGGTTGCCAAGCAAGTCGAGCTTTGGAAGAAACGGTTATCGTAGTCAGCAGCAACCGAGACGAGACAAGCCATGGATAACCGCTATCGAATCAGCGCCGCACTACTAATCGCGTTGATGGTGACGACCGGCTGGGAAGTCGTTTGGGCGCAGGAGCCTCCCGAGGCTGAGGAGCCCGAGCCGGACGACGCCATCATGGAAAAACGCGACAGCCCGGCGGTCGAGGCCATCTTGGCGACGGGGCCGAGCACCCCGGCGGAGCTGGTCCGGTCGGCCAAGATCCTGGCCGATCTGGAGCGGCCCGACCTGGCCAAGGGCTTTCTGAACCAGGTGCTCTCAGCGAACCTCGACCAGCAGCAACTAGTCGCCTTGAACGAACGCTTCGGGTCGGGGTTTTTCCGGGAGATGGCCTCTCGGGCGGATCTTGCGCCGGAAGCCCAGCAGTTTAACGAGGCCGTGCTCACGGCGGTCACCCGTCATCTTCAAGACCCGGCCCGACTGGCCGGCCTGATCAAGCAGCTCCAAGACCCGGCCACCCAAGTGCGGCAGCAGGCCCTGGTCGAGCTGGTACGGTCTGGCGCCGCCGCCGTGGGGCCGTTGCTGGCCGTGCTGGCCGACCCAACTCGGGCAGCCGAGCACGGCGACGTCCGTGCGGCGATGGCCCGCCTCGGCAGCGACGCGGTCGACCCGCTGATCGCGATCCTCGAAAGTGGCGATCCGAAGCTCACCGTCGAGGCGATCGGACTGCTGGCGGAGCTGCGGGCCCAGAAAGCGACGGTCTTCCTGCTTGCCCCGTTTGCCTCCGAGGAGAGCACCCCGGAGGTCTCCCGGGCGGCCGAATCGGCGCTGCGGAGCCTCTCGGGCAAGACGCCGTCCAGGCATGAGGCACAACAGCTCTTGGCCCAGCGGGCCCAGGAGTGTTTCGATGGGCGGGCTACGTTGAGGGAGGACCTCGACGGCCAAGTCAGGCTGTCGACGTGGGACGCGGATGCCAAGCAGGTTGTGACGCGGAGTGTCCCGCCCGACGAGGCGTCGCGCGTGTTTGCCTCCCGTTTTGCCCGCGACGCGTGCTCGGTTGCCCCCGACGACCAACAAGTCCGCGTGCTCTATCTGGCGACGCTGCTCGAGCAGGCTGCCTATGCAAACGGCCTGGACAAGCCGCTTGGGGCAACCGAGGGAACCTTGGCCGGTCGAGTGGCTGAACACGGACCCGAGATCGTCGAGGACGTGCTCGCGTATAGCCTGCGAAGTGGGCATGCCCCGGCGGCCACCGCTGCCGCGAGTATACTCGGCGAAATTGGGCGTTCCGAGACGCTCCTCTATCAAGGCCCCAGGCCCTCGCCGCTGGTCCAGGCCGCGTGGGATGCCGACCGTCGTGTCCGCCTGGCGGCCTTGCGGGCAATCCTCCGGATGGAGCCGGTGCAGCCGTTTCCGGGATCGAGCCGGGTGGCCGAGACGCTGGTCTACCTTGCCGGCTCGGAGGGGACGCCTCGCGCGTTGGTCGCCGGCCCCAGCACTGAAGAGAACCAGCGAGTCGGAGGACACCTGGTCGCCTTCGGGTACCGAGTAGACACTGCGGTGAACGGCCGCGAGGTCGTCCGCAAGCTGCTCGCCTCGCCCGACTATGAGCTTGCGCTGGTCGATGCCTCGATCGAGCGCCCGACCGTCGACTTCCTGCTCCAGCAACTTCGTCGCGATTGTCGCACGGCCAAGGTGCCGGTGGGCGTGACGGCTCGGGCAGGGCAACTGGAGCGGGCCAGGCTGCTGGTGCGCAACGACCCGTTGGCCGGGGCCTTCTCTCGTCCTCACACCCAAGAGGCGGTCCAGTGGCAGGTCGCCGAGCTGATGAAGCTCGCCGGGCGCGACCGGGTCCTCGCGGCCGAGCGCCAGCGTCAGGCCGCTTGGGCGATGAAGTGGCTGGCCGAGCTCACCGGCCGAGAAGAAACGATTTACGACCTCCGTTGCGCGCAGGACGTGGCGATCGACGCCTTGTTCGTGCCGCACTTGGCTTCCGACGCCGTGCGCGTGTTGGCCAACCTCGGCACGCCCCGCTGTCAGCGGGCCTTGGTCGACCTGGCGAGCCGCTGGACCCAGCCGATGGAGCTTCGCCAGGCAGCCACGCGGGCGTTCCGCCAGAGCACCGAGCAAAACGGCATCCTCCTGACCACCGAGCAAATCCTCCTGCAATACGATCGCTATAATCGGAGTGAGAACCTGGACACCGGCACCCAGCAGGTGCTGGCGTTGATCCTCGATTGCATCGAAGCGCCCTCGCGAGTCGAGCGTCAAGAGGAAAGCGCCGTCGAAGAGGAAGAGACGGTTGTGCCCAAGCCGACAGGGAACGCAGAATAGGGAACCTCCCGGCGATCACGCATCCGTCGCCCGACGATCCGGCAGGGTGACCTTTCGTTTCCATTCCCGCTGGGGGTCGAGGCCTCCAACGCTTTCCCTCGCGGAAAGACCTGCGTACTCCATGAGCCGTATCTGCTCAGCCATCTGAAGTAGATGTAAGAAGAGGGAAAATGGAAAAG
>CAZDHR010000189.1:0-13060 GCA_964505295.1 uncultured Planctomycetaceae bacterium
GAGCCGCCAGCCGGGCATGCCGGCCGACTTGCTGAAGCCGTCGCAGACGAGCGTTTGCGGGTTGTGCTCGGCCGGGGAGTGGAACGGCTCGTCGTAGCAGAAATCGCGATAGATCTCGTCGCTGATGAGCACCACGTCTCGCTCCCGGGCCAGCTCGGCCAGCCCGCGCACTTCGGCCTCGCTGGCCGCAACGCCGGTCGGGTTGGCGGGGCTGTTCGAGACGATGGCCTTGGTCTTGGGGGTGATCGCGTCGGCGACGCGGTCGAGGTCGATGCGGAAATCGGGATAGGTGTCGACGTAGACGACCTTGGCGCCGGCGACGCCGGCCAGGGCGTCGTACATTACGAAGCAGGGGTCGAACACGATCACCTCGTCGCCCGGATCGACCAGCACGAGCATCGCCAGCATGAGGCCGCCGCTGGTGCCGCAGGTGACGAACACCTCGCGGTCGTCGTGGCCGTACTCTCGGTCGATCCTCGCCTGGAGCTTCTCGCGCAGCGCGGGGATGCCCTGCGACAGGGCGTAGCCGTTCTTGCCGCTCTGGATGGCGTCGATGGCGGCCTGGCGGACTTCCGGGGGCACGTCGAAGTCGGGCTGCCCGATCGAGAGGTCGATCCGCTCGGTCAGCTTGGCCCCGAGCTCGAAGACGCGGCGAATCCCGGAGGTGTCGAAACAGCGGGTCCGTTCGGCGATCCAGTGGTCAGGCATGGTCCGTTTCTCCGCATCCGGCGACGTCGAACCATCGTACCCTCAGGGGGACTTCGCGTCGAGGACCACGGGGGCGCACGGCTCGCGGTCTGCTCGGTCAAGTTGAGGCCGGGTTGCGCGGCGTCGGGTTCTTGGGCAAGCAGGTAGGTCCCCGGGTCGGGCTCGCGTGGTACAATGCGGGAGTACGGTCGCGAAGCCACGTGGAAACGTCGCTTGGAGCGCGAAACGGTGGGACCGATGACTCGCTACGCGTCGTCGAACCCTGAAGAGGCTGCCTACAGACTCCAGTACAGCTTGCGGAGCCTGCTGGTGGTGATGACGTTCTGTTGCCTCGGGCTTGCGCTTCTCAGGCATCTCGCGTTTCCCGAGTGGGCCTTGGGGGCGTTGGCCGTGCTGGCGTGGTCGGGCGTGGTGGCGGGGCAGGGGGGGGCGGCCTTGGCGGCCGCGGCCGGCTACCGGCGACGCGGGCGTGAGGCGGGTTTCTGGCCGTCGCTGCGCCGCCGTGGGGCCGTGTATCTTGCCGCGGCCGGGGCCGTGGGGCCGGTGGCGACGTTCCTGCTGTTTGTCGTGGTCTTCGCCGGCGCCGGCCTCGAGCTGGACCGGCTCGACCGGTGTTTCCATCTGATCCGCGGCTCCGCAGAGCACGGCTGGCAGGGCGCGTGGCCGGGGATCTGGACGGCGCTATTCTCCCTCAATCTGGCCGGAGTGCTCTTGAACGCGATCAGTTGCCCGTGCTACTTCCGGCCCCGGCAGGACGTCGCCCTGTTGCTGGTTCGGGCCTTCGGCCTGCTCAGCGCGCTGGCTGCGACGGGGGTGACCGTGGCCTTCTGGGCGAATGGCTAGCCTGGGCTTCTCGAAAGGTCGCCTGCTTTCGCCTCAGCGGCGCTTCCAGAACGTGGGGAAGATCGCGTTGGTCCGCCGCTTGTACTCCGCGTACCGTTGGCCGAACTGGGCTTCGAGGCTCTGCTCCTCTCGGCGGACGTGGAATCTGGTCAGCACGTACATCACGACGGCGGTCGAGAGGACGAGCCAGGAGTTCGCGAGCAGCCCGAGGGCGGGCAGGATGAACAGGATCCAGCCGGCGTAGATCGGGTGGCGGCAGAGGGCGTAGAGGCCGTCGGTCGCCAGCCGCTCGGCTCGGTACGCCTTCCCGATCGCGCGCACACCGATCGCGTACCAGGGCACGCCGACCGCCAACAGCAAACCGGCAAGGACGGCCGGCCATGGATGCGGCGGCCACGCGATGGCGAAGGCCGACGGCCGGAGGAGCGAAGCCACCAGCGCGGCCAGCCCGTAGCACGCCGTCGGCACACCCACCGTGGGCCCGACCCCCCAGAACGACATTCGCTTCTTCCCGGGCGGTTGCATCTATCGAGTCTCGCGCAGCGAATGGGCGACGGTCAAGCCCAGGGGTTGCAACCCCTGGGCTTGGGGCCCCACGGTGGGTCCATCGGTTGCGCAGGAGTTAGCGGGACCTGTCCTCCAGGTATCGTCGCACACGCGATGCCAGCTCCTTGCCGTCGTGCAGCTCGACGAACTTCCGGACCGGCCGATCCTCACCGCACGCGGCAGCGGAAGCGGATGATGCCGCCTTGGCCGGCGGGGAGCGGATCGGTGATCTCCCAGCGGAGCGCGAGCGAGTCGGCTTCGTTGGGCTCGGTCGCGAATTGGGCGGGGACGCTGCACTGGGCGCTTTGGGGCACGTACTCCAGGCGCGTGGTAAGGTTGTCGACGACCGTCACGTTCCCGATCACCTGGTCGCCGACGTTGTCGAAGCGGATGGTGAAGTCGACCGTTTCGCCCGGGCCGGCGCATTGCGTCGACGCCACCTTGATCACGCGAAGCTTGGGGCTCGCGATGTGCTCCTTGATCGTGTAGATCGCGTCGACCTTCTGATCGCCGACTTCGGCCGCGGCCCGGGTGCGATCGATGAACACCTGCACGGGCTGGGCGTTGGACCAGGTGATGGCGGCGGTCGTCGCGTGGGTCAACCAAGCCATCTCCGATTCCTGGACCACGCCCTGGCCGATGGCCAAGGGGGCTTCGAACGGGAGGAGACGGTCCTGGAAGGCGATCGGCCCGTTGACCGTCGACATGGCCCCGTCGCCCTGCTTGCTGTGGTACATGCCGGGCAGGTCGCGCCCGATCTCGGCCTCCAACTGGACCTGTTGCTTGCTGGTCGCGGCGCGGGTGACGTCTTCGTGCCGGACCGGCTTGACCGGTTGGTGTACGCCTGCCCAGGGATCGAGCTGCTCGTTCTCTCGGAGGCTGACCACCTGGCGGACCGAGCGGAACCGGGGGCTGTAGATGCACAGCCGGTTGCTCGGGGTGACGACCCGACGCCCGTCGACCGTATCGAAATGGGCGACCGTGTCTTCGACGTTCAGGCCGTCGATTTCCCACTCCTGGCCGACGCGGGCGTGGGGCACTGCATCGCCGCCGTCCGAGAGGTATTCGTCCTGGGGCCAAGGGTCCCTGCGCAATCCCGGCGGGGCCCAGGGACCGACGGGCGCAATGGGCGGGGCCGCTGTGGTCGTCGCGCCCGGGGCGGGCGTCGGGCCGGCGGTGCCCATCATCGGGTCGACCGGGGCACCGGGATAGCCCTGCGGCATGCCGGTGAACGCTTGTAGGGGCAGGGCAGGGGGGGCCATCAGCGAGGAGGCCGTCGGCGCGGTCTGGCGAGCCGCCTGGCACGAGCAGAGGATCAGCGTGCAGAGGCCGATCAGGACCATCCGCCACCAACGGGGCCAGGGCTGATACGTCGCGCCGGTTGCGTGCCCGGGCTTCATGCTTGCGACCTCCCGGGACGGTACGTCGCTTGGCGCACGGCGTCGGCAGCCGCTTTCTGCGGGGCGGGCGCCTGGGGGTTTTCTTCCTGGAATGGCGACTGCGGCGCTTGCTCGCTCGGCACGTACTTGACCAGCGGCGGGCAACCGAACAGGAAATCGAAGTCGGGCGCCGCGCCGTCTTTCGGGAGCCGAGCCCCCATCCGCAGAATGGCCACGGGCCGACCCAGGTGGTCGGCCACGGCCAACGGGTCCTTGCCCGGCCCTACCTCGAACCAGCCCTGCCGATACGGGTCGTCTTTGAACGGCACCGCATTCTG
This sequence comes from uncultured Planctomycetaceae bacterium, assembly GCA_964505295.1. Lineage (GTDB taxonomy): Bacteria > Planctomycetota > Planctomycetia > Pirellulales > Thermoguttaceae > DATKZH01. Next base: position 3,815 of record CAZDHR010000189.1, read on the forward strand.
GGGGTCTTCCAGATAGATGACGCGGGTAACGAACTTGCCGTCCAGGGCGAACCGCAGGTCTTCCATCGTCAGTTGGACGACGATGGGGAACTGCTGCTCGCGTCCGGGCGGCGCGTAGAGCCGATCGATGACCTCGATCGTGGGGAAGACCTCCAGGCCCGCGTTCATCGGGATGTTCATCACCCGGAGCCGGTAGACCTGTCCGATCAACAGCCCGAGCGTGACGGGTGCGGGGTGCAGGTCTCGGAATCCGCCCTCTTCGGCCGGGGAGATCACGACTCCGGGCGGGGCCTTAATCTGGAGGGGCTGAAAGAAACCGGGCAATGGTCCACCCCGCTGGAGTTGCACACCGCCAATCGCTCCCGGGGGCATCGAGCCGTGATGCCAGTAGTGCACCGGCGGCTGCTGGGCCGGTAAAGGCCCCGCAAGCCACAGGCACAGCAACACGGCCACGGCTGCCTGGCCGACAACTCGTCTCCCTGAGGCCGTCTCGTCGATTGCAGGGCAGCGGAGTGGGTTGACCATTGCCACGGTTCACTGTCGGGAGAAACGCCTTGCCAATTCCTTCACTGCGGACACGGGCATCCCGCGTCCATGATGACCTCGCGCCGATCGGTCATCGTCGGCCCGTACGTGCCGGGGTCCACGAAGCTCTGCTCGACGATCCAAGCCCGGTTGGCCGGCTTCGGATAGCGCATCCCGGGATCCTGCCGGACGTCGATCCTCATCTGGCGGGTCGGCGGGGGCAGGTGCGTCTTGGTGTGGTTCCGCATCGTGTGCTGCTGGAGGCCGGCGGGCGCGCCGAGCGGCACGTGCGGCGGGCCGGGCAGCCCGATCGGCGTGCCGCACATCGGCATTCCGTATTGCGGGCCGGTGACGCCGGAGATGTAGTTGACCGGCGTGGTGGTCGCATTGGTGTACGTGGGAGCGCCGAGCGGCGTCCCCATTTGCGGCATCCCCATTTGCTGTCCGCTCGGGCCCATCGGCTTGCCGTACGAGGCCGGCACCACCTGGGTGGGCTGCATCATGTCGGCCGGCATTTGCAGGTCCTTGTTCCCCAGCCGCAGGATCGCCAGGATCGACCCCCGGCGGTCGGCCTCGACGATCGGGTCGACGCCCGGGTCGAGGCGGGTGCTGACCAGGGTCTCCACGCCGGCCAGGGCCAGTTCCTGGTACTCCGGATCGGGCAGGTAGATCACCTTGGTGACGAAGTTGCCGCTGAGGACCTGGTCGAAGTCCTCCTCGGTGAACTGAACCGGGATCGCGTTATGGGCCAAAAAGCCCTGGGTCCGCGGCATCGCCGGCCCCACCTCCATCGTCGGATACAGCTCCACCCCCGCACGAGCAGGCGAGATGTTCGTCAACTTCAACCGGTAGATCCTCGCTTGCGGGAAGTTGTACCGACCGGGGCAGATCAGCGGCTCGGAGTCGAACTGTCCGGGCATCGACATGTCCCAGTTGACGAGCATCCCTTCCGGCCCGACAAACGCCACCTGCGACGTTTGGGGCGGCATGGGGACGGCCGGCTGATACGACATCACGCCGGGGCCCGGTCCACCCACGCCCGGACCGGGATGCATCAGCCTCTCGGCGGGCGGCAGATTCTGCTGACCCGGCCATGTGCAGCCACCGGCAACCGTCGCAACCACGACCAACAAACACATTCCAAGTCTCATCAGGTTTCCCCCCTACGTATGCTCAAGGCGTCAGCCAGGATCACCCTCTGGTGCTATCCCAGAGCAGGTGGAATCGCCTGGAGTGCCAATGCGCGGGCCACGCCCGTCTCGGAGACGCCCCGAGACGATTGACGTAGACCCCTTTGGGTAACCGACTTACAATGCTGGCCTCGCATCCGGCGAGCCCGACCAGCCACGGACTGGATGCCCGGCCCGGAAAGCTCGAACGCGGGTGCGAAACCGGCTCGCGCAGGATTTCCTCCTGAGACTTACTGGTCGGTCTATTACAATGCGATTCTTTGGCAAATCCCTCAGAACCCCCAACATGGGCCTCAGTTTGCCCATCCTGACGATTGTCGGGCTCCTGGCCGCCGCACTGGCCGTCGCGGCCGCGATCGGGCGAGTCGAGATCCCCCAGAAGCAGCAGCCGGGGCAGGCTGCCGGGCGCCCCGCCGCGCAAGTCGCTCCCCGGAATCGCTCCGAGCTTCGCACGACCCCCGGACCAAGAGCCCCTGACGACAACCTTGTGGTGGGGCCGTCTCCACCGGACCGTGCAGCCGAGACGCGTACGCCACAAGCCGTTCCGGCAGCCGCTCCAAACGCCCCTCCAAGCGGCCAAACGCTCCTGGAAGGGGCGATCCTCACGTTGGAGAGCCGACGCTCCGTCTCGGCCAAGATCCGCTACAGCGTCGATCTGATGGGCCAACGGCCCGTCGGCTCCGGCGTCTACCTCGAACAGCGATCCGAGCAAGGCCTGCGCCTCCGGTTCGAGACCCGGTTCCAGCTCGCCGGCGAGCCCAGCAGCCTCCTGCAAGTCTGCGACGGCGCGCATCTGTGGGTCTATCAGAAGCTGGGAGACCAGGAGAGCTTGAGCCGCATCGACGTGGCGCGGGTGGAGCAGGCGCTGGAGGAGTCGGGGGACATAGGAAGGATAGCGGACGTGGGATGGTGGCCCGGTCTGGGGGGGCTCACAAGACTCCTCCGGGCGATCCATGCCGCCTTCGATTTCACGTCCGTTGAGGAGGCCCAACTGGCCGACAAGGCCGACCCCGTGCCCGTCTGGAGACTCCGGGGAGAGTGGAAGCCCGACAAGCTGGCCAAAGCGTTCCCCGGCCGGAAGCAGCCGGCTAACCCGCGGCAACCAACCGACCTTGCCAAGCTCGACCTAGGCCAGCTCCCCCGGCATGTTCCCGACCACGTCGTCCTCTATCTGGGCAAGACGGACCGGTTTCCCTACCGAATCGAGTACCGTCGCCGGGCGCCCCCCGATCAGGAAGCCGAAGGGGGCTCCGCGGCCCGGTCGCTGCTCACCATGCAGCTTTTCGAGCGGAATCTGAACGCCTCGATCCATCCGGCCAACTTCCTCTACAGTCCGGGCGATCTCGAATGCCCGGACAGAACCAGCCAGTTCCTCAAGGAGCTGCGGCTGGCGCCGTAGGATCCGACCGTGGTCGCGCCCGGCGGACGTTGCCCGACCCCGATCGGGCTCACGGCTCGGCATCTAAATGGAAAACCCCATTGATCGTGACCGGTTTGACTTGCCGTCGGCGATAGCGGAGCAGGGTGAGGCCGCAGTTGTCCTGCGGGATCGAGCGGTATCGGGCCAGGGGTATCCCGATCAGCTCGGTGAGGTACGCCCGATTGACCACGTTGTGAGCCACCGCCACGATCGGCCGGCCCACGTTTTCCTCCATCAGGCGCTCGAAGGCAGGCTTGACCCGGGCGAGCACGGTCTTGAGGTTCTCGCCGCCGAGGTAGGGGTGGATGGTGGCGTCGGTCATGAAGCCCCGGTAGGCCTCCGGGTCGGTCCGTTGGATTTCGTCCCAATCGCGGCCTTCCCACTCGCCCACGTCGACCTCGATCAGATCGTCCACTACCTCGACCGCCAGACCGTGCGGCGCGGCGATCGCCTCGGCGGTCTGCCGGGCGCGGAGCAGGGGGCTGGAGAAGACGGCGTCCAGCGGCAAATCGGCCAGGAACAGGCCCGTCTGCCGGGCTTGCGCGAGACCCTCCTCCGAGAGCGCCGGATCGGTCCGCCGGCCCTGCAATCGCGACGGCTTGGCGCGGTTGTTGGCCGTCGCGCCGTGTCGAACCAAATAGAGCCAACAAGTATCCGGGGCAGGGCAGGGGGGCATGGGGGAAGGATGAATGCTGAAGGATGAATGATGAATGACCAAAGCGGGCGACGGAATACCAGCTCGTTACGCATACTTTATGGCCGATTGGGGGCGAGGGCACAAGGCCCTTCGCCGACTGTTACGTGCTCGCACGCCGGGCAAGCCATGCGATCGCCACGCCGAGCGCGGTCAGGGTCGCCCCGAGGGCAAGGCCGGCGAGCCAAGGGCTTTGGTAGCGGATCGTGAGGGTCTGCGTGCCCGGCGGTACCGTGGTCGCGATCCGTCCGAAATCGTCGGCCGAAGCGGGAATCGGGCGACCGTCGGCGAATACCCGAATCGCGCGATGCCAAAGGTAGTTGACCACGACCCGGCCGCCGCCCGGCAGACTGCTTGCATCCACCACGACCGCGGAGGGCGCCGGAGATACCGGTAGTGGCCGTGTGCCATCACCCAAATAGAAAGCCTTGGGCTCCGTCTCGTCCAGCCGGAAGACGCGGATCTCCCGGTCTTCGTAGCACGGCCTGCGATTCTCGCAATAAGCGCGCAGAGGTTCCACGCGGTAGAGGAACTTCCTCTCGTGATAGCCGAGGACGCCGGGCAATTCACGCAGTCGCGACGAATCGCTGCCGGCGTGCAGCACGAGGTGGGTCACACCGTATCGACGCAGCGTGTCCAGCGGGTCGGCGGCGGCGAGTCGCTCGACGCGCTCGTACTCCGGCCGCGAGGAAACCAGGGGATCGAACCCGGAGAACGAATCGATTCCATAGACGGTGGCGTAGCTGTCCGTAAGACCTAGCGGGAAGTCGACGGAAAGCGACAGGGCCGACGGCACCGCCATGACCCGCACCGGCCCGGCCTCTTGCCCAACCGTGCGATCGAGCGCGTCGGGCATCGCGGGATAGGGCCGGTCGGCAAACGAATCCCACGCTCGACGAACGAGAGAAACGTGATAGGCGAGCAACACGGAGACTACGACCAGGCAGAGCGCTCGCCACTTGGCGGGCGAACGGGTCGCCGACGTGAGACGCTCGACGACGACGGCCCCCGCGGCCAGCGAGAAGAAGTGGAAGAAGGGCAACAGCTTTACCGGATGGGAAAACTTGTCGAGAATCGGCAGCTTCGCCTGCGCCCACCACAACACGCCGGGATCACCCAGGCACAAAAGCAGGGCCACCAGGCCGAGCGTGAACAGGGGCGTGCGCATCAGGCGGCCGAGTCGGCGAGGATAGAGCCACGCCACGACCAGGCCGGCCAGCCAGAACAAGGTGAACACAGTTCCCGCGTAGTGTACCTGCCCGTGGTACTCCCGGTATCGCGAGCCGGCGCCCCAATACGGGGTTTCGGCAAGCGGATAGGGAACCAGGATCGCGTGCAGTGAATCCAGGGCGTCGACGCCGCCGGCGCCGGTGCGATGGATTCCGCGGAGCCCTAGGAACTGGGGCACGAGCAGCACCGCCGCCAGGCCGAGCCCGATGGCAAGCGCCGCCAGCGCGCGCACGAGCCGCGGCTGCGGGTCGCGCGTCGACGAGCAGGCCCAGAGAAGCCCGATCGAGAAGAAACCCGTCGCGTAGGTCCACATCTGCACGTTTCCGGCGTGGAAGTAGAGCCCGACCGCCAAGCCGGTGCCGATCACCCAGCGCCAGCCCGGGCGGTTCCTTTGGATGCTGAGAACCGAGACGCCCAGAAGCGGGAGCCAGAGGAACGTCGGCGTCATGTAGAACCAGAACGAGCCGGCCACCAGCGCATAGCCGGACAGGGCGAACGAGAGCGCCGCCGCGCAGTAGACGGCCGGAGCGAGCCCCAGCCGGCGGCCAAACCATGAGAACGTCGCGTAGCCGCCGACCAGGTGCAACAGGCAGAACCACTCCAGGGTCGCGTATTCATTGCCGAGCGCGAAGCGGGCGATGGCATAGACGACGTAGGTGAAAGGATAGGTCAGCGCGTAGGTTCCCACCTCGGCCAACGGCGCGCCGAGAAACTGATGGGGATTCCAGGCCGGAAAGCTGCCGTCGAAAGCGGCTCGACAGCCGTAGAGCATGCCCGGGAGAAACTGAAAGTAGTTGTCGTCCTGGGTGAAGTGGTAGGGCACCGGCGTTTCGAGAAAGGCCAGGCATGCCACGAGAACGGCCAGGCCGCCCAACCACCAAGGCCAAGCGGCCCATGCTCGTCGAGGCCGTTGGGCTTCACGGGACGTCGTTTTGGCAACCGAGGCGGGAACAAGCGCGTCGAGCCAGGACCGTCTGACTGGTTGCTGCCGGACGTACCAGGAGGAGACCAGCACGAAGCACCACAATCCCAGGTAGCTCAAAACCACGGGGTGGGTGAAAACACGCCTCAGCAACACCGCGTCGCCCGGGTAGTTCATCACGCGAGCGAACGGACGCAGTTTCGAGCGTGGCGCGGCGGGCCCCAGTGTTCTGATCTCCCACTGCGTGGGCACCGGCAGGGAGGCGGCATCGGTACTCGGCTTCCACGCGCCCTGCCAGTCGTTCCGCGGAAACGTTTGTACGCGATCTCCGACGCGAACGGTGATCACTTCCACGTCGCCGAGCACGGCCGGCTCGCCGGCGAGAAGAAGCGAAGTCATCCAGACCTCGCGGATTTCCCAGGACCAGGTGTTGCGCTCCGAATCCGTCGGGACGCCCGCCCGGGGCGAAGAAAAGCCGCCGCGTCGGTACTCCCACGCGAGCTGGATACGATCGTTGCCCGACGTGCCAACCATCCGGATCGACACGTGCACGGGCAGCGCCGAGCGACCGAATCGCAAGTGCCAGAAAGCCAGGGCAGCCACCAGCCACGCGCCCACCAAAAGGCCGATCAAGAAGACCTGCCAGAAGGGACGCGGCCGGACACGCTCGTCGGGGTCGTTCGGCACGAATCCGCTCCTCAGCAGAAGTCGGCTGGAAACCCGCCCATCCGTCGGGCTTGCTTACGCCCCTCCAGAGAAAAGCCGGCCAGTATTCGGGGCAGGGCAGGGGGGGAGGAGGAATGAGGAATGAGGAATGAGGAATGAGGAAGGATGAATGATGAATGAGGAAGGATGAACGCTGCATCGGCGTGTCACTACGCCGCCGAGCCCCACGACATCGCGCCCTCCGCAACGACCGACCACTCGCCACTCCCCACTCCCTGCTCCCAACTCCCCAGTCCCTACTCCGCACTCCCTCCCGCCAACCGGCTCGCCACGTGGACCGCTTCCAGCATGCTCCCCACTTCGGCCTGGCCCTGCCAGGCGATGTCGAAGGCGGTGCCGTGGGCGACGCTGGTCCGGACGATGGGGAGTCCTAGCGTGACGTTCACCGCCCGGTGCATCCCGAGGAGTTTCAGGGCGATGTGGCCCTGGTCGTGGTACATCGCCACGACGGCGTCGAACTTGCCGTCTCGGGCGTGGACCATCACCGTGTCGGCCGGGAGCGGACCGGCCAAGTCCAGCCCCTCCTCCCAACCTTGCACGACCGCCGGGCGGATGATTCGCTGCTCCTGGTAGCCGAACAGGCCGCCTTCGCCGCCGTGCGGATTCAGGGCACAGACCCCGATCCGCGGTCGCGAGCCGGTCAGGCGGGTCATGAAGCGGTCGGCCAGCCGGGCCTTGACGAGAATATCCTCTTCGCTCAGCCCGACGATCGCCTTCTCCAACGCCGTGTGCAGCGTGGCGTGGACCACCGCCAGCCCGTGGGGCGAACGCAGCTCGTCGCTCGGGCCGAGGTAGAGCATCATCGCGAAGTCGCCGACCCCGCAGGTCTCGGCCAGTAGCTCCGTGTGTCCCGGGTAGTGGTGGCCGGCCTTGTTCAGTGCTTCCTTATGGAGCGGTGCGGTGGTCATCGCGTCGAGCTTGCCGTCCAGGGCCAACCGGGCAGCCGTCACCACGGCGTCGTAGGCCGCCTGGCCCGCCCGGGCGTCGATCGTGCCCGGCTCGACGTCCAACGCGTCTTCCGGCCCGCAAACCAGGCAAGGGATGACGCCCGCCGCGGGCTCCGCTCCCTCGGGCGACTCGACCGGAACGACCTCCGCCCCCGTGCCCCGAAGCTCGACGGCCCGACGGAGGATCTCGGGTCGGCCCAGGGCCACCGGGCGGCACCAACGATGCACTTCCGGCCGCCCCCACGCCCCGACCACGATCTCCGGCCCCACGCCCGCCGGATCGCCCAGGGTGATTCCGATTCGCGGCTTCGTTTCGTTCATCGACCAGACGGCCCCCAGTGCTCGCAACGGTTGTCATGCACGTGATCTGCGAAGACACGGCCCACGAACGTCCATTGTACGGCACCGGGGGGCACTCGTGCACCGGGTCCTTGCCTCTCGGGAATCGATCCGGTATTGTGGCTGCCGGCTGGCGATTTCACAAGAAGGCGTAGGGTGGGTCGAGGCACGAGACCCACGCGCCCGACGTGGAAAGCCGGCAATCTCGTGGGTCTCGTGCCTCGACCCACCCTACGAACGTCGCGTGATCGCACTGTGCCCTTCGGCGTGTGCGAGACGCGGGGCGAGTTGTCACTGCTCAGTCCATCACCATCCGAGTCCACGCCGATGATCGCCTGCATCCAACGCGTCCGTCGTGCCAAGGTCACGGTCGCTGGGGAGACCTCGGGCGAGATCGGCACGGGGCTCTTGGTGCTGTTGGGCGTGGCCGAAAACGACACGGAGGCCGACGCCCGGCGCATGGCCGAGAAAATCGCCGGCCTGCGGATCTTCGAAGACGACCGGGAGAAGATGAACCTCGCCCTGGCCGACGTGGGCGGGGCGATGCTCGTCGTCAGCCAGTTCACGCTCCTGGCCGACTGCCGCAAAGGGCGCCGCCCCAGCTTCGTGGCCGCCGCCCGCCCCGAGCTGGCCGAGAAGCTCTACCAGGTCTTCGTCGACGCGGTCGCCGAGCGGGGAATCGCCGTGGCCACCGGGCGATTTCGGGAGCACATGGACGTCGAGCTCGTGAACGACGGGCCGGTGACGCTCGTGCTGGAGAGTGACGACTTGGCGCGGCCTCGCAAGCGGTAGCCGTTCGCCCTCTATCACCGCAGGAAGCGAAAGCCGCCTTCCGCCGTTCTCGGTTCGAGCGGATCGCGTGGCGGATCGCGCGGCACGCCGTCGCGTGAATCGCGATCGACGTCCGGAAGCAACTCGGCGGGCAGGGCGCGATGGGCATCGCCGGGTGCGGTTTCGGCCGCTTCCAGCGCCGGATTGCGGGGCGCGTCTTGCGTTTTCTCTTGGACCCAGTTCTGGGCCCAGTCCAAGGGGCGGTGCTGGCGGACCCGGTCCATCCAGCCCGGCTCGCAGAGGACGATGTAGGTGAGCACGCCCAGCTTCAGGTAGGTGGAGACGTTGGGCCACCACTTGTGGCTGAACATCTTCAGCGCGGTGCCGAACGATTTCTTGAGGCGCAACCGACCTCGGTGCCAGTCGATGCTGTAGATTTCGTCGAGCACCAGGTGCGTCACGTAGCCGACCACCACGGCGCC
>CAZDHR010000190.1:0-13010 GCA_964505295.1 uncultured Planctomycetaceae bacterium
AAACGCGGCCTCGGTGGCCTGGTGCCGCCGCAAGAGGCGGACGTCGCCGTCGGCGTAGGCCAGCTCGAATGAGTCGCGCACCGCCAGGATCTCGCCCCGCGAGCTGTCCAACCGATCGAAGTGCATGGCGGCGTGGCGCGTGGCGGCCAGGCCGGGCGGGGCATCCTCTTGCGACGGGCGGGACGGAGCGTCGTAGTCGATGTCGCCCAGAAGCAGCAAGGACGGCTCGGCAGGATCGCGTTGGGGCCCGTCGGCCGTGGGCGTGGCGGGCTCGGCAAGGATCTCGGGTAGCCACTGCGGCACGGGGACCACCGCCAGCGCCCGTTCCTCCAAGAGATACGTACCCGCCTTCTTGCCCGGCAGGGCGGCCAGGGGGAATCGGGCCAGGTCCCCGTCGGGCGAGACGAGCACGGTGCCCACGTCGCCGAGGTGCTCCTCCAACGGCGCCCAGACTCGGCGGCGGAGCTCCATCGCGGCGTCGGCCCCCTTGGCTGCCTGACCGTGCGTGCTGCGCCACGCGTCGATCGCCTGCCCGATCGGCGCGACCGGGCCCAGGTCGACGCGCGCGACCGGCCGATCCGGGCGGACGAGGAAGGCCGCCAGGTGCGGCGTGGGCGACGGCTGCGGAGCGCTTTGGTCCTCGCTTCCACTGGCCGCGGGGAGGCTGCGTGCGTACTCCAGAAAATCGACCAGCACCGTGTCGGCGGGGATTACGGCGCGGAGCCGTTCGGCCGTGAGTTCCTCTTCCCCTGTTGAGAACGGGGCACCGCGCCGGGCCAGCTCCGCCTCGAGCCGTTCTTTCTTCTCGGAAAGCTCCGCAACCCGCTTCCGCCAGACCGCGTGCTGCGACGGGGCCGGCTGCGAGAAGACCAGCGCGGCCAGCCCGCTCGCCGTGCTCTGCAACTCGTCGACGAGGGATGCCAGCTCGGGACGCGCGCTGGCCAGCCGGGTCTGTCGCTGGCGCACGAACACCATGCCCTTCCAGGCCAACACGTATCCGTACGACCGCTCGGCGTCGTCGGCCTTCGAAGTGACGGAGAGATAGCCGTCGAGCGTGCGGCGCAGGCTGCGGGTCATGTCCAGTTGCTGGCGCTCCGACAAGACGGCGAACGTCTCTTGGAGGAGACGGCGCTGGATGTCCAGGGCCGTGCGGTAGAGCGGTTCGGAGCGGGCATAGTCGCCCATCGACCGGTAGAGCACGGCCAGGTTGTTCAGGCTGACGGCGTAGTCGGCGTGCTCCTTGCCCAATGCCTTCTCTCTCGTTTCCAACGCTTCCTGATAGAGCGGCTCGGCCCGTTCGTAATCGCCCATCGCCCGATACAGGGCGGCCAGGTTGTTCAGGCTGAGGGCATAGTCGGGGTGCCTGGTGCCGAGCGCCTCCTTTCGGATCTCCATCGCCTCGCGGTAGAGTTTCTCGGCCTCCGCCGGCCTATCGAGCGACTGGCACGCCGCCGCCAGGTTGTCGAGCGTCGTGGCGCAATCGGGATGGCGCGGGTCGAGCACTTTCCTGCGGATATCGAGCGCCTCGCGCAACCGGGACTCGGCCTGGGCGAAGTCGCCCTTTTCCACGCAGAGCCCCCCCAGGTTGTTGAGGCTGGCCGCGTACTCGGCCGACTCCGGGCCGAACACGGCCTTGCGGATCTCGAGCGCCTCGCGCAGGAGCGGCCCCGCTCGGGCGTAGTCACCCATCGCGGCGTACAACCCGGCCAGGTTGTTCAGCGCGACGGCGTAGTCGGCCGGCCACCGATCGCGGACTTCCTTACACGCTTCCAGGGCCTCGCGCAAGAGCGGTTCCGCCTCGGCGTAATCGCCCTTCGTCTGGCATAGCTCCGCCAGGTTGTTCAGACACCAGATCGCGTCCGGATGTTTCGGTCCGTGAATCGCACGGGCGACTTCCAGGGCTCGCCGCAGGACGGGCTCGGCCTTGGCGTGGTCGCCCATCGCGTGATACAGCAGGCCCAGGTGGTTGAGGCTGGCGAGATAGCCGGGATGTTCCGGCCGAAGGGTTGCCTCGCGGATTTCCACGGCCTGGCGACCACACTGCAAGGCTTCGGCCCACTGGCCGCAAGCCTGGTGGGCTTGGGAGAGCCAGAGCAGCGTGTCGGCCAGCGCGGGGTGCGGCTCAGGGAAGAGGCGTTTCTCCAACTCGAGCGCCTTCCGGGCGGCCCCGATCGCCTCGGCCGGCTTGCCTTCGGCGCGGAGCCGCTGGGCCTGGGCCATTTGGCTCCGCAGTTCCTTCAACAGTGCTTGTTCCGTCTCCTCGGACAACGCCGCGGGCTTTCCCGGCTCTTGCGCAGCCACCGCGCACACGGACGATAGCGCGATCGCAACGATCGCCGCCAGCGCAGCGCACGCCCAAGCGCCGCCGCGGCTTGTAGTAACCGCATTCATGCGGTCGCCGCGCGCACCGTAATCCCCCGACCCGATGAATCGGGTCACTACCAACGGGATTCGTTGAAATCGACGAGAGCGCATCGCTCGGCTACTCACGTTCGTTCGTCATCCGCGGTCTTTCCGGCCGGTCGATTTCTGTGTTGAAGACGGAGCAAATGCAACCCAATTCCGTGTTGAGAACGAAGCACGTACGAAGCCCAGGGGTTGCAACCCCTGGGCTTGGGGCGCGATGGAGGCTCCAACACGGGTGCAAAGGTCAATCGTCTCCATCGGCTTGGGACCGGTCCGCGTTCTCCGATTTCTGAACGTTCACTTCGTAGAACTGCTCGGCGATCAGCAACGACGCATCCGGCAGCCTCTCCATCCCCTTCGTGAAATCGCGCCACGAATCCACTTCCGCGAGCGTGACGTGCCCGTCCGGCTCTCCTTTCGGGACTACCCATCGTTCGCGGCACGCGATCACGTGCACGTACTCCGGGGCGCCCGATGCGGTCATGTTGAACCGAAGCGTCAGCGCATTCTCGTCATCCACGCAGTCGTCGTCGTTCGCCGACTCAGGGAACAGCGTTTGGGCCACGCCATTCTGATCGTAGTGGAAGATCTTAACGTAGCAAGTCTGTTCGCTTTCGATGCTAAGCGTGACCGGTCCTTCGGGCACGACCACCCTGTTTCCCTCGTTGGGGCAGTCGATGAGCTCGAAATCCAATTGGAAGTCGTGCCGAAGCGAACGTCCCAGGAAAGCCGGTACATCGAGCGGTTCGATTTCGGGGACGACGACCGGCATCCGGTCCGGGTGCACCGGCGTGTCGCCCGGGATGTTCAACAGCCCGAACAACACGGCCGCCACCGCCGCCGTGCCGACGACGGCCGTCAGGACCCGCTTCAAGGATCGGGGCCCGGCCACGGCTCGCTCCAGGTCGCAGGCCATGGCTTCGACGCTCGAGTATCGTTGGTCGGGCTCGGCCTGCATCGCGTGCAGACACACGGCTTCGAGCGCGCGAGGGACCCCGGCTTGGCGGAGGGCCGCTCGGTCGAAGTCGCACTCTTGCGCCCGCTCCAGGGAGGCCATCACGTTCTCGGCCACGAAGGGCGCCCGGCCAACGAGGAGGAAGTACAAAACGGCGCCCAGGGCAAACACGTCGCTTCGCGGATCGATTTTGTCGGTCTCGCCGCGGGCTTGCTCGGGCGACATGTATTGGACGGTGCCGCTGATGCTGCCCGGCGCGTCGTCGGAGTCTTCGACCCAAACGGGAAGAAGCCGGGCCAGCCCGAAATCGATCACGCGCGGCTCGCCCGATTCGTCGATGATGATGTTCCCCGGCTTGAGGTCCTGATGGACGATGCCGCGGGCGTGGGGCACGGCCAACGCCCGGGCGATCTTGGCCACCAGCCGGCCGGCGTCGCGCGGGGCGTATCGCTGCTGCCGGGCGCACTGGCGCAGGGTCCGGCCTCGCACGTACTCCATCACGAGATACGGGCGGTTCTCGTGGAAGTCCATGTCGTAGATCCGCGCAAGATTCGGATGCTCCAGCTCGGCCAACAGCTTCCCTTCGGCAACGAGCTGATCCGTGGGGCGCGAGCCCATGGGCCGGCGCCCGAGCTTGATCACCAGCTCCTTCGAGAGCGTCGGGTGAATCGCCCGGTACACCTGCGCCTGCCCGCCTTCCTCCAACACCCCGATCACGTGGTACTTGCCGATCATCGCCGGGGGAGCGGGTCGGGCAACGGGCGAAGCGCCGTCGGTGGTGACGGGAGTGCCCTCCGAGGTGGAGGTCTCGCGGGAAGCAACCGTATCTTCGGCCAACTCGCCGTCGATCGCGGACAGCAGCTCCTCCAACCGCGACGCCTGGTGGGAAAAGCGGGCGAGGTAGTCCGCGTGCGTCGGACGATCGCCCCACTGCCGCCTCGCCCGGTACTCCTCGGCGATCACCACCGGGGGCAGGTCTTCCAGGGAGCCCAACTCCGGATAGGCTCGCACGTAGTCTTCCAGCCGGGGCCGGTCTGGGAGCAAGTCGGAGGTCGTCGGCTCGCCCTCCCGGCCGGCAGCGGCCTGGGCGACCATGGCGACGCGACCGCGGCTGGCCTGGCGCCACCGATACCAGAGGTCGATCATCACCAACTCGACCGCCAGGTTCCGGCGAGCGTCGGGCTCCGTCGACCAGACGGCCGCAAAACTGACGTATTCCGCAATTTCCGGTGGCTCGCCCCGCTGCCATGCTGCTTCGAACCGATCGAGTGTCTTCTCGGCGTCCACGGCGTCTCCCTCGCGCAGGTTCAGTTCGTCCCGAGAATCCGGGCTCCCTTCTGAATTATGCCCGTCTGTGGCCGTCACCCGCCATGGATTACGGGGCTCAGGCGACTTTTTTCTCCTTCGCCCCGACGGCTCCCCCCCACGGGTATGGGCCGGCCGTCAGCCCCGACCGTTGACGAAGCCCGCAGCACACCCTTTCAGCCTTTAGCGTAGACTTCTGTCAAGAAGCCGTGCAAGCCCTCGCAAGGCGGACCTCCGCACGGCTGGTGCTGGGCCGGGCTCGTGCGCGGGGTGGCTGCCACCGACTACCCGGTTTCGGGCGGGGGGCACTGCCCTTATAATTGCCGGTGACGAGTCCGTTTCGTTTCAGGTCTTCTCAAGGGAACCGCTCGCCATGACAAGCGAGAGACCCGCCGCCGCGGACGATGAAGTCACTCAATGGCTTGCCGGGCTCGCCGAGGGGGATGAGTCGGCGATCCAGCGAATCTGGGAACGGTACTACCAGCGACTGGTCCGCCTGGCCCGGCAGAAGCTGGGCGACAGCAGCCGTCGCATGGCCGACGAAGAGGACGTCGCGCTGAGCGCTTTTCACAGCTTCTATCGCGGCGCCGCGGCGGGCCGATTCCCGCGTCTCGACGACCGTCACGACCTGTGGAAGCTCTTGGTGACGATCACCAGCCGCAAGGCCGTGGCCCAAATCCGACGTAGCCACCGTCAGAAGCGGGGCGGCGGGACGGTGCGGGGCGAATCGGTGTTCGTCCGCGCCCAGGCCTCCCAGCAGGGGGTGGGCATAGGCGAAGTCCTCGGCCAGGAGCCCACGCCCGAGGTCGCCGCCCTGGTGGCCGAGCAGTGCGCATCGCTGCTGGAACGGCTCACCGACGAATCGCTCCGGCAGATCGCCCTCTACAAGCTCGAAGGCTACACCAACGAGGAGATCGCCCGACAGCTCGGCTGCGCCCCGCGAACCGTGGAGCGCAAGCTCGCTCGGATCCGCGAGTGCTGGGCCGAAGAGGGCGAGCCGGAAGGGCGTCTCTAAGACACGCTCGTGGTCGCCCCGTGCGTCGGGTCTCTTCCCGGCCAATCTGCCGCTCAAGCCTCCCCCCCGTCCGTCTGGTCCCGGGCGTTTTCTCCGAGGGCCCCCCGCGCGCCAGGACCGGCGGAATCGGTTCTTATCAAATTGTGGAGACTTCCATAAAAAAACGAAATTTCTCGAATGGAGGGCGGATAGTCGTGAACTACTTCTTTTTTCGATGCGTATTTTTAGGTTGTCCGAATGATACACAAACATGAAATCAGATATGAATCCTGCCTCTTACCATCACTGCTCTCGTAATTGTGGGGATGACGCGGTGCGGGGGCGTGCGCAAGGACGAGGACCCGAGCCGGATCCGGTGAGGTAACCCTTCACCGCGCACGCCCTCGCTTAACCGCCAGAAAAGGCATGGCAAACGTCGCCTCACGCGACGTGCTCCGTTTCCCACTCCCGTCCCGTTGCATGAGGAGATCTGTGATGAACGTACGTCGAGGAGTCGCGCCCTTGGTGGCGCTGGTCGTCCTGGGCACCGTGACCTACGGTTGGCCTCGTCGGCCCTGGGCGACCACGGCTTGGCCGACCGCGACCGAGCGGCCCAACAGGATCGACAACCTGAAGTTCCCCACCCGCTTGCCGTCCGGCGTCACGCCCAAGATGGCCGAGCAGCTCGCCCCGGTCGCCTTCTACACGCAGTTCCTTGCGTTCCGCGGCGCCACGGTCGACAAGAATGGCGGGGTGATCATCGTCGGCGGTAGCACACGCGGCCCGTTCACAAGCGGCGGCGCAGCAGCCTGCAAGATCGCCCTCGCCGAGAACAGCGACCGAGTGAGCCTGCGCATCGCCAACGGGCACCATTGGGGCAAAGGCGTCCACTCCACGACGCGAGGCGGCTCGCTCAAAATCTACATGAACGACCAGCTCGTTCACACCATCGTCGCCGACACCCGAGGGCTCTACGGCGACTACTGGCCCCGCAGCTTTCCGGCCGGCTCCAACGCCTACCACGTCGCGGAGATCGACCTTCAGAAGATGGGCGTCCGAGGCCCCTGGGTGATCGTCAAGCTCGTTGCCGGCGGGGGCACCTGCATGGACGTCGAAAGCGTCCGCTTGCTCCCCGTGAAAGCGAAGTAGGCTCCAGGATCGCGGGCGAAGCTCGTAGCCCGGGCTTAGCGCTTGGCGACAAGGAATCCGGGCAACATGCCTGGGCTACGAGACGGGGCCGTCGCGCGGGTCCGACGTATCCTCGGCGATCCATTTCTCCTTGCGGAACCACCGCACGTCGGTGAGCTGGGGCTGGGCCTTGAGCCAGCCGTCCAGGGCGGAGAGGAGCTGCCGCAGGCCGGGGCCGTCGGGCGGGGCGAATACCTGCTGGGTCAGGGCGATGTGCCGCTTCTCGGCCGCCGTTTCCGGCACCCATTCGACGCTCGCCACCCAGGTCCGGTCGACCCATTCCAGCACCAGTGCGAGCCGCTCCCCTCCCGCGACGCACTCGGCCCGCTGCGCGTTCTGGATCGTCCCCTGGCTCTCGACGGCGATCCGCCCGCCGGTCAGCCCGTCGCAGAGCATCCGGAAGAGCCGGACTCCCACCAGCGGCCCGTCCTCCTTGTCGTCCTCAAACAGCTCGGGGTCCGTGCCGGAGAAGGTCACGAGGGTGCGCACCCCGGGGGGATCGTCCTGGGACATCCGGGCCGGCCGCCGCAC
This sequence comes from uncultured Planctomycetaceae bacterium, assembly GCA_964505295.1. Taxonomy (GTDB): domain Bacteria; phylum Planctomycetota; class Planctomycetia; order Pirellulales; family Thermoguttaceae; genus DATKZH01. The sequence goes on from CAZDHR010000190.1 coordinate 7,380, forward strand.
GTACGCCCGGAAGAGCAAGACCACCGCGCCCATCAGCCCGAGCACGGCCAGCGTGGTGATCGCCGCGTCCATTCAGGTGTACCTCACGTGGGGGTGTCGCTGTCCGACTCGGGCCGCGCAACGGCCGCTTCTCGACCATCTTAGTGCCACGCCTCGAACCGGCCAACGGGGCATCTGAACCGAATCTGACTCGCCAACGTGCTGCGGATCACTCCTCCAGAGTGGTACCCGGGGGGTCGGCAAAGTGATATGCTTGAGCATCGTCAGCGAGGAGCGGGTATGCCTATCTTGGGGGGCTTCGCATGCCGCGGAACGTGAACCTGCCGCCGGACGAGCCGGCCGGGCCCGACGGGTCGAGGACGGCCGGGTGGTGGCACGAATCGGAGGAGGCGGGCAAGCTCGTCTGCGACCTGTGCCCCCGAGGCTGTGTGATCGCGCCGGGGAAGCGAGGCTTCTGCTTCGTCCGCCAGAACGTCGATGGCCGGCTGGTCTCCGCGACGTACGGCCGCAGCACGGGCTTCTGCATCGACCCGATCGAGAAGAAGCCGCTCAACCAGTTCTATCCCGGCACGTCGGTCCTCTCGTTCGGCACCGCCGGCTGCAACCTGGGCTGCAAGTTCTGCCAGAACTGGACCAGCTCGCGGTCGCGCCAGGTCGATGCCCATTGCGACGTGGCCGATCCCGAGGCCATTGCCGAGGCGGCCGGGCAGCACGGATGTCGAAGCGTCGCCTTCACTTACAACGATCCGATCGTCTTCGCCGAATACGCGATCGACGCGGCCCGAGCCTGCCACGCCCGGGGCATCCAAACGGTGGCCGTGACGAACGGGTACATTTCGTCGGCGGCTCGGGGGCCGTTTTTCGAGGTGATGGACGCGGCCAACGTCGATCTCAAGGCGTTCAGCGAGGAGTTCTACCACCGGCTGACCGGCGGCCATTTGCAGCCGGTCCTGGATACGCTGCGGTGGCTGGCGCACGAGAGCGACGTCTGGCTGGAGATCACCAACCTGATCGTGCCCCGGGAGAACGACTCGCCGGACGAGATCCGGCGGATGGGTGATTGGATCGCCGAAGCGCTGGGGCCCGACGTGCCGGTCCATTTCTCGGCGTTCCACCCCGATTTCGAGATGACCGACCGGCCTCGCACGCCGCCGGCCACGCTGGCCGCCGCGTACGACGCCGCCCGGCAGGCCGGCCTGCACTATGTTTATACAGGAAACGTCAGCGACCGCCGTCGCCAGAGCACGTACTGCCCGGGCTGCGGGGAGCTGTTGATCGAACGGGACGGATACCAGTTGGGCGTGTACGCCCTGAAGCAAGCGAAGTGCGCACGTTGCGGCACGGCGATCGCGGGCCGTTTCGCCGATCGGCCCGGCGATTGGGGCAATCGGCGGCAGCCGGTGCGCATTGCCACGTTCGCCCGGTCCAAGCCGAGTCCCTCTGCGTCGAAGGGAGACAGTACGATGGAAGCCGACCGTCCGAAACCGCCGGACCCCGCGAGGGTCGCTCCGGATCGCCCCGAACTGACCGACGAGCAGGAAGCCCTGGTGTTCCAGACGGCCGGTCGCCGGGTGGCGGCGGCCGTGCAATCGCTGCCGAGCGAGCGGCTCGACGAGGTTCTGTCCGACGTGGGCGAGCGGCCCGTGCTGGGCGCGTTTGTGAGCCTCAAGCGGAGCGGTCAGTTGCGGTCGTGCTGCGGGTATCTGGGAGAGTCGATCCCGCTTCACGTAGCGTTGGACCACGCGGCGTTTCGGGCGGCCAGGGAGGATCCCCGCTTCCCCCCCATCTCGCCCACCGAGCTGGAACACCTCGACATGGAAGTCTGGATCCTCTGGGGGCTGGAGAAGGTGACCGCCCAAGGACGCGATCGCGCGAGCGCCTTGACCATCGGACGGCACGGGCTCCAGATCATGCGTGGAAACGCCCGGGGGCTTCTACTACCCGGCGTGGCCACGGAACACAAGATGGACGCGGAAGCCTTCCTCGAAGCGGTCTGCCGCAAGGCGGGGCTTCCCAGCGACGCCTGGCTCGACGACCACACGACGCTGATGACGTTCGAAGGCTACGCGATCCACGGACGACTGGAGCCCGGGACCGGAAGCGATGCCGCGGGCGTGCCCGTCGGCGGGCCCACGCAAGCCGACGTGATCGCGCTGGCCGGTTTCTGCCGGCAGAACCTGATCGCGATGCTCTACGGCGCAACGGCCAGCACGTACGCCCCTGGCGGGTTCGACGGCGAAGTGTGCGGGGCCGCACTCACCGTACACCTCCCGGGGCAAGAGGAGAAGGTGGAGTGCAGCCGCGTCTCCCTTCGGGCCGACATGCCGCTTCAGTCCGGGCTGTTCGACCTGGTCAAGGTGGCGGCTCGCGCCTTGCAGGCCAGGCGGATCACGGCGCAAACCGTCGAGGGCCTGACGCTCGGACTGAGCGTCTTGTGGGACTCGGCCATGCAAGGCACCGTGGCCGAGCCCGAGCTGGAGGGCGTCGATCCGCGCCGCCGGGCGGTGATGGTGGCCGATCGGGGCAGTTGGGCGCTCGCCTACGACACGGATCGCTCGGCCGAGGAGCTGGTGAAGCAGGCAATCGAGAAGGCCCGACTTCCCAGCCCGTCCAAGACAGCCGCGGTTTGCAGCTTCGAGGTGACGACGACCGAGCCGCGGTTCATGGCGAGCAACGTGGGGAACCCGCAAGCCGGGCCCCACGTCCGGCGACCCGCCGCCGCCAGCCCTTCCTTTCCCACGAGCGGCTTCTACCCGGCCGACCCCCAACAGCTCGACGACGTGCTCGATGAGCTTTTGCCCGAGAAGCCCGATCGGCAGGCGTGGCCGGGCGCGATGGTGCCGCACGCCGGCTGGCAGTATTCGGGCCGGCTGGCGGCCCAGGTGTTCGGCAGGCTGGAGATCCCCGAGCGCGTGATCATCGTCGCTCCGCGACACCGCCCCGTTGGGGCCAACTGGTCGGTCGCCCCGCACGACACCTGGTCGCTGCCCGGGCGCGACCTGAAGAGCGACCCCGAGTTGGCCCGGCAGTTGGCCGACGCGGTGACCGGGTTGGAGCTCGACGCCGTGCCCCACACGCAAGAGCACTCCATCGAAGTGCAGCTACCCTTCCTGGCGCGATTGGCGCCCGAGGCCAAGGTGTTGGGCATCGCGATCGCCATCCAGGGGGCGGACCTGGGCGAGTTGCAGCGGTTCGCCGACGAGATGGCCGGCGTGCTCCGGGAGCTGCCGGAGCGGCCCCTGCTGATCATCTCCACCGACATGAACCACTTCGCCAGCGACGCCGAGACACGGCACGTCGACCGGATGGCCCTGGATTGCATCGAGGGTCTCGACCCGGCGAGCCTCTACCAGACCGTCACCGAGAAGCGGATCAGCATGTGCGGCATGTTGCCCGCCGTGCTGGTGATGGAGACGCTCCGCCGGCTCGACTCGCTCGACCGTTGCGAGCCGGTCGGCTACACGACCAGCGCCGAGGCCTCCGGCGACACCAGCCGCGTGGTCGGCTACGCGGGCATGCTCTTCGCGTAACCGAACGGCCGGGACACGCGGAGCTCGGCCAGCGCCCCGAACTCGTCCTGCATCGTCTCGCGCAGTGCAGGGTGCTTCCGCATCGCCCGCTCAATCGCCAGCGGCAGCGAGGTCCACAGCCGTTGGTCTTCGCCGTCGGGGAGCAGGCCGAGCCCCTCGGTGACCATCGACATGGAGATGACCTGGCACGCCTCGCGATACGCTTGGGCCTGGAGCGTCGCTTCGAGCTCGGCCAGGACGTTGTAGCCCTCGCGGCTGAGTCGCTCCAACAGCGGCTGACGCCGGCGAAGCGGCACGCCGGCCGGCATACGGGATCACTTGCCGACGGACGTCGTGGGACCGGTCGATCTCCCGCTGCGACTCGGGCAACAGGCCGAAGACGGTCCGCCCCGTCTCGCGATGGCGGAAGAAGCCGACGCGGCAGACTTGCCGCCCGTCCCGGCTGCCCCGCGCTGGCCGCCATCGCCCGACAGTCGGCGATGTTGAACCGGGCACTCAAGCCCGGCCGCGTCAGTACTCTCCCACGATGTCGCCCGCCGCCCGGGTCGAGAGGGCGTGGTACGTGCTCTCGTCGATCGTCTCGGCGATCAGCTTCACGGAGCCGTCGGCCGCCAGGAACTGGGTGCCGGAAGGGTGACGGCTGCTGAAGTTGTGGAAGTAGTGGACCGGCTGCTCTTCCGAGTTGGGCGGGTAGCTGGACACGCCGCAGACTCGCGCCGGGGCGTGCTCGCCGCACGTGACCACGCCGACCCACGTGGACGGGGCGATTTTCGAGGACCGCTCACCCACTGCCAGCGTGTTGCTGAGCCCGTCGCGAATATCGGCGAACCGGAACCCGCGATTGAGGACGAACGTGCCGTCGCCCACGCACGTCGTGCCGGGACAAACGAGGTGGAAGTCGACGGTGCCGAACACGCCGAGGTAGTTGTTCGTGGCCAGCTCGATGGGGCAGGGGGAACTGACCAAACAGGGCGCGCCGTTCACCCGGTCGTCCAGCAGCTCGAACGTCTCGGGGGCGACGTCCGAAGGACAGCGATAGATCTCAATCGGCAGCACCCGGGCTGCGTTATTGGCCGGGTCGAAGATCGGCAGGTCGAAGTGGACCAGGCTCTCTTGCACCGCCATCTGCTCCATGTAGGGCAAGATCGCGGCGCTCCACGCCCAGCCCGGCAAGCCGAACCAGTGCGGCTGCCCCGTACTCGGGTCGTACCCCCACCAGCCGGGAGGCAAACGCTTGAAGGTGTCATGGTACATGTGCAGCCCCAACCCGATCTGCTTGAGGTTGTTGCTGCACGAAGCCCGCCGCGCAGCCTCCCTCGCGGCCTGAACGGCGGGCAGAAGCAGAGCGATCAGGATGCCGATGATAGCGATGACCACCAACAGCTCGACTAGTGTAAAGCCTTGCTTTCGCGCAAGCATCGTGATACCCTCAGGAATTGCGAACCGCTTGGATAGTAGCCGCGCCGAGGGCGCAGCGTCATCCGGGCGAAGACGGCGTGAATCGGTAAGCAAAACAGCTCACGCGACGGAAGGCGGGCCGCGGATGCTATGCGTGCGAGTGACGTGGGCCGCCCAGCGGGCCGGCTCGATTACCACCAGATCGTACGTTGGCCCTGCGCAGACAACGCTCTCGACCGGCTGGTCGGGAACCGGCTTCTGTGCGAGGAACTGGCAGACCGGACACTTTCCGGACTGGCAGGAGCGAGGAGAACTTCCCGCGCGATCCGCGATCTGGTGGACGCGGCAGTGGCAATGCTCGGCCGGGCAGCCGGTCGGATTATGAGGCAGACCCGAGCAGCACGTCCCGCTGGTCCGGGCGGACGGAGGAGGGGCGTGGACGTGCAAGCCTTCGCCCACGGTCAGTGCCAGCACGTAGTTCGCCAGCACGAGGATGACGGCGGTACGATGCCGTTTGACCGACACAAGCGTGCCTCAGCAAGACAACTGGATTTGCAGCACTACATGTCAGTCTACGCACGGACTGCCTATCCGTCAACGTTGCGGCCGGCCCCTGCGCGATTTACCCTCGTTCCTAGTATGACAGCACCATTTAGCGAAAATCATACAACATGTTGTGCTGACAGCACCGCTAGCAATACAA